>CAILZL010000016.1 GCA_903838705.1 uncultured Pseudomonadota bacterium
ACGGGAATACAACGAGGAAAGACCAAAGAAGGTACTGAAGGGGCTGACTCCTTCAGCCTATGCAAGACAACTGGCTCAGCCGTCGGTTACAGTTACCACCGGACTCTAAACCCAACCGCTACTGAAAACGGGGGGACGTCGATCGGACTAGAGCTTGGTGCGGATGTTTCCGCATCAATTAATTTAGACGATTTCATGGTTTTCGATAATGATGAAGGCAAGGCCGTCGCTTTCTTCAAAGCGCTTGTTCTTAAGCATGTACAAGTTGCGCTTGATGCAGAGGGGTTATCCCCACCGAAGGACGCCAGTGGCTTAATCTCGCTTGGTTTCACACAAAGCACCGCATTTGATGAAGTGGTAAGAGCATGTGAAGGTGTACCCAGAGATGCGATCCACATTCTAAGTCATGCGGCGCAAAGGGCTGGCGATCAGACCATCTCTGTTAATGATGTTCGGACTGCCTCGCAGCAGTGGTATCAAGCGTCAAAAGACGCGGCGGTGAGCGCTCATGATCAGGCAAAACATTTATTGCTATGGATTGTCGACAAGGTGATAAAGGAGCGTCAAACGAAGGCATTTTTGTTAGAGGTTGGTATTCGCGACCCTCTCATTGATTTTTTGTACGATGAGCGTGTGCTTCATTTGTTGCGTAAAGGCATGTCAGCGAAGGATTCTCCAGGCAAGCGTTTCCACGTATACGGAATTGATTATGGCTGCTACGTAGATCTGATTAACACTGTGAAGGCTCCGGTTGGAATCCTTGATTTGGGGGATGGGCATGCTGATATCACAAACTACGTTCCAAGAACTGATTTCCGTTCCATTCGTCGTTGTGTCCTGAATCTTTCTGAATTTTACCAGCAAGGTGCTGTGCATTGAGCCATCATCTACCGAACGCGCCGCTCGCCTTCGCATGTGGCTCTGAAGCATTAGGCCATCGTTGGGTGAGATTTCAGCAGATGATGACGATGCTTGCTGCAGTTTATGATCTGCGTATAACCGCATACTAAAACTTAGGTGGCCTCTTCCCCCTTGAGATGCGACAAGTTGAGTCCATCAAATTTCACGCAAAGCAAGCGGCCTTCGGGTTAGCCTTGAACCAGCTCTGACCCGTTACACAAGCAAAACAGCACACCCTTCCTTACATTTTCCCCTGAATACTCGCACTGGCACCACGCCATGTCGGCAGCTTGTCTGGCTTTCACATCACCGGCACGCACACCACTACCTTCCCGCATCCTTCGACTCATTCTTGTTGCTCCATCAGATTTTTTCGTGGCCCAAAAAGAAAGCCCCGCATTGCGGGGCTTTCATCAAACAGCAGTTGGAATGCTGAATCAGCTTTCGCTGATTACATGCCCATACCGCCCATGCCACCCATACCGCCCATGTCACCGCCGCCACCATGAGCATGCTCTGGCTCATCCTTCGGGGCTTCAGCAATCATGACTTCGGTGGTCAGCAGCAGACCGGCCACGGAAGCGGCGTTCTGCAAGGCCAGACGGGTTACCTTGGTAGGATCCAGGATGCCCATTTCCAGCATGTCGCCGTAATCACCGGTCGCAGCGTTGTAGCCAAAGGTGCCCTTGCCGTCTTTCACCTTGGCCAGCACTACGGCTGCATCTTCACCGGCGTTGGAAACGATCTGACGCAGTGGCTCTTCAATGGCACGGGCCAGAATGCGCACGCCAAAGGCCTGGTCTTCGTTCTTCACATCCAGCTTGTCGATGGCCTTCTGTGCACGAACCAGTGCCACGCCGCCGCCCGGCACCACGCCTTCTTCCACAGCCGCACGGGTTGCGTGCAGTGCGTCTTCAACGCGGGCTTTCTTTTCCTTCATTTCAACTTCAGTTGCAGCGCCGACCTTGATGACGGCTACGCCGCCAGAGAGCTTGGCAACGCGTTCCTGCAGCTTTTCCTTGTCGTAGTCGGAAGTGGTTTCTTCAACCTGCTTGCGGATCTGTTCAACACGGGCCTTGATATCAGAAGCCTTGCCCTTGCCATCAATGATGGTGGTGTTTTCTTTTTCCACGACGACTTTCTTGGCTTCGCCGAGATCATTCAGAGTGGCCTTTTCCAGTGACAGACCAACTTCTTCGGAAATCACGGTGCCGCCGGTGAGGATAGCGATGTCCTGCAACATGGCCTTGCGACGATCACCAAAGCCCGGTGCCTTGACGGCGCAGACCTTGACGATGCCACGGATGGTGTTAACAACCAGTGTGGCCAGCGCTTCGCCTTCAACATCTTCAGCCACGATGATCAATGGACGACCGGCTTTGGCGATGCCTTCCAGCAACGGCAGCATTTCGCGTACGTTGGACACTTTCTTTTCGTACAACAGGATGTACGGATTGTCGAACTCGGCGGTCTGGTTGTTCTGGTTGTTGATGAAGTAAGGTGACAGATAGCCACGATCAAACTGCATGCCTTCAACCACGTCCAGTTCGTTCTGCAGGCCTGAACCTTCTTCAACAGTGATCACGCCTTCTTTGCCTACTTTTTCCATTGCATCAGCAATGGTCTTGCCGATTGACTGGTCAGAGTTGGCGGAAATCGTACCGACCTGAGCAATGGCCTTCTGATCCTTGCAAGGCTTGGAGAGCTTCTTCAGCTCTTCAGTAGCGGATTCAACCGCCTTGTCGATACCGCGCTTCAGATCCATCGGGTTGGCGCCGGCCGCAACAGCCTTCAAGCCTTCACGTACGATGGCCTGTGCCAGCACGGTTGCGGTGGTGGTGCCGTCACCGGCTTCGTCGGAAGTCTTGGAAGCAACTTCCTTCACCAGCTGTGCGCCCATGTTTTCGAACTTGTCTTTCAGTTCGATTTCCTTTGCAACGGACACACCGTCTTTGGTGATGGTAGGAGCACCGAAGCTCTTTTCGAGCACTGCATTACGGCCCTTTGGACCGAGAGTTGCCTTGACGGCATTGGCCAGGATATTGACCCCTTTCACCATGCGGGTGCGGGCGTCATCACTGAAACGTACTTCTTTAGCTGCCATGAGAAATAATCCTCGTTAAAAATTGGGTAAGGTCAGAGTGGGAGAAGCGATTACTTCTCAAGCACGGCCAGAATGTCTTCCTCTTTCATCACGAGGAGTTCTTCGCCATCCACCTTCACTTCAGTACCGCTGTACTTGCCGAACAGAATGTTGTCGCCGACCTTCACATCCAGCGCACGCACAGAGCCGTCTTCCAGAATCTTGCCCTTGCCAACTGCCACAACCTTGCCACGCACCGGCTTTTCAGTGGCGCTGTCAGGGATCAGGATGCCACCGGCAGATTTACGCTCCTCTTCCAGGCGCTTGATGATGACGCGATCGTGCAACGGACGAATTTTCAATTTGTCAGCCATAATGGACTCCGACAGATGGGGTTAAGGAAACGAACCGAATTGGGTTGGGTAGCTGCCTTGTAACCGGATCAGGCCCGGTAATTGTTAGCACTCTACCCAATAGGCTGCTAATAATAGGGAGCGAAGTCCGGAATTCAAGGGGGCTGGGTAAAAGAATGAGTCCTGAGGCCGGAATGGCTGTGAGCCGTATGCCATGACCCCGTCAGGCCACAATGTGCGATAGTCGTGCGTCCTCCTGACTGGATTCGGCAAAATACAGAGCCGACAGGTTCTGAAACCATCTCTTGAGCACCCCATGACCCTCTTTTCGTTCTTGAAGCTCCTGCGGCCAATTCTGATTGGTGTTTTCCTGATCAGCGCCCCGCAGGCCCAAGCCCAGCAAACCAGCGCCAAGGAAGGGGTGGCCGAGCTGTTCAAATCAGCAAACGACGAATTTTTATCTCCCGATGAGGCCTTCAAGGTCAGCGCCCAGTCCACTGGGCCGAATACGGTCGAGGTGACCTGGCAGATTGCCGAAGGCTACTACTTATATAAGAAGCGTATGAGCTTCAGCACCGACACACCAGGCGTACAACTTGGTGAAGCCAGCTTCCCGAAAGGCCAGATCAAAAATGACGAGTACTTCGGCGAAATGGAAATATTCCACCAGCGTGTCACTGCTTCGCTGCCCGTTTCCCGTACTGCTGATGGCATTTCTAAACTGGCGCTGACGGTCAAATACCAGGGCTGTGCCGAAGCCGGGCTCTGTTACAACCCGCTCACAAAAGTAATTGAAGTTGAACTACCCGCCGGCGCCGGTGCGGAGCAACTTGATGGCAAGACATCCAGCACCCAATCAGCCAGCAGCCAACCAGGTAGCGGCAAGGTATCGGAACAGGACCGCCTGGCTGACCTGATCCGCAGCGGTAACCTGCTCGCAGTACTGGGCAGTTTTTTTGGTATTGGCCTGCTGCTGGCATTCACCCCATGTGTGTTGCCGATGATCCCCATCCTCTCGGGCATCATCGTCGGACAAAGTGAAAAGGTAACGCCATTACGCGGCTTTTCTCTTGCCTTTGCTTATGTGCAGGGCATGGCACTGACCTATGCCACTGCAGCCGTAGCCTTTGTGCTGATCTTCAAGCAGGCACCGCAGGCGTTCTTTCAGAAACCCTGGATCATTGCCTCCTTCGCCGGCCTGTTTGCCATTCTGGCCTTGGCCATGTTCGGCAATTTCACCCTGCAACTACCCGGCGCGCTCCAGACCCGGCTGACCGATGTCAGCAACAAACAGAAGGGCGGCACTTATATAGGTACTTTCATCATGGGGGCGCTGTCAGCGCTGATAGTCACTGCCTGCGTTGCACCTGCATTGATCGCCGCACTTTCAGTGATCAGCCAGACCGGACAAATTGTGCGGGGCGCAGCAGCCCTGTATGCCATGGGCTTGGGCATGGGCACACCGTTGCTGCTGGTCGGCGCCTCAGCAGGCAGCCTGTTACCCAGAGCAGGGGCATGGATGGACACGGTGAAATCGCTGTTTGGCGTGATGTTCCTGGGTGTTGCCATCTACCTGCTGTCCACGCTACTGCCCGCCGGTCTGACCATGACATTGTGGGCCACGCTGGCCATTGTTACAGGCTACTGGCTGTTTGCATTGCAACTGCGTGCCGGTCAGGCCGCACCGGCCGTGTTACGGGGCAGCGGTCTGGTGATTCTGATTTACGGTGTACTGCTGCTGGCCGGCGCAGTATCCGGCAGAACTGATCCGCTACAACCGCTGCAAGGACTGGCGAACAACACCAGCAACAATGCAAACGCAGGCACAGCCGCACATTCACCCGCGCTGCCATTCAAACGCATCCAGTCAGTGGCCGAACTGGACTCAGCACTGGCGGAAGCCAAGACAGCAGGCCGGACTGTCATGCTGGATTTCTATGCCGACTGGTGCGTGAGCTGCAAGGAAATGGAGAAATACACTTTCACTCAAGCAACCGTACAAAGTGCATTGAGCAATTCAACCTTGCTGCAGATTGATGTCACTGCCAACAATGCTGATGATCAGGCTTTGCTGAAACGGTTTGGTATCTTCGGCCCACCTACCATCGCCTTCTTTGTTGATGGAACCGAACGCCGCGACTATCGGGTGGTTGGCTACATGGCGGCAGACAAATTTGCCCCGCATATCAGTTCTGCATTCGGCAAGACTTGATATTCATTCGCAGCCATAATGGCGTTTGATTTATCAGATCCATCGCCATGCATAACAAGTTCCTCTATCCTCTGATCGCCATCGTTGCAGCCCTGTCCGGTTTCTATGCAGCACGCATCTGGAATGATCGCAATTCAGCCAGTGCAATCAGCAGCGACACAGACACACAACCGGCAGCCAAGCCTCCTGTACTTACACTGCCGGAATTCTCCCTGAAGAATCGCGATGGCGTCATGCAATCAGTGCATTCATGGCCAGGCAAATCATTGATGCTGAATTTCTGGGCGACCTGGTGCGCACCCTGTCGTCGCGAGATACCGTTGCTCATGTCATTGCAGAAAGAACACGCTGCGGAAGGTGTGCAGCTGGTAGGTATCGCAGTAGATTTCCGCGAGGATGTGCTGAAGTATGCAGACCTCAACAAGATCGACTATCCCTTGCTGATCGGCGAACAGGATGGCCTGCAGGCCGTGGATGCTTTCGGCATAGAAGCAGTCGGATTCCCGTACACGGTGTTCACCGACTCACAGGGCAACATCGTCACCACGCATATCGGGGAACTGCACAGAGAACAGGCGGAACTTATCCTGACTACTGTCAGACAGATCAATAAGGGTGAACTGGCCATCAATCAGGCACGCACCCAACTGACAGCCGCCCTTTCAGATATCAGGAAAACCGTCTCGGCGGGCGAGTAACCGCGCAACCGGGCTTACCCGGTCGTACCCGCCCTGACACATTTCACATCAAGCGGATCATCCAGCTTTTCAGTGTATGCGGTGATACCTGAGATGAAGTTCAGATACCAGCGAGGCCTCTGCTGCCGTGTAGCGCTGGATGACCAGTGATAGGTTGCCTTCATGCCGGGAAAGTAACTGCCATCGACAGCAGGACTATAAAGCGTGTAATCACTGATGGACTTCAATTCCTTGATATCAGGAAGCCGCCAATCATCCTTGCCGGCATACACCAGAGATTCACAGTACTTTATGGCATTTTCCCAGGTCATCTCACCCGGCTCCATCTGCATCCACACCAGGCCATTACCATTGTCCGTAACGGTGCCATCCTTGTTGTCAGTAAAGTGTTCCTTGACCCGTTTGGCTGGCACAGCTTCGCGCACACAGCGGCCATGAAATTCAAACTTGCCACCGGCACTTATCGTTGAGTTTTTAAGGTGAGCCCCCGTACCACCACCGGCATTGACCTCCCAGCGCTTGTCATCACCATCCGCCTGCCGGTTCATGGTCCAGAAGTACTTGGCTGAATGATCTGAGGTAAACACAGGATTGAATGGTGAGGCACTGATGTCGATGATCGTGAACGCCTCTTCTGCATCGGGTAATTTCCAGTCGTCATAACCAGCCAGAGACAGCTGATCGCAATACGCCACATAGGCCTCCCATGTTTTCTCACCCGCATCGGCCTTGGTCCACATCAGCCCCGTTACGTTGTCAGTCACCGTGCCGTCGCCGTTATCTTTGTATGACTGGGGATTCCGCACGTAGTCACTGTCTTCACCGAAGACGGGGGTGGTTTCCGACTTCTGCCCTGAATCCGCCAGCTTTCTCACCGGCCAGGTACGGGTAGCATGCTCGGGAGCCACTGACTGCGAGACACGGGTGCCAGTCGGTTTGGGCGGCTCAACTGCGGGTTTGGCATAGGCGGTCACAATACATGCCGTGACAAGGAGACATGACAGCGCACCGCCGACCTGACCGGAAATCTTCTTTACCATCTGACCACCCCTAATTCGCCAGAACCACAATCAAGCCATGATCCATTACGTGAATATAAATTTAAAGACCGCCAAGCTTCACTAAAGTATCTTCAGCATGCTGTAACCGGTAAAGCCTTGTGAACATTCCGCCCGCAACACCATAAAACCGAGCAAACCGCAACCCGAAACAACTGCCGGCAAAACATAGTTTTAAACAAAAATATCGCCAATTGCACCAATACGCAGCTAAACTTGCCGCCATTTTCCAGAAGTCGCGCAAGTGACACACTCATCCACATGGCAAATCTGCTGCTTCTCAATGGCCCCAATCTGAACCTGCTCGGCAGCCGCGAGCCGGGCACCTATGGAACCAGCACCCTGCCGGAAATCACCGCACGACTGATCAAGCTGGCCAGTGAAGCAGGTCATGAACTGTCCGCACTGCAAAGCAATTCTGAAGCTGAGCTGATCAACCGCATTCATCAGGCAGGCCAGGAACAGGTTGACTTCATTCTGTTCAATCCGGCCGCCTACACCCATACCAGCATCGCCCTGCGGGACGCCTTGCTGGCAGTGAAAATTCCGTTTATCGAAATTCACCTGAGCAATGTGTTCGCCCGGGAGAGCTTTCGACACCATTCCTATTTTTCTGACATCGCTACCGGCGTTATCGCCGGGTTTGGCCCGCTCGGCTACGAGCTGGCTCTGTATGCCGCTGCCCAGCGGCTGTTAACTCCCGGCTGAAGCCGGCCATCCACTTAAAAATCCGGAACCAACAAGAGGTCTGTCTATGGACATCCGCAAGGTCAAGAAACTGATTGAATTGCTAGAAGAAACCGGCGTTGCCGAAATCGAAATCAAGGAGGGTGAAGAATCGGTTCGCATCAGTCGCTATGCCAGCGCTGGCGCGCCACCCGTTCAGCAGGTTCATTATGCTGCCGCGCCTGCCGCAGCCGCTTCCGTAGCGCAAGCACCTGCAGCAGCCTCCGCACCCGCCGCACCCGCCGCCAGAGCAAGTGATCAAACCATCACGGCGCCCATGGTCGGTACTTTCTATGCAGCAGCCACACCCGGTGCCAAGCCCTTCGTCGAGATCGGCAGCACTGTGAGCGTGGGTGACACACTGTGCATCATCGAAGCGATGAAGATGATGAACCAGATCGAATCCGACAAAGCCGGTCGAGTGGTCTCGGTGATGGCCAAGAATGGCGAGCCGGTCGAATTCGGCCAGCCGCTCTTTATTATCGAATAAGCAGTTCAGATCAAATCCGAACTTACTGTATTCATTGCCTCACATCGGACTCCATACCCTGCCATGCTAGAAAAAGTAGTAATTGCCAATCGCGGTGAAATTGCGCTGCGCATTCTGCGTGCGTGCCGCGAACTTGGCATCAAGACTGTCGCTGTCCATTCCACAGCCGATGCCAATCTGAAACATGTCCTGCTGGCCGATGAGTCAGTATGTATAGGCCCGCCCTCTTCCAAGGACAGCTATCTCAACATGCCTGCGATCATCAGCGCTGCGGAAGTGACTGACTCAATGGCTATCCATCCCGGTTATGGATTTCTGTCAGAGAACGCTGACTTCGCCGAACGCGTTGAAAAAAGCGGCTTCATCTTTGTAGGCCCGAAAGCCGAAACCATTCGCATGATGGGTGACAAGGTATCCGCCATTGCCACCATGAAAAAAGCCGGCGTGCCCTGCGTCCCCGGCTCCGATGGCCCGCTGGGCAATGACCCCGCCGAGAACATCCGCATTGCGCGGGAAATCGGCTACCCGGTCATCATCAAGGCTTCGGGAGGTGGCGGCGGCCGCGGCATGCGCGTTGTGCACAGCGAAGCAACGCTGATCAATTCGATCAACGTGACTCAGGTTGAAGCCATGGCTGCCTTTGGTAACGGGCAGGTATACATGGAGAAGTACCTGGAAAAACCACGCCATATCGAAATTCAGGTGATGGCTGACAATTATGGCAATGTCGTTCATCTGGGTGAGCGCGACTGTTCACTGCAGCGGCGTCATCAGAAGGTAATTGAAGAAGCTCCCGCACCGGGCATCACACCGAAACAGCGCAAGCATATCGGTGAACGCTGCATTACAGCCTGTAGTGAAGTGGGCTATCGCGGCGCCGGCACACTGGAATTCCTGTACCAGGATAATGAGTTTTACTTCATCGAGATGAACACCCGTGTACAGGTTGAACATCCCGTCACAGAGCTGATCACAGGCGTAGATATCGTCAAAACTCAGCTGCGCGTAGCAGCAGGCGAACGTCTGCCATGGACCCAGAGCGATATCGTCATCAGGGGTCATGCCATCGAATGCCGTATCAATGCTGAAGATCCGAAAGGCTTTGTCCCTTCTCCAGGTCTGGTCAAGCTGTATCACCCGCCGGGCGGCCCGGGTATTCGGGTCGACAGCCATCTCTACAGTGGCTACACGGTGCCGCCGTATTACGACTCACTGATCGGCAAACTGATTGCTTTCGGTGAAGATCGCGATACAGCCATTGCGCGCATGAAAACCGCATTGTCAGAAATGGTAGTCGAGGGCATCAAGACCAATATCCCGCTGCATCAGGAAATCTTCAATCACACTGCCTTCAAGGCCGGTGGACTGGACATTCACTATCTGGAACGGCGACTGGGTATCAAGTAACCCTCTAGCTCATTATCGACTCACTTCAAGGGCGCGTTTATCGCGCCCTGTTTGTCTCAAACGGTCATTACTGAATGCCTTTTCTTCAGCTCACATTAGAACTCGGCAAAACCGACCCTGAAAAGGCAGAAGCTGCTCTGTTTGCAATCGGCGCACTGTCAGTCACGCTGGAAGATGCCGCCGATGATCCGATTCTGGAGCCCGCGCCGGGTGCACTGCCCTTGTGGCCAACCGTGAACGTGAAGGCGCTGTTTGACGGAACCACATCGCAGCAGCAGGTTATAGACGCACTAACGGAACAGCTTGATTCACCTGTCCCGGTACATCGATTTGAACTGCTCGCAGACCGGCACTGGGAACGCGAGTGGCTTAAAGATTTTCACGCAATGCAATTTGGCGAACGGCTATGGATCTGTCCGGATGGACAACGACCTGACGATGCAGATGCAATCATTGTCGACCTGGATCCGGGCCTGGCCTTCGGTACTGGCACGCATCCCACGACCGCGATGTGCCTGCAATGGCTGGATCAGCACGCTCCGCAAGGACATAGCGTGATTGATTATGGCTGCGGCTCGGGGATTCTGGCGATTGCGGCACTCAAACTTGGTGCAGCTCATGTCCATGGTGTGGACATTGACCCACAAGCGCTGCTGGCCAGCCGGGATAATGCCGAACGTAATCATGTCAGCGCTGCTCTGACCCTGAGCCTGAACGACCACGATCTGCAACCAGCCGATCTGGTGATTGCCAACATTCTGGCCGGCCCACTGGAATCACTGGCGCCGCGTCTGGCTGAACTGACCAAGGCAAACGGACATATAGTTTTATCCGGGGTACTGACAGAACAGGCCCAGGCAGTACAGAATCGCTATGCCACCTGGTTTGATATGCAGCCCATCACCACGCAAGGCGATTGGGCGCGCCTGTGTGGCATTCGTCTCACCAATTGAAAGCAGGAAGGAAGTGTGCTGACACAATGCCCGAGCTGCCAGACTATCTTTCGTGTTACCGGCACCATTCTGCGTGCCGCACATGGACAGGTGCGCTGCGGGCGTTGCAATACTCAATTTGATTCGATTGATCACCTTCTGGATGATGATGAGCAGGACAGCAGCGCCACCCAGACCTCACTGAAGTCACTCGACTTTCCAGCCGATCCGACGAACGACGCTTCACATCCGGGCGTTACCACACATGAAAGTGTGGAGCATGAAGATATCGTGATGGAAGGACACCGCATTGAAATCAGCGGTATTTATCCCCGCCCGTCAAACATGCCTGATGCTGAAGAGCTGACCGGCACTCACACTACGATTGATGAATTCAATCTGGATAATGACGCGTGGGATGACGCACTCGGCAGCGTGTCAGAAGATCAGGCAGACAGGCGGGAAGATGTCCCTGATGCAGCGCTTGATGATATCGAAGCTGCAATGAACGAGACGTCGTTACTGGGCGCACTCGCCAGCCTGGATGAAGACAACAAGACCGAAGAACCCGTCGCAGCTGATCATCAGACCTCAGATGAACATTCGACATCTGATCCGCATACATCAGAAAGCACACGTACATTGACAGACATCAATCCCTGGCTGTCAACCCGACCAGTTGAAGTGGACTCGACTCCTTTCGAGAGGCATAGTGAACCCCGTCGCTGGCCCTGGGTGGTTGCCAGTTTAACGCTGATGCTGGTTCTGGCTGGCCAGCTGATACATCACTATCGACAGGACCTGGCTCGTCATCCCGGCTTCGGACCACAATTGACCGGCATCTACGCCACACTCGGTCAACCATTATCACCGCCATGGGATCTGCATTTTTACAACAGCAAACTCTGGGGCATTGTTTCCGACCCGCAATCCGTCAGCACCTTGCGAGTGCGTGCCAGCGTCACCAACAGTGCGACGTTTGCGCAGCCCTATCCATGGGTACAACTCAGTCTTGAGGATCGCTTTGGCGTCAAAGTTGGCAGCCGGGCATTCAAGCCCGATGAATATCTCGGCAACAATGCTCAGGCCACACGACTACTGGCTGCGGGCGAATCCGCCAACATCGATCTGGCCATTGTCGATCCGGGGCAGGACGCAGTCGGCTGGCATTTTGATACCTGCCTGCCGCTGACTACAGGTCTGCACTGCACCCATGATAGCGGTGGCTAGCTTGCGCATCGGGCCTTACCTGCTGAGCAGCAACCTCGCACTGGCTCCCATGGCCGGGGTGACTGACCTGCCCTTCCGTCAGCTTTGCCGCAGCTTTGGCGCCGGATTGGCCGCTGGCGAGATGCTCACCAGCGATGTCCGGCTGTGGAAGTCAAACAAGTCGCGCAGCAGATTGAGTCATGCTGAAGAGCCGGAACCGCGTGTAGTTCAGATCGTGGGCGGCGATCCTCAGATGATGGCTGAAGCAGCGCGCATCAATGTTGAACTGGGCGCCCAGATCATAGATATCAACATGGGCTGCCCTGCAAAAAAAGTATGTAACAAGGCAGCGGGTTCAGCCCTGATGCGTGATACAGCCCTGGTCGCTGATATTCTGGATTCGGTAGTCCGGGCTGTACCGGTCCCCGTCACCTTGAAAATACGTACCGGCTGGAGTGCTGATCATCGTAACGGAACCGAGGTTGCGCGAATCGCCGAAGATTGCGGTATCCAGGCATTGGCAGTGCATGGTCGCACCCGGGCCTGCATGTTCGAAGGCAGCGCGGAATACGAGACGATACGCACCATCAAAAACACCATACGGATACCTGTACTGGCTAACGGTGATATCGACTCACCGCAGAAAGCGCGGCAAGTACTTGAACTCACGGGTGCGGACGGGCTGATGATCGGCAGAGCCGCGCAGGGTCAGCCCTGGATATTCCGTGACATCACGGCTTTTCTTGAATCTGGCGAGCTGCTGGCACCTCCAGCCCCGGCCGAAGTCCGTGCTATCATGCGCGCCCATTTGCGCAAGCTGTACACGTTCCATGGTGAAGTCACCGGCGTCCGGATTGCGCGCAAACATATTGGTTGGTATGCCTCAGGTCGAACGCAGGCGCAGCACTTCCGGCAAGCTGTCATGCGCGCCGACACTGCCGATGCCCAGTTGATTGCTGTCGAAGATTATTTCGACGCACTGGACAGCGCGGCCTGAAGCGCGGTCCGGCCGGCTGTTGGGGCAACGGCACTGACAGTATCGGAGTTTTATTGCGTATGGCGTCCAAGAAAAAAACCAGTTCGACCAAGCCAGCGCCAGCGCACGCCAGAAGCCCGGTCAACAAGCCCCATCATGTGCATGCCCCGGCTATGCCCTTGCGTGCTCAGACTGCGGCTGCTCTGGAATCCTATTTCAGTCATCTCAACGGTGACAGGCCCGCGCATCTCTATGAACTGGTTCTGCGCGAGGTTGAAGAACCCCTGTTCCGTGCCGTGCTGGAATATGTGGATGGCAACCAGAGTCGTGCTGCCGAAGTGCTCGGCATGAATCGCGGCACGCTGCGCAAGAAACTGCGCGACTACCGCCTGTCTGGCACGAACTGATCCTTACGCCAGCAGACAATCCGGATTTTCATTTTTATTTCATGAGTACACTGTGAGCACATCTATAAAGCGCGCCCTGATCAGCGTGTCTAACAAGGAAGGACTTCTGGAATTCGTTCGCGAATTGCAACAACGTCATATCGAGATCCTGTCAACCGGCGGTACCGCTGCCCTGCTGGCGCAGAATGGCATCGAAGTGACACAGGTTTCGGAGCACACCGGATTTCCGGAAATAATGGATGGCCGGGTCAAGACTCTGCACCCGAAAATCCACGGCGGACTTCTGGGCCGACGCGGCATTGATGAAGCCGTCATGAAACAGCATGGCATTGCAGCCATCGATCTGGTGGTCGTGAATCTGTACCCGTTTGCCGCGACCATTGCCAACCCTGATTGCAGTTATGAAGATGCGATCGAAAACATCGACATCGGCGGCCCGGCGATGGTGCGCGCCTCTGCCAAGAATCATGACCGGGTTGCGATTGTTGTTGATCCACTTGATTACTGCACCATCATCGATGAAATGAACGCACATGATGGCAGCGTGACGCTGGCGACACGCAAGCGCCTCGCCGCTAAAGCGTTCACTCATACAGCACAGTACGATGCGATGGTGGCGAGCTACCTGACCAAGGTGACGCAGAACACCAGCGGTGAATTTCCGGAATTATTGCCGTTGCAGTTCCGCAAACGCATGGATCTGCGTTACGGTGAGAATCCGCACCAGCAAGCGGCATTCTATGTTGCCAGCGAAGCACGTGGCGCCAGCATTGCCAATGCTGCACAGCTACAAGGCAAACAGCTGTCCTACAACAACATCGCGGACAGCGATACCGCGCTGGAATGCGTACGGCAGTTCGATGTTCCCGCCTGCGTGATTGTCAAACATGCCAATCCCTGCGGTGTTTCCATCGGCAATCAGATACTGGATGCCTATCACCGCGCTTACCAGACCGATCCGACTTCGGCCTTCGGTGGCATCATTGCTTTCAATCGCAAACTTGATGGTGCGACCGCCAGCGCCATTCTCGAACGTCAGTTTGTTGAAGTGATCATTGCACCTGAGGCGGATGATGAAGCGCGCACACTCTGTAGCCGCAAGGAAAACGTACGACTGCTGGTCACCGGCCCGCTGGACAACAGCAACACCAGATACGACTTGCGTAGCGTGAATGGCGGGTTACTGGTACAGGATCGCGATCTGGGCATGGTCGACGTTACCGAACTGAAAGTAGTCACACAACGCCAGCCCACTGCGGATGAATTGCGCGACCTGCAATTTGCCTGGAAGGTATGCAAGTTCGTCAAATCCAATGCCATCGTATTTGCCCATGATGGCATGACCATCGGCGTCGGTGCCGGTCAGATGAGTCGTGTTTACTCGACGCGGATTGCTGCCATCAAGGCCAAGGATGAAGGTCTGGTTGTTAATGGCTGTGTCATGGCTTCAGATGCTTTCTTTCCGTTCCGGGACGGGCTGGATGTCGCCGCTGAATTCGGTATCAAGGCCGTGATCCAGCCCGGTGGCTCCAAGCGTGATGATGAAGTCATTGCCGCCGCCAATGAACACGGCATTGCCATGATACTCACCGGCATGCGGCATTTCAGACACTAACCATGACCGGGAAGCGCAGCACACACCGGGCAGCTGCTCTTCTCGATCAAACTCTGCGCCTATTCTGCTGGCTTCATTTCATATCCTGTAATCCTTCTTCATGAACGTACTCATCATCGGTAACGGCGGACGCGAACACGCACTGGCCTGGAAGGTCGCCCAATCAGCGCGCGTAGAGCATATTTACGTGGCACCCGGCAATGCCGGCACCGCACTGGAAAACAAGGTCAGCAATGTTGACATCGCCGTCGATGACATCGCAGGCCTGGTGAAATTCGCCACACAGAATCAGATTGCCCTCACCATCATCGGCCCTGAAGGCCCGCTGGTAATGGGTGTCACGGATGCATTTCAACAGGCTGGATTGCGTTGCTTCGGGCCCAGCAAACTGGCAGCAAGACTGGAAGGCTCCAAAGCCTTCACCAAAGACTTCCTGAAAGCGCACAACATTCCTACCGCGGCGTATGCAACATTCACTTCGAGCACGCTCGATGAAGCCTGGATACGTGCCCAAAACGCTCCATTGGTGGTGAAAGCGGATGGGCTGGCATCGGGCAAGGGTGTGATCATCTGTGCCACACAGGAAGAAGCCATCTCAACAGTACGGGCAATGTTTGCGGGTCAGTTCGGCACCGCGGGTGCGACTGTGGTTGTGGAAGAATTTCTGGAAGGTGAAGAGGCCAGCTTCATCGCCATGGTGGATGGTACGCATATCCTGCCAATGGCCACCTCGCAGGATCACAAGCGATTACTGGATGCAGACCTCGGCCCGAACACCGGCGGCATGGGCGCATACTCTCCTGCACCGGTGGTCACTCCGGACGTGCATGCACGCATCATGCGTGAAGTGATGGAACCTACCGTGCGTGGTTTGATCGCCGCGGGCACGCCCTATGTCGGATTTCTGTATGCAGGTCTGATGATTGCTGCGGATGGCTCACCAAAAGTTATCGAGTTCAATTGCCGCTTCGGTGATCCGGAAGCGCAACCTGTCATGTCACGTCTGAACTCCGACCTTACCCTGCTCTGCGACGCTGCACTGGATGGCAAACTTGATCAGGTGTCGGCCAGCTGGATACCACAGGCCGCACTGGGCGTGGTCATGGCAGCCGGAAATTATCCGGATTCCCCACGCAAAGGCGACATCATCAGCGGCCTGGAGCAGGCAGCGAAATTGCCGGGAAAAGTATTTCATGCCGGCACTCGTCTGGAAAACAACCATGTTGTCACCAGTGGCGGTCGCGTGCTGTGCGCAGTGGGTCTGGGTGATACGGTCAAAGCCGCACAGCAGCAGGCATACGGGCTGACTGATGTCATTCACTGGCAGGATGTGCAATACCGGCGCGACATCGGTTATCGGGCCATTGAACGTGAAGCGTAATTCGCGAACGTGTCTGAGCAGCGCGCCGATCCGGTCATCGTTCCGCATGCAGAGCTCTCTGCCGAAGCTCTGCAAGGTGTCATTGAATCCTTCGTGTTGCGGGAAGGCACCGATTACGGCAGCCACGATGTGTCATTGCAGCAGAAAGTTGCTCAGGTTCTGCGGCAACTGGAACGTAAAGAAGCACAGATTGTTTATGATCCGGACACCGAGAGCATCGATATCGTTGTAAGGCGACCGTCCGCTGTCTAGTCTTTCTTGCCGCCCTTCTTCACATCAATTTCCAGACTGATCTGCAATTCATCCTGATTGGTGAGGAAGGCATGCTTGATTCCTTCCTTGGCCGGCAAACCCTGCGCAAGTCCGGTCAGTTCGATCCGCGGGATACTGAGCCATAGTCCGGTCGGATCACTGTCAAACTGCCATTGTTCCGCATTGGTCTGATTGAGCTTGACGCGGAATGCATGCCCACGTGGCATGTTAACCGTCAGGCCGATGGATTTGCCTGCACACAGCTCGGCAAATTCTTCAGTACTGACCCGAATCCGAATATCCCCGGCAGCGAAACGTAGATTCATAGCGCTCCCCCGACCCGAATGGTTTCCGACCTGAATATCACCGATCCAGGCTGGTGGTTCTGCCGCATGTTAACAAGCATCAACACTGACTGATTGACTAATCAGCGTGTAGCATTTTTCCCGATTATTCGGTCAGCTAATCCCTGCAACCAAGTGGAGTTTACGCTGCGTCACTGACCACTACCCGGCCAGTATGCACATCCATGCGCAACAGGATGTCACCCGGACGGTTGAGCTCCCTGCATTCCACCGGCAGGCGGGTATCGTCAAAGTAAACTTTCAACAAATCCACCACAGAGGCTGCATGTTCATCCATGCCCTGCCCAGCCGGAATATGACCCACAATCCGGACTCGCCAGCTGGTCTTGCGCGCACCCAGACCGCGCATCGCCTTGCAAAACAGGTCGAGCAGCAGCAGATGAGAACTGAGCACCGCATCGGTCAACTCAATGGCCCGCCCTTCGTGGGTCTCTGCGTAATAAAAATGCAGCATGCCCGACACGCCCCGGGTATCGTCATGCAGACAGACAACCAGCGAATAGCTTAACCGGGCCGCAAGGACACCCGCTTGATCAGCGGTGCGGTATTCACCCGGTTGAATCAGGATTTCAGTGGGGATGGCTGACATGGTGGTTACTTTTCCAGTTCCTATGGTGCCCGGCAATCCGTCTTTCGCACCGGGCGCTGCATCACGGATTTGCGCCTTTGCCTGAACATCCGTAAAGTGCGCGCCCGGTCTGACGTTTATATCCGTATTCAACCCGGTTTCGGGCAATTTTCAGGAGTTCATTATGGGCAGAGGCGATCGCAGAACCCGCAAGGGCAAAATTTGGCGTGGCAGCCATGGCAACACCCGTCCGGGCCGAGCCAAGAAGAAAGACTGAACAGCTTGCAGGGGGGCTCACCGCCCCCGTTAATCCGGTGCGCATACAGGTACCGGATCAGGAATTTTTGAGTACACGACTTAATCGCTGTGCTGCGGTCTGTTCCGTTTGCGCCAGTGAAAATGTCAGCGCTGATGTGGCCACAAACACCTCGCGCAAAAAATACACCAGGCCGCTGGCCAGGCTCAGCATGGCACTTATGAATGCCACCGCAATCGGCACTTCAAGATTCACGCCGAACAGCACCGAGATAAACAGACTCACCACCACCAGCGGAACCAGCACCGCACACAGCACGCTGAGTGCGATGGCCCGACTGATCAGCCGGGCGCGTATGGCAAGCACTTCCAGACGTTCCAGTAACTCCGCTGAGTTCTGATTCTCCGGATTATTGATCTGCGCTTCGGTAATACGGGCCCGTTCGACAATCCGCACCAGACGACCCACCAGCACATTCAAGGTGGCACCCACGCCCGCCAGCAGAAACACCGGGGCAACGGACAGCTGAATGACCTGAGCGATGGTTCCGATGTTTGTATCTGGCAATGCCATGTCTTTAACTGCGCCTCTGCTGCATTCAGAAGCACAAGCATAACGCATCACCCTTGTCAGAGGCTGCGACCTGAGCTTATCCCTGAACAGTGAAGACAGCTCAATAATTCGCTCAGATCAATGGCAAAGCATTTCCGGCCAGCGGTCAAATTTTACGCACCAGCTCCAGCATCGGTTTCGCCGAGTGACTGTTGGTAAATACGCTGGTTTCCAGCACCGACTCACCTACACCCATATGCGTTGCAAGCACGCCCTTGAACGCGGAACGCAAATCCATGGTGGGCTGAAGATCACGACCTTGATATAAATCTTTGTCAGCAAGTCCCGGCCAGTCTGCAATCACCTTGCCGCCATTGACTGCTCCACCAGCCAGGAAGGCACAGCTTGCCGTGCCGTGATCAGTACCACGAGTGCCATTGATAGCAACGGTGCGGCCAAATTCAGTAGCAACCATGACTGCGGTGTTTTGCCAGACAGGCCCCAGTTCAGACCGCAAACTGTCAACGGCCCTGTCAAGGTCAGCGAGACGTAGAAACAGCTGACCCTGCTCTGCACCCTGATTGGCAGGAGTATCCCAACCTGTGGCTTCCATTACGGCCACACGCGGCCCATCTGCTTGCTTCAGCATCTTGCCAGCCGCACTGACCACGGAAGCCAGTGAGTTATTGCGTTGACCATTGGCATTGCCTGCCATCCTGTTGCCGCCTTCACCAGCAATGGCATCAGTGGACATGGCAGTCTGCAACCGTGACAGAAAGTATTCATCGCTTGAATAGAGCGCTGCGATACGTTGCAAGGTATCGTCGTCAGTACCGGGTAGCCGCGAAGGCGCCCATGAACCAACTTTCTGCTCACCACGCAATACCAGTGGCAGGTTCTGCGCGAACGCAACTGCAAGCTGATCGGTTTTCTGCTTTTTTGCAGCTGGCATGCTGAGCAGTGCGCGGTTCAGCCAGCCGTCCAGCGAGCCATGCGGCGCATCAGTCCCGTTCTCCAGCAAATCCTGCCCATCAAAGTGCGAACGTTCCCGATAGGGCGATGCAATGGCATGCAGTACCAGCAATTCTTTGGCTTGATACAGTGCATGCAGATTCTTCAACGCAGGATTCAGGGCAAACATACCATCGAGCTTCAGTACACCATCAGCTGATCCCGGCGCGGGTAATGCCAGCGCACCGCGTACACGTTGATAATTACCATCTCCATATGGCGCAACCGCAGCCAGCCCATCCAGTGCTCCACGCAAGATAATGAATACAAAGCGGGCATCCGTCTGGGCATAACCAAAACTGATAGCCGGCACCAATGCCGACAGACCCGCCATGGTGGTGTTGCAAAGAAATTCACGCCGCGCTTTTGAATCAATGAATTGCTTATTCATGTCCTGCTCCTGAATGGGATGCTGCCTGATGTGGCCATGAAGATCCTCAACGTCGCTGAAACTCGGGACTGACCAGCCAGAGGGTTGTGCCTTGCACACCGTCCGCTGCACCGTTCAATGCCATGCGGGTATGCTCACCCAAGGCATCACCCAGGCTACGTTCAGCCAGTTGCACTGGTGATATCCGTCCACCAAGTTTCTGTGCAACCTGCGTCGCCCACTCAATACGCTTCATGAGCGCATCCGAACCATCCCAGCGTCCAGCAATATCAGCCCATCCCGCCGGCGATCCGGGCGAAAAGGGAGCCTGCCCCAGCGACTCAAAAGGCTGAAGGATCAGCAGCGGCTTATCAGGCAGGTAATCAAGTGCCCGGAAAGTTGACACGACAAATTCATGCGGCGTCTTGAATTTCGCAGGTGTGCTGGCCCAGCCTTCGACACTGTCTACAACAGCTGCATGCACAGTGGGCAAATGCCCTTCGCTGTCCCGGAACGCTTTGGCGATGCGCGTCACGGCCGCAGCAGGGGGCTCGTCTGCAATGAAATGCCGGGCCAGCTTGGTGGCAATGAAACTGGCTGTTGCCGGATGTCTGGAAAGATCCTTGAGTATGGCCTTGGGCTGATCAATACCAGATTCGTTATAGCGTTTGCCCAGTACGGTTTGCGCTCCCGGCTCATGAAGGCCTTCGCGGAACAGGAACTTCCCATCAAGCGAGTCACTATCCTTCGCTAGGCGATTGGCAGCTGCAAAACCACCCTGCTCACCAACGATCGACCAGCCCGTCAATGCAGTAGCAAAGTGTGTTACATCAGTCTGGGTATAACCACCTGACACACCCAGCGTGTGCAACTCCAGAATTTCACGGCCGAGATTTTCATTGATATCAAATTTGCGCTTCAGATTGGCACGACGTTTCGCCAGCTGCGCCACCTGTGAATTCGGGCCCATCGACATCTGATTATCCAGATAGAGAATCATGGCGGGATGACTCTCTGCCGCCAGCAACAGATCATAAAAGCTCAGGTGCAGATTAGGTCGTATCGCTTCGTTTTCCAGCGTACCAGCCATGGCCGCCACGGCAACTTTATCCATTGATACGGCAAAATGATTTGTCCAGAAATGGATCAATCGCTCACGGAATGATTCTGTGGTGTGAGTGGCCACCTGATAACGCGCAGCCACCTGCCCCAGAAAGTTCTCCATGATGACATTGCGCTTCAACCCCGCACCCGGCTTGGCAGCGCCATCACTATCGGCTGCGGCTTTCTGTGCTTCAAGTCGTTCCTTGAGTGCGGCGACCTGTGCCCTGAAAATTTCGTCGGAAGGAGATAAATTTTTGATGATTGCCGGAATCGGCCGTGAACCATTTAACTGAGCTTTGAGCCAGCCTCGCGGGTCGGATTTCACGGTGGCCAACTCACCGGGTCTGGCCCCAAGACCAAAGCGATTAGTAGCGATTACTGCTTGTAGATTGTCCGCCATACCGCCCCCTTACATCTAACCCGGGCACATTGATGAATTCTATATTCTGCTCATAACGCAGCACCCTGAATCAGGTTGACAGTGCTCATGCTTTTATACCGCTGAACAATACGCTCACCCATGCCCCATGATGGCTATGAATCGGGGAAACTGCGTATTTACCCGACCGGCTGCAACCGGGAAAGTGTCAGCGTGACTGGGTAAAGAAAAAATTGCAAAATTTCGAACCAGAATCTGTCGCTTACCGTTATGCTAGCCGCCCCTATGGGAGGCATGCATTACACTGTCGCCTGAATAACCTTAAGATCAGCCAAACGGGACAATTTTAATGAGTATTTTTGACTGGCTCAGCCAAGCCTTGATGAGCGCCTGCGGAGTTGAACCCACACCTGTCGAACCAGGCACAGTTTTATCCTTTTTTGACATGCTGGAACAGAGTGCTGTGGGCACCTGTGTTTCTCAATCAGGATCCGGATTTTACATCCTTCTGGCATTTCACTCGGTAGGACTGGCAATGGTCGTGGGGGTCATGATGGTGACCAGCATGCGTCTGCTCGGCCTTCTGAAGGGTATATCAGCAAGTGCCCTGCCAAAATTCGTAACGATTGGCTGGTGGGGCTTCTGGATCAATGCCATTTCGGGCGTTACCCTGTTCATCGGTGAACCCAACAAAATGTGGGCCAATCACACCTTCCGCTGGAAACTGTTCCTGATCTTTATAGGCATGACCAGCACTTCCATCATGAACAAGAGCATATTGAAGCCAGCGGCTGCTGGTGATCTAAACAAACTACTATCAGGCAGCGCCAAAGCTCAGGCTGCTTTTTCTGTCATGGTGTGGCTGGCCGTCATTATTACAGGTCGCATGATTGCGTACCTTCACTGACCGCCCTCCAAGCTTGCTATCACACATTAAATAAAGCACCAAAACGCATATCAAACTTCGGAGATTAGGCAATGCGAGAAATGGTAGAACAATTATCTACGTGGATGGCCGATAGCTGGCTCGGTCATTTCATGATCGCCAACTGGACATGGCCCTGGTTTGAAGCAATCCACTTTATTGGCATGTCACTGTTATGTGGTTCGATTCTGGTCATGGATATCCGCCTGCTGGGTTTCCTGCGTAAGGAAATCTCCCTGCATGCTGTTCATGCCCTGACCCTGTGGGGCTTGCTTGGCTTCATGCTCAATTTACTGACTGGAATCGGATTCTTATTTAAAGACTTTGGCAACTACGCTTTAAATCAATCATTCCAGTTCAAGATGGCTTGCGTCCTGCTGGCAGGCATTAACTTCCTGGTGTTCTGGTTCGTGATCCGTAAACAGCTCGAACCACTGCCAGATGACGCAGACGTAGGTTTTGGTGCCAAAATGGTAGGATTCACTTCGCTGCTGATGTGGTTTCTGGTTATATGGGGTGGTCGCATGATCCCCGTGTTCGGTGAAGGCTAAATCGAATACCTCCATCCCCGTCACAAAGACAACGAAACGCTCGAGATGTAATAATCTCGGGCGTTTTCTTTTATTGTTACCACCCTTTACAAGAGCTGTAAGCCATCACGATGACATCGTTGCGTGCTGAATCCCGACTGATTGCACTGATCGTAGCTAGCGCTTTTTTTCTCCAGGGACTGGATAGCGCTATCATCAATACTTCCCTGCCGCAGATGGCAGCATCGCTGCATGTCGCAACCCTGGACATGAGCATCGGCATCACTGTTTACATGCTTTCCGCAGCTGCATTCGTGCCAATGAGCGGCTGGCTGGCTGATCGATTCGGAGCACGCGATATTTTCATCGCATCCATTCTGACATTCACACTCGCTTCGCTGGTCTGCGGCATCTCACAGACACTGACGCAATTAATCATTGCCCGCGCCATCCAGGGCTTTGGTGGTGCACTGATGACACCGGTAGGTCGTATGGTGGTATTGCGCAATACCGAAAAGAATCAGCTGCTGCATGCTACCGCATTGATTACCTGGCCTGCGCTCACTGCACCCGTGGTGGGTCCGGTATTGGGTGGGTTCCTGACCACCTACTTCTCCTGGCGCTGGAATTTCCTGATGAATATTCCCATTGGATTGATGGGTATCTGGCTCGCATGGCGATTCATTCCCAATGCACGCGAAGCCACATCGAACGCACTGGACTGGCGCGGGCTGATTCTGTCATCAACTGCTTTGAGCCTTACCCTGTTCGGACTGGAAGCCTTTGCACATGATGACCTGAAAAATGGTATGCCGATGATTCTGACTCTTACCGGCCTGCTCGCCGGATACCTTGCAGTCAGGCATTTCCTCAAGACAACACATCCTCTGTTGAGCCTGTCCTCGTTGAATGTACAAACCTACCGCATCTGCAATCTGAGTGCCGGTGCTTTCTTTCGCGTATCAAGCACCACCGTGCCATTCCTGCTGCCACTGCTGTTCCAGATCGGTTTCGGACTCAACGCTCTGGCAGCCGGATCATGGATGCTGGTTTATTTTGCCGGCAATCTTGGCATGAAACCCGTTACCAGCCCGATTCTGCAACGCTTTGGCTTTCGTTCCACGCTGCTTGCGAATGGCATCATTACTTCACTATCTATTGCCAGCTGCGCACTGCTGACCCCGCATTCAAACACCGGTGTCATGGTCGCAATTCTGTTGCTGGCGGGACTGACCCGCTCCATGCAGTTCACAGCTTTAAACACACTGGCATTTGCTGATGTGACTGCGGCACAGCGCAGCTCAGGCTCCACTCTGGCCAGCATGCTGATGCAGATCACTTCAGTGCTGGGCGTAGCGCTCGGCGCGTTCCTTTTGAAGATCACGCAAACTCTCGATGCACATGCACATACCGCGCTCGAAGACTTTCAGATTGCCTTCATCGTCACCGGTGCGATCGTTTTCCTCAGTACCCTGTTATTCCTGCAATTACCTCGCGATGCCGGCGCTGAAGTCAGCGGGCATCGCAATTGAATGCAGTTACAGCGCCGTCACGTCAACCGTGATGGCCTGCTTCGCCTTCTTCTGATACACCCAGCCGCTTGTGCATGATCGGACTGGTTGTGGTGTATTGCAGGTGAACCTTCTTGCCGGGCTCCAGCTGTTCCTTGATCGCAAAGGCAGCCAGCGCCGCCTCATGAAACCCTGAAAGAATCAGTTTCTTCTTGCCCGGATAGCTATTGATATCACCCACGGCATAGATACCCGGAACGGTGGTCTGGAATTTTTCAGTATCCACCTGAATGGTGCGCTTGTTGAGCTCATAGCCCCATTCTGCAATGGGTCCGAGCTTGGGATGCAGACCGAAGAACACCAGCAACTGATCGCAGTCGACAGTACGCGTCACATCATCCGAGCAGTGCACACGCAGCCCTTTGAGCTGACCATTGTCTTCAATCAGCTCCTTGGCCTGACCGATCAGGATATCCGCACGATGCTCATCACGTAATGCCGTCAGCTTATCGACAGTAGCCTGTGCACCGCGGAACTCCGGCCGGCGATGAATAACCACCACACTATTGGCAATGTCTGCCAGCACCACTGCCCAGTCCAGCGCCGAATCGCCTCCGCCCATGATGATGACATCCTTGCCGGCAAATGCCTGGGGATCACGCACGCGGTAGTGAATCTGCTTGCCTTCATATTGTTCAACATTCGGCACTGCAAGCTTCCGGGCTTCAAACGCTCCGACACCACCTGCCACAATCACAGCACCTGCATCCAGTTGCGTACCGGCGCTGGTGCCTACCAGAAAGCGTCCGTTTTCCTGCTTCTGCACAGTCTGTACGGTCTGACCCAGATGGTACTGCGCACCAAATGGTTTGATTTGTGCCAACAACAGGTCAGTGAGCTGCTGCCCCGTACACACCGGCACGGCAGGAATGTCATAGATCGGTTTGTCCGGATACAGCTCGACGCACTGACCGCCCACTTTGGACAGCGAATCAACCAGGTGTGCTTTCAAACCTAGCAGGCCGAGTTCGAACACCTGGAACAAGCCACATGGACCTGCGCCGACAATGACGACATCAGTGCTGATTGGGTCAGTAGTGTTAATTGAGGTTGAGGACACGATAAGACTCCGCATCAAGAAGAGAAGAAGAAATAGGACCCTGCGCTGAATCCAGCTGCTTTTCAGTGAGCCACTGGCGATTGAACAAACGTGACTGATACTTGTGGCCACTGTCACACAGAATCGTCACGATGGTGTGGCCCGGCCCCAGCAATCGGGCCACCTGCACTGCAGCCGCCACATTCAGACCACTGGTACTGCCGAGAAACAGGCCTTCCTCGTGCAGAAGGCGATACACCATGGTCACTGCATCAAAGTCGTTTACATGTACTGCATCGTCCAGCGGCGAATCAGCGAGATTGGCTGTGACACGGCCAATGCCAATAC
>CAILZL010000017.1 GCA_903838705.1 uncultured Pseudomonadota bacterium
GAGATGGTGATGCCTGGCGACAACATCAAGATGGTGGTAGAGCTGATCTGCCCGATTGCGATGGAAGACGGGCTGCGTTTTGCGATTCGCGAAGGTGGCCGCACTGTCGGCGCCGGCGTCGTCGCAAAAATCCTGAAGTAAGTTGATCTGGTAGGGCAGTTCGCGCTTTGCGTGATCTGCCCTGCTTGGCTTGCATGTCCAAGTAATGCAGAGCGCAGGTTCGAGTATCGGTGCGAGTAGGCCAGTAGCTCAATTGGCAGAGCGGCGGTCTCCAAAACCGCAGGTTGGGGGTTCGATTCCCTCCTGGCCTGCCACTTGCTCGGGCTGATGCTTGCGGGACTCGGGCGTAAAAGTTGAATCTGAAAAGGTCACATGACTGAACAAGTACAAGAGCCCCAGCGTGGTGGGGATACCCTGAAGCTGATCGCTGCGGCAGTGCTGGCGGTGCTCGGTTTTGTCGGGTTTTATTACCTTTCCAGCTGGCCTGTGTGGTCACGCTGGCTGCTGGTGCTGGTGGGTCTGGTGCTGGGTGCTGTGGTGGGCGTTCAGTCCGAGTCGGGTGTTCGCTTCTGGCAGTTTGTGCTCAGTTCGCGCATTGAGTTGCGCAAAGTAGTGTGGCCAACCAAGGACGAGACCTGGAAACTCACGGGTCTGGTGATGATGGTGGTGCTCATACTGGGTGTGTTCTTCTGGGGTCTGGATGCCTTATTGCTGGCCTTATCGCGTCATCTGACCGGACAGGGAGCATAAGCATGGCACTGCGTTGGTATGTGGTTCACGCTTACTCGAATTTCGAGCATCGCGTTGTTGAGTCTCTGAAAGAGCGCATCAAGCGCGACGGACTTGAACACAAGTTCGGTGAGGTTCTGGTGCCGACCGAGTCCGTCGTGGAAATGCGTGACGGTCACAAGCGCAAGAGCGAGCGCAAGTTCTTCCCGGGCTACGTGCTCGTGCAGATGGAAATGGATGAAAGCACCTGGCATCTCGTCAAAGAGACTCCAAAAGTGCTGGGATTCATCGGTGGTACGCCAGAAAAACCGGCTCCTATTACCGATCGCGAGGCTGATACCATCCTGCGCCGCGTAGAAGAGGGCGTGGACAAGCCGAAGCCGAAAGTGCTGTTTGGGCCTGGTGAAGTGGTGCGTGTAACTGACGGGCCGTTCAATGACTTCAATGGAGTGGTTGAATCGGTTAACTACGAAAAGAGTCGTCTGCAGGTTGCGGTACAGATTCTGGGCCGTTCTACGCCCGTGGAACTCGAGTTCGGTCAGGTAGAAAAGATTTAAGCTGGTGCGCCGCTGGTCGGTGCACTTTGTCGCAGAGAAGATGCTGCGACTTATTTAACGAAGGGATTATTGGGGAGCTTCTTAAAGAAGCGTTTGTACCCGGAGATTTAAGTCATGGCCAAAAAAGTAACTGGCTATATCAAGTTACAGATTCCTGCCGGTCAGGCGAATCCAAGTCCTCCTGTTGGTCCAGCACTGGGTCAGCAGGGTGTGAACATCATGGAATTCTGCAAAGCCTTCAATGCGCAGACGCAGAGTCTTGAAAAGGGTTTGCCGACTCCGGTAGTGATCACGGTATATAGCGACCGCAGTTTCACATTCATTCTCAAGACGCCGCCTGCATCGGTGCTGATCTGCAAGGCAATCGGCATCCCCAAGGGCAGTGCTACGCCTAACACCAGCAAGGTTGGCCGCATCAATCGCAAACAGCTGGAAGACGTTGCCAAGATCAAACAGCCGGATCTGACTGCTGCTGATCTGGCTGCTGCCATGCGTACCGTAGCCGGTACTGCACGCAGCATGGGCGTCGACGTGGAGGGTGTCTGAGATGGCAAATGTTTCAAAGCGTGTAAAGGCATGGGCCGGAAAGATTCAGCCGGGCAAGCAGTATCCGATTGAGCAGGCGCTGGCCCTGGTTCAGCAGTTTGCCAATGCCAAGTTCAAGGAAGGTGTTGATGTTGCAGTGAACCTGGGCATCGATGCTTCAAAGTCCGACCAGCAAGTGCGCGGCTCGACCGTCATGCCGCACGGAATCGGTAAAACAGTTCGTGTTGCAGTGTTCACTTCCGGAAAAAACCAGGAAGCGGCGCTGGCAGCAGGTGCCGATCTGGTCGGTATGGAAGATCTGGCTGAGAAAGTGAAAGCTGGCGAAATGAATTTCGATGTGGTTGTGGCCAGTCCGGACGCAATGCGCGTGGTGGGTCAGCTGGGTCAGGTGCTGGGTCCTCGCGGCCTGATGCCGAATCCGAAAGTGGGTACGGTTACTCCCGATGTAGCAGGAGCAGTTCGTAATGCCAAAGCAGGTCAGGTGCGTTACCGCGCCGATAAGGCCGGCGTAGTGCATTGCACGCTTGGCAAGGCTGAGTTTGAAGCAGGCAAGCTGAAGGAAAATCTTCAGGCATTGCTCGCCGATTTGCAGAAGGTCAAGCCGTCTACTGCCAAGGGAATCTATCTGCAACGAGTATCCGTATCGTCAACGATGGGTCCCGGCGTGCCGGTTGATCTGTCGAGTCTGTAATTTATTTTTGAATTGATGCAGGGCCGGTTGAGGTTGATCTAACAATCAACATTGACCGGTTCATCATCGAAGACCGCAGGTGAGTAACGGTTATCCGGTTGCTCTTAATGGTGGAAACCTGCGCAGATGGTGTTACCCGATTCAGTGCTGCACTGCTGAAGGTTTCACCAACGCATCGCGGGATGCTTCTGCTGGTAACAGCAGTAGTGTGAAGGCGATGCAATGGGTGGGTGCCGATGGAATGGTTCCTTAGGTTGGTTGATCTTCAAGCCGGGAGGAATTCATGGCACTTAGATTTGAAGACAAGCAGGCGTTGGTCGCCGAAGTGCATGCAGTCGCCGCCAAGGCGCAGTCGGTCGTTGCCGCGGAATACCGTGGTCTGACCGTTGCGAAGTTGACGGATCTGCGCGCCAAGGCTCGCAACTCCGGTGTTTATCTGCGTGTGGTCAAGAACACGCTGGCACGCAAGGCTGTTGAAGGCACACCTTTTGAGTGTGTTGGCAGCAGCTTGAAGGGCCCGCTGGTTCTGGCGTTCTCGCAGGATGATCCGGGTGCGGCTGCGCGTCTGGTCAAGACCTTTGCAAAAGACAATGACAAGCTGGTGCCGACCCTCGTGTCGCTCGGTGGCGTGTTGCTGTCCGGCAAGGATCTGGACCGGGTCGCGAGTTTGCCGACAAAAGACCAGGCTTTGTCCATGCTGCTCGGTACCCTCAAGGCACCGATCACGAAGTTTGTGGCTACGGTCGCAGCTCCGCATGCAAAGCTGGTTCGTACCATCGCCGCGGTCAAAGATCAAAAACAGGCTTCGGCCTGAGTTTTTGCACTGATCTGATTATTGGGTAACTTTTTAACTTTATTTTTTGGAGAATCACATGGCTGCAACGAAGGAAGAAATCCTTGATGCAATTTCCAGCATGACCGTTCTCGAGATCGTTGATCTCGTGAAGATGATGGAAGACAAGTTTGGTGTAACTGCTGCTGCTCCTGTAGCAGTCGCTGCTGCTGCGGCTCCGGGAGCTGCTGCTCCTGCTGCTGAAGAAAAGACCGAATTCAGCGTTACCATGACCAGCTTCGGCGCCAACAAGGTTGGCGTGATCAAGGTCATCCGCGAAATCACCGGTCTGGGCCTGAAGGAAGCGAAAGACATGGTGGAAGCCGTGCCTGCCCTTGTTAAGGATGGCGTGCCAAAGGCTGATGCTGAAGGTATCAAGAAGAAGCTGGAAGAAGCTGGCGCTGCTGCAGAGATCAAGTAATTTGGTCTGCCTGGTTGCATGGCCGGGTAGCAATGCCCGGTCGAGTGTCCAGTTCGTCGGGAGTGTGACCGCAGAATAATACTTTGCGGTCACAATCCCTTTTCGTGTTTATGGTCTGTGTGTGATTCAACTGGCATGCAGACGTTGCAGTGCGGTTTGGCAGTGACATCAGTTCAGGTGTGTCTGCCAAACCGTAATGCCGGTAGCAAGAGGTGACAAAGATGGCCTACTCCTTCACCGAGAAGAAGCGTATCCGCAAGGATTTCGGCAAGCAGAAAAGCATCCTTGAGGTGCCATATCTGCTCGCGATTCAGCTCGATTCGTATCGGAAATTCCTCCAGGCTGACCTGGCAGAGAGCAATCGCGCAGATGCTGGCCTGCACGCTGCCTTCAAATCCGTATTTCCTATCGTCAGTTATTCGGGCAATGCAATGCTCGAATACGTCAGTTACCGGCTGGGTGATCCAGTATTCGATGTGAAGGAATGCCAGATCCGTGGCCTGACCTACGCGACACCTTTGCGCGTCAAGGTTCGCCTGGTGGTGTATGACAAAGAAGCGTCAACCGCCAGCAAGAAAGTCGTCAAGGACATTCGTGAACAGGAAGTCTATCTGGGCGAAATGCCGCTGATGACCGATAACGGCACCTTTGTTGTAAATGGTACTGAGCGTGTGATTGTTTCGCAGTTGCACCGTTCTCCGGGCGTGTTCTTTGACCATGATCGCGGCAAGACACACAGTTCCGGCAAGTTGCTGTTCTCTGCCCGCATCATTCCTTACCGTGGTTCGTGGCTGGATTTCGAATTCGACCCCAAGGATTGTGTGTTCGCGCGTATTGATCGTCGCCGCAAGCTGCCGGTCACGATCATCCTGCGTGCACTGGGCTATACCGAAGAGCAGATCCTTGATCTGTTCTTTGAAAAGACCGTGTACCACCTGTCTGCAAAGAAGATCGAATTTGAATTGATTCCAGCACGTCTGCGTGGTGAAACTGCTGCGTTTGCCATCCGTGTCGGCGATGAAACCATTGTTGAAGAAGGTCGCCGCATTACTGCACGTCATGTGCGCCAGCTGGAACAGAAGGGCGTCAATCGCCTGGAAGTTCCGCGTGAATACCTGATCGACAAGGTTCTGGCCTGTGATGTGTTCAATTCTGATACCGGCGAGATTCTGGCCAAGGCCAATGACAAGCTCACGCTGATTGCGGTTGAAAAGCTGATCGATGCTGGCATCAGTGAGATTCCGGTGTTGTACGTCAATGATCTGGATCGTGGTCCTTACATTTCTGACACACTGCGTATTGATCCATCACGCACCCGCCTTGAGGCACTGGTAGAAATCTATCGCATGATGCGTCCGGGCGAACCGCCAACCAAGGACGCGGCTGAAAATCTGTTCCAGAATCTGTTCTTCAATCCTGAACGTTATGATCTTTCTGCGGTCGGCCGCATGAAGTTCAACCGTCGCGTCAAGCGCGAAGGCGATGTAGGTTCCGGAGTGCTGTATGACGCGGCATATTTCGCCAGCCGTACTGACGAATTCTCCAAGAAGCTGGTTACAGAGCGTGGGGACAGTTCGGACATCATTGATGTCATTCGTACTCTGTGCGACATCCGCAATGGTAATGGCAATGTTGATGACATTGATCACCTTGGAAATCGTCGTGTGCGTTCTGTCGGCGAAATGGCCGAGAATGCATTCCGCATCGGTCTGGTTCGAGTGGAGCGCGCGGTAAAAGAACGCCTCACGCTGGCTGAATCAGAAGGCTTGATGCCACAGGAAATGATCAACGCCAAGCCGGTTGCTGCTGCCGTGAAGGAGTTCTTTGGTTCTTCGCAGCTGTCGCAGTTCATGGATCAGAACAATCCGCTGTCTGAAATCACACACAAGCGGCGTGTTTCTGCTCTCGGCCCAGGTGGTCTGACGCGTGAACGCGCTGGCTTTGAAGTGCGTGACGTGCACCCGACTCACTATGGTCGTGTCTGCCCGATTGAAACGCCTGAAGGTCCGAATATCGGTCTGATCAACTCACTGGCTGTGTATGCCCGAACCAACGACTATGGTTTCCTGGAAACGCCGTATCGCCGTGTCGAGAATGGTCGTGTAACCAACCAGATTGATTATCTGTCTGCGATTGAAGAAAGCCAGTATGTCATTGCACAGGCTAATGCTGTGCTGGATAAAGACGGTGCGTTCGTGGACGATCTTGTGTCATCACGTCATCTGAATGAATTCACGCTGTCAACTCCTGACAAGCTGCAGTACATGGACGTGAGTCCGAAGCAGATCGTGTCAGTTGCTGCATCGCTGATTCCGTTCCTTGAGCACGATGACGCTAACCGTGCACTGATGGGATCCAACATGCAACGTCAGGCGGTTCCGACACTGCGTTCCGAAGTACCGCTGGTGGGTACCGGTATGGAGCGTTCAGTGGCGATTGACTCCGGCGTGACCGTGGTTGCGCGCCGTGGTGGTGTGGTGGATTCAGTTGATGCCGGCCGTATTGTCGTGCGCGTCAATGATGCTGAAACTTCGGCCGGTGAGGCCGGTGTCGATATCTACTCACTCACCAAGTACACCCGCTCCAACCAGAACACCTGTATCAATCAGCGTCCGCTGGTGAAATCAGGTGATGTCATTGCGCGCGGTGATGTGCTGGCCGATGGTCCTTCCACCGATCTGGGTGAACTGGCGCTGGGTCAGAACATGATGGTCGCGTTCATGCCCTGGAATGGTTATAACTTCGAAGACTCGATTCTGCTGTCGGAACGAGTGGTACAGGAAGACCGCTTCACTACCATCCACATCGAAGAACTGAGCTGCGTTGCACGCGATACCAAGCTTGGGCCTGAAGAAATTACCGCAGATATTCCCAACGTGGGTGATACCGCGCTGGCTAAGCTGGATGAAGCGGGTATTGCTTATATCGGTGCCGAAGTAAAAGCCGGTGACATTCTGGTGGGCAAGGTAACGCCGAAGGGTGAAACCCAGTTGACGCCAGAAGAAAAACTGCTGCGGGCGATCTTCGGTGAAAAGGCCAGCGATGTGAAGGATACCGGTTTGCGTGTACCACCCGGAATGGATGGTACCGTGATCGATGTGCGTGTATTCACACGCGATGGTGTCCAGAAGGATTCGCGCGCATTATCAATCGAGAATGCCGAACTCAGCCGTGTCCGCAAGGATCTGGAAGATCAGCGCCGTATTCTTGAAGATGACTTGTTCCAGCGTGTACATGCCTTGTTGCTGGGCAAGACTGCAGAAGCAGGCCCCAAGCGTCTCAAGGGAGCTGTAACAGCTGAATACCTTGCTGATCTGCCGCGTGAACAATGGCTGGAAATTCGTCTCAAGGACGATGTCGCCAATGCCGATCTCGAAGCGACTGCTGAGCGCATGAAGCATCAGCGCAGTGAATTTGAACGTCGCTTTGAAGAAAAGCGCGCCAAGATCACTCAGGGTGATGATCTGGCACCGGGTGTGCTGAAAATGGTCAAGGTCTATCTGGCCGTGAAACGCCGTATTCAGCCGGGTGACAAGATGGCCGGTCGCCACGGTAACAAGGGTGTGGTCTCCACGATTGTTGCGGTTGAAGACATGCCTTATCTTGAAGACGGTACACCGGTAGATATCGTGTTGAACCCGCTGGGCGTGCCATCACGTATGAATATCGGTCAGGTGCTTGAGACCCATCTGGGCTGGGCCGCCAAGGGTATCGGTCTGAAGATTGGCCGGATGCTGGATGAACAACGCAACATCGCTGAAGTGCGGCAGTTCATTGACGAGGTGTACAACACCACAGGTGGTCAGTCAGAAGACATCAAGTCCTTCAAGGATGATGAATTGCTGACTCTGGCAACCAATCTGCGCAAGGGTGTGCCGATCGCAACGCCGGTATTCGATGGCGCTCCTGAGAGCGAAATCAAGAAAATGCTCAATCTGGCTGATCTGCCGCTGACCGGTCAAACCACGCTCTATGATGGTCGCACGGGTGAGAAGTTCGAGCGTCCTGTGACTGTGGGCTACATGTACATGCTGAAGTTGAACCATCTGGTAGATGACAAGATGCATGCACGTTCCACAGGTCCTTACTCGCTGGTCACCCAGCAGCCGCTGGGCGGCAAGGCGCAGTTTGGTGGTCAACGCTTCGGTGAGATGGAAGTGTGGGCGCTGGAAGCATATGGCGCCGCTTACACCTTGCAGGAAATGCTGACCGTCAAGTCAGACGACGTGAATGGCCGTACCAAGATGTACAAGAACATCGTGGACGGAAATCATCAGATGGATGCCGGTATGCCGGAATCCTTCAACGTGCTGGTGAAAGAAATCCGATCGCTGGGTATCAATATCGAGCTGGATACGGACAGCTGAGCAGTGTGACTTGTCTGGCCGCATGATTGATCCAGTCATGCGGCTTTATAAAGTAACTCGCGTACAGCACAGACTTTAGGTGAAGACATGAAAGACTTGATGAAGATGTTCAAGCCCCAGACTCAGGTCGAAAATTTCGACGCAATCCGCATTGGTCTGGCCTCGCCGGAAATGGTGCGTTCCTGGTCATATGGCGAAGTAAAAAAGCCTGAGACCATCAACTACCGCACCTTTAAACCGGAGCGTGATGGTTTGTTCTGCGCCAAGATATTCGGACCCATCAAGGATTACGAATGTCTTTGCGGCAAGTACAAGCGACTGAAGCACCGCGGTGTTATCTGCGAAAAGTGCGGCGTGGAAGTGACGCAGGCCAAGGTGCGACGCGAGCGCATGGGTCACATTGACCTGGCCAGCCCGACAGCGCATATCTGGTTCCTCAAATCCCTGCCATCGCGTATCGGTCTGATGCTGGACATGACGCTGCGCGAAATTGAGCGCGTGCTGTACTTCGAAGCCTTCGTGGTTATCGATCCGGGCATGACGCCCCTGACCCGTGGTCAATTGCTGTCTGATGAAATGTATCTGGAAGCAATTGAGGCGCATGGCGATGAATTCGATGCTCGTATGGGTGCGGAAGCGGTGCATGAATTGCTGAGCTCACTGGATCTCAAGGCCGAACTGGTCAAGATTCGCGAGGACATCGGCAATACCAATTCCGAAACCAAGATCAAGCGTCTGTCCAAGCGTCTGAAGCTGTGCGAAGCCTTCCTTGATTCCGGCAACAAGCCGGAATGGATGGTGTTGACGGTGTTGCCGGTGTTGCCACCGGATCTGCGCCCGTTGGTGCCGCTGGATGGTGGCCGTTTCGCCACCTCTGACCTGAATGATCTGTATCGCCGGGTAATCAACCGTAACAACCGTCTGCGTCGTCTGCTCGAACTGAATGCGCCTGACATCATCGTGCGCAACGAAAAGCGCATGCTGCAGGAATCTGTTGACGCGTTGCTGGATAACGGTCGTCGCGGCCGTGCGATCACCGGAACCAACAAGCGTCCGCTCAAGTCGCTTGCCGACATGATCAAGGGCAAGCAGGGCCGTTTCCGTCAGAACCTGCTCGGCAAGCGCGTTGACTACTCCGGTCGTTCCGTGATTGTGGTGGGTCCGACGCTGCGTCTGCATCAGTGCGGTCTGCCGAAGAAGATGGCGCTGGAACTGTTCAAGCCGTTTATTTTCCAGAAGCTGCAATTGCGTGGTGAAGCCTCAACTATCAAGGCCGCAAAGCGCATGGTCGAGCGTGAAGGTCCTGAGGTGTGGGACATTCTTGAAGATGTGATTCGTGAACATCCAGTGATGCTCAATCGCGCCCCAACCCTGCATCGTCTGGGTATTCAGGCGTTCGAACCTGTGCTGATCGAAGGCAAGGCCATTCAGTTGCACCCGCTGGTGTGTACGGCATTCAACGCTGACTTCGACGGTGACCAGATGGCGGTACATGTGCCGCTGTCACTGGAAGCTCAGCTGGAAGCGCGCGCTCTGATGATGTCTTCCAACAATATCCTCTCACCTGCCAATGGTGAGCCGATAATTGTGCCGTCTCAGGACGTGGTGCTGGGTCTGTATTGCATGACTCGTGAGCGTATCAATGCCAAAGGTGAAGGCATGGTATTCGCAGATGTGGCAGAAGTGCATCGTGCCTATGAAACCCGCTCAGCTGATCTGCAAGCCAAGGTCAAGGTGCGTATCGTCGAACAGTTGTTCAACTCTGCTGGCGAGCTGGAAAGCCGTTCCCGCGTGGTTGATACCACCGTGGGTCGTGCGCTGCTGTCGGAAATCATGCCGGCCGGTCTGTCGTTCGATCTGGTCAACCGTGACATGACAAAGAAAGTCATTTCGGCGACGTTGAATGCCTGTTATCGAACTGTGGGTCTGAAAGAGACCGTCGTGTTTGCCGACCAGCTGATGTACACCGGCTATGCTTACGCAACACGCGCATCGGTATCCATTGGTGTAGATGACATGGTGGTACCGCAGCAGAAGAACAAGATTCTGGCGGCTGCGGAACGCGAAGTGAAAGAGATTCAGGAGCAGTTTGCTTCCGGTCTGGTCACTAATGGTGAGCGCTACAACAAGGTAGTGGATATCTGGTCGCGTACCAATGACCAGGTGGCCAAGGCCATGATGGAAAAGCTGGGAACCGAAGAGACCACCAATTCCAAGGGCGATAAGGTTCAGCAGAAGTCGTTCAATTCAATTTACATGATGGCGGATTCCGGCGCCCGTGGTAGCGCGGCGCAGATTCGTCAGCTGGCCGGTATGCGCGGCCTGATGGCCAAGCCGGATGGTTCGATCATCGAAACGCCGATTACGGCCAACTTCCGTGAAGGTCTGAACATCCACCAGTACTTCATCTCTACTCACGGTGCGCGTAAAGGTCTGGCTGATACTGCATTGAAGACCGCCAACTCCGGTTACCTGACCCGCCGTCTGGTGGACGTGGCGCAGGACATGGTGGTCAATGAAGTGGATTGCGGCACATCTAATGGCGTGATCATGTTGCCCATCGTTGAAGGTGGCGATGTGGTTGAAGGTCTGGGTGAGCGCGTACTGGGCCGTGTTGTGGCGCAGGACGTACTCAAGCCAGGTAATGACGCGGTTGTGCTAATTCCTGCCGGCGTGATGATCGATGAAAAGCTGGTGCGCTTGCTTGAGTCAGAGAGTGTTGATCAGGTGGTCGTGCGTTCGCCCATTACCTGCGATACCCGTTACGGTGTATGCGCGCAATGTTACGGTCGTGACCTCGCCCGCGGACATCGCATCAATCAGGGTGAAGCGGTGGGCGTGATTGCTGCTCAGTCCATCGGTGAGCCCGGCACTCAGTTGACCATGCGTACCTTCCACATCGGTGGTGCGGCGTCGCGAGCTGCTGCGGTGAACTCAGTAGAGGTCAAGAGCAAGGGTACGGTGCGTCTGCATAACCTGAAGACTGTGCATCATCAGAAGGGTCACTGGGTGGCAGTGTCGCGCTCCGGTGAACTGGGTGTGGTGGATGAGTTCGGTCGTGAGCGTGAGCGCTACAAGATTCCTTACGGTGCCGAAATCAAGGTCAAGGATGGCGATAAGGCTGAGCCGGGTCAGATTCTGGCAACATGGGATCCGCACACCCATCCGGTGGTGACCGAAGTGGCCGGTATGATCAAGTTCCAGGACTTTTTCGACGGCATCAGTGTTTCCAGCCAGGTGGACGAAGTTACCGGTCTTTCCAGCACAGTCGTGCTTGATCCGAAGCAGCGCAGCTCCAGTGGTAAGGACATGCGTCCGATGGTGCGCCTGCTGAATGCCAAGGGTAAGGAAGTCACTTTCGCCAACACCGACATTCCGGCGGCGTATGCACTGCCAGCCGGCGCGATTGTCAGCCTGGAAGATGGAGCCAAGGTGTCAGTGGGTGACATCATCGCCCGTATTCCTCAGGAATCTTCCAAGACCCGCGATATCACCGGCGGTCTGCCGCGCGTTGCCGATTTGTTCGAAGCGCGCAAACCGAAGGATGCAGCCATCCTCGCTGAGTATTCCGGTACCGTCAGCTTCGGTAAGGAAACCAAGGGCAAGCGTCGTCTGGTCATCATTGATGAAAATGGTGAAAAGTACGAAGAGCTGATCCCGAAATGGCGACACCTCAATGTATTCGAAGGTGAAAAAGTTACACGTGGTGAAGTGATTGCGGATGGCGAACCCAGCCCGCATGACATTCTTCGACTGCAGGGTGTGCAGTCACTATCCAACTATCTTGTGCGTGAAATTCAGGATGTTTATCGCCTGCAGGGTGTGAAGATCAATGACAAGCACATCGAAGTAATCATCCGTCAGATGTTGCGCAAGGTGGAAGTGATTGAAGTGGGTGATACCAGTCTGCTCAAGGGCGAGCATATTGATCGCGCCCGTCTGGCGAGCATCAATGCCGAGATGATGAAGGCTGAAAAGGCGACAGCGCGTTTCGAACCGATGTTGCTGGGTATCACCAAGGCCTCTCTGGCGACCGAATCGTTCATTTCAGCGGCTTCCTTCCAGGAAACCACCCGAGTCCTAACGGAGGCATCGGTACGCGGATTGCGCGATGGTCTGCGCGGCCTGAAGGAAAACGTGATCGTCGGACGCCTGATTCCGGCCGGTACCGGCTCGTTCTTCCATTCACGACGCCAGCGCAACCAGTCTGCGGAAGACGCAGGCACGGGGCGTGGATTCATGGATGTGGGTGGGGGTGTGGTTGAGGCTGATGACTCCGTGGCGGATGAGGCCGACGCTTCTGCCTGAGGCTGAGCTGCTTCCGGAGGGGTGCCACCCGGGAAATAATTCCCGCCAGCGCCCTTCAGGGAGTAACTCAGGTTGACACTTTGCAGGGGCGTTCCTAAAATCGCGCCCCTTTCCGAGGAACCCTGTTCGTCAAATACCACGGACAGAGTTTCGCCAAATTATTTCCGGACCGCCTTGCTTACCCAGGTAAGTAGGCGGTTCGGTTTTTTGCCGCCTGATCTTCAGGTGGCTTTCTTGAGGAATCGAGTTTTTATGGCAACCGTTAGTCAGTTGGTTCGCAAGCCACGCAAGGCGCCGAATTTCAAGACCAAAGTACCGGCACTGGCCGCCTGCCCGCAGAAGCGCGGCGTGTGTACCCGTGTCTATACCACTACGCCGAAAAAGCCGAACTCGGCACTGCGTAAAGTGGCCAAAGTTCGCCTGACTAATGGCTTTGAGGTCATCAGTTACATCGGCGGTGAAGGCCATAACCTGCAGGAGCACTCGGTGGTGCTGATCCGCGGCGGCCGTGTAAAGGACCTGCCGGGTGTGCGTTACCACACTGTGCGCGGCAGTCTGGACTGCGCCGGCGTGACCAAGCGTCGTCAGGGGCGTTCCAAGTACGGCGCCAAGCGGCCTAAACAGGCTGCTGCGAAGTAATTTTTCAATGAATCGAGATTGCTAGTCGTTAGCACCACTTCTCAACTTATCCGGTAGTCATATGTCCCGTAGAGCTGCAGCGCCCACACGCACAATTTTGCCTGATCCGCGTTTCCATAGTCTGTTGTTGTCCAAGTTCATGAACATGGTCATGGACAGCGGCAAGAAATCAGCGGCTGAGCGTATTGTTTATGGCGCCGTAGACCGCATTGCCGAAAAGACCGGCAAGCCTGCAGAGCAGTCAATTGAGCTGCTCACCCAGGCGCTGGATAACGTAAAGCCTGCCGTTGAAGTGAAGAGCCGCCGTGTTGGCGGCGCAACTTACCAGGTACCGGTTGAAGTGCGCAGTACGCGTCGTCAGACGCTGGCCATGCGCTGGGTGATCGAGGCAGCCGTCAAGCGTAGTGAAAAAAGCATGGCGCACCGTTTGGCAGCTGAGCTGATGGATGCATCCGAAAATCGTGGTACCGCTGTTCGCAAGCGTGAAGACACGCACCGCATGGCTGACGCCAACAAGGCATTCGCACACTACCGCTGGTAATGCGTTGTAGTAAGCGTTTGACTTGAGGATCCTGCATCGTGGCACGTACGACACCGATCGAACGCTATCGTAACATCGGTATTTCCGCCCATATTGACGCGGGCAAGACTACGACAACTGAGCGGATCCTGTTCTACACCGGTGTATCTCACAAGATTGGTGAGGTCCATGATGGCGCTGCCATCATGGATTACATGGAGCAGGAGCAGGAGCGCGGTATCACCATTACTGCGGCAGCCACCACCTGTTTCTGGAAAGGCATGGATGGCACATTTCCTGAGCATCGAATCAACATCATTGATACCCCGGGGCATGTTGACTTCACCATTGAGGTTGAGCGCAGCCTGCGGGTGCTGGACAGTGCCGTTGCCGTGTTCTGTGCGGTAGCAGGTGTGCAGCCACAGTCGGAGACTGTCTGGCGCCAGATGAACAAGTACAAAGTGCCGCGTATCGCATTCGTCAACAAGATGGATCGTGCGGGTGCGAATTTTCTGCGCTGCGTCGAGCAGATAGGCGCGCGTCTGCGCGGCAACGCTGTGCCAATACAATTGCCTATTGGTTCTGAAGAAGATTTCGTCGGTGTGGTTGATCTCATCCGCATGAAGGAAATCTGGTGGGATGATGCCACCCAGGGTACCAAGTTCGAATATCGCGAGATACCAGCCAGTATGGCGGATCTATGTCAGGAGTGGCGTGTCAAGCTTGTTGAGGCTGCGGCTGAAGCGAATGAAACGCTGACGAATAAATATCTTGAAGGCGAGATGCTGACCGAGACGGAAATCAAGGCTGGTCTGCGTGAGCGTGCGCTGCGTAATGAAATCACGCTGACCGTCTGTGGTTCTGCCTTCAAGAACAAAGGTGTTCAGGCCATGCTCGATGCCATTGTCGAGTTCATGCCTGCGCCGACTGAAATGCCGCCTGTCAAAGGCCTGTTGCCTGATGGCAGTGAAGGTCACCGCGCCGCAGCAGATGATGAGAAATTTTCCGCGCTGGCGTTCAAGATACTCAATGATCCGTTTGTCGGTAATCTGACCTTCTTCCGTGTCTACTCTGGCGTAGTCAGTTCCGGTGACACGGTTTACAACCCGGGCAAGGACAAGCGCGAACGTCTGGGCCGTCTGCTGCAGATGCATGCAAATGAGCGCAGTGAAATTAAAGAAGTGCGTGCGGGTGATATTGCTGCAGCTGTTGGCATGAAGGATGTCATCACCGGCGATACGCTCTGTGATCCTGATAGCCCTATTCAGCTCGAAAAAATGGATTTTCCGGAGCCGGTTATCTCTGTCGCGGTAGAGCCCAAGACCAAGGCTGATCAGGAAAAAATGAGCATTGCTCTGTCCCGTCTGGCCAAGGAAGATCCTTCATTCCGGATGCATACTGATCAGGAATCCAGTCAGACCATTATTTCCGGTATGGGCGAGCTGCATCTTGAAATCATCGTTGACCGCATGAAGCGTGAGTTCAAGGTAGATGCGAATGTGGGTAAGCCGCAGGTTGCCTATCGTGAAACCATTCGTGGCAAGGTCGATCAGGAAGGAAAATTTGTCAGGCAGTCAGGTGGTCGCGGGCAGTATGGTCATGTCTGGATCACGCTCGAACCGACTGAGCCGGGCAAGGGTTATGAATTCGTCAATGCCATCGTCGGCGGTACGGTGCCGCGTGAATTCATTCCTGCTGTGGACAAAGGTATCAGAGAGGCAACCGAATCAGGCGTGCTCGCCGGATATCCGGTGGTGGATGTCAAGGTGACGCTGTTCGACGGTTCCTACCATGATGTTGATTCCAATGAAATGGCATTCAAGATCGCGGGTTCCATGGCATTCAAGGATGCGATGCGCGAAGCCACGCCGGTGATACTTGAGCCGATCATGAAAGTCGAAGTGGTTACGCCTGAAGATTATTATGGTGATCTGGTAGGTGACCTGAACCGGCGTCGCGGTCAGATCATTGGTATGGAAGATTCTGTCTCAGGCAAGGTTGTGACTGCGGAAGTACCCTTGGCAGAAATGTTTCAGTACTCCACCTCAATGCGTTCGATGAGTCAGGGTCGCGCTACGTATACGATGGAATTTGCCAAGTACGCAGAAGTACCGGGCAATGTTGCAGCCGTGATGACAAATCAGAATTGATTGGACTTGATTGTTAACTTCTACACCTTTTTTAAAGATAGATAACTGAGGGCACGCCCGTGGCAAAAGAGAAATTTGAGCGTACGAAGCCGCACGTAAACGTGGGCACGATTGGACACGTAGATCATGGCAAGACGACGTTGACGGCGGCCTTGACCAAGGTGATGGCGGAGAAGTTTGGTGGTGAGTTCAAGGCTTAC
>CAILZL010000018.1 GCA_903838705.1 uncultured Pseudomonadota bacterium
ATCCCGACGCGTGCGCTTGCGGTAGCGTTCAAACCCCGCCGTGGCCAAACTCTGCTGCGTCGGTTTCATCACCACTTCACCTGTTATCAGTTCAGTGGCGACATTCTATGATGACGGGGAAATAAATCAGAGATTCCCTAACTTTTACTGAGTCACACATCTTCTGACAAAAAGTACGGATGTGGATTGTTTCGTGTAATTAACACCGCAATAGGTAGTGACAATGAAGAAGGCGCTCTTTACGTTTGTACTCTTGGCTCCCGCCGTCTGTTTCGGAGATTGTTCCGCCGATGCAGCGGTTGCGGTCAAATTCATGAATCAATATCTGGCCTATACCAGATCAGTGACCGCACGCTCACAGCGGAGTATCAAGAGCTGGCTTCAATCAAACATTTTGGTATCTCCAGGTTTTGTCGAAAGCTACAAAGCAAAGGAGCGTGAAGGCCTTAAGCATGATGCTGAGCTTGGCTGGGATTCTGATATGATATTCGACGCATCAGATTCCCCTGACAAGGGGTTTCAACTTTTCAGATGTTCAAGAAATACTGGCTACGTCCAGCTTCGAGGCATAGATTTGCCGCAATTCAAAGTGACAGTGCGCGTGGCTAGTACCTCACAAGGATTGAAGGTGGTCGGAGCGGGTATGATTAATATTCCGGAAGGTGAACGCGCAGAAAGGTATTAGGGCGCATTATTTTGTGACCGCCCACAAAATCTTGAACAGATAAATGAAGGAAGCCGTAGTGCCAAGTTGTTGCATTCGATAATACGATACCAAACCTAGAAATTAATACCCAATATGAAAACGCACTATCTCATGAGTGAATAAATAAGCAGTATTGCCCTATATATGCTTCAGATATTTGCCTCTACTGTCTCGGCAACAGAAACCGCTGACTGCGATAACTCAGCACCACGCCTTCTTCTGTGATTTGTTCTACCAGCGGACCTTCACTCAGGGTCTGGCCTTCAAAATACTTCTTGCTGTTGATGAAGGCAAAGCGCTGCAGCTTGTTATCTGAATACACATGCAGGTCCAGACGCAGTTCGGGCAGGTTCAATGCTGCGCTGCCACCGAGACTCTCCAGAGTAGAGGTCAATCCGGTGCGTGACTTGCTCGGGTATGTATTGATGCCGTTGTTAATTGCTGACGCAGAACTGGCGGCTGCCTGTACCAGGGGTGCACTTTCTGATGAGGTAGCACTGCTGAGTAACAGGCTGGTGGTGTCGTCAGGGGCGGCCGGGTTACTGGCTTCCTCTTCCAGCGCCCTGACTTCACTGTTACGCGCCGTGATAACCGGTGCGGCCGCGCTGCTTTCTGGATGCGCCGCGCTGGGGCTGTTGCTGTTCGACACAGCGGCGGGCGCGGGCGCAGGCGCAGGTGAATCCTTGCGCAAAAACAACACCATCAGAAAACCGAAGTTGACCATCAGCAGGCCGATCACCAGCCACACCCACCAGGGTCTGTTGCGTGTGTGCTGACCATAGGGCTGTTCAGTGACGCTGGGTGCCTGCTGACGACGGCGTTCCTGTTCGGACTTTTTCAAAGCATCCAGAATGAAACTCATGGTGTGGCTCCTGTGACGGCAGCGGACAAAGCCATGAATGAGGATTTGACCAGAGTCGGGCTGCCATCACTGGCCGTGGCGGAATCCAGTGCTACCTGTGTTTGCAGACCTGCTACACCATCGGCATGTAAGCGATGCGCACGCTGGAAGTCAGCCAGGCTTGCCATCAACGCATCGTCAAATTCACTACTGGCTTTGGCTGGCAATGCTTCTGCCTTGAGTCTGGCCAGTGCAGCACGCAACCAGAGCACATCATTGCTGCGCATGCCAACGCTCAGCACTTTCTGATCCTTGATCTTCGGTCGCCAAAGTAACAGGTAATCACCATTCCAGTAGCGTGATAAAGAAGCCGTTGTGACCGTGACAATCTGTTTGTCCAGCATCAGCTGTGCCGAGGCCGTGTCCAGAGCAATGATGACAGCCTGATGCGCGGCTCCCTGATCGTCTGACAGATGCAGAATGGCAGGACGGTTCAGGCTGCGCAGTAAATCCCATGAACCTTTCTGAAATACACACTCCAGCCCCTGTGAGCTGGCTTGCTGGCAGGATCGTGCACCCCCCGATTCATAGTGCGCGCCCCACAGCGCAAAGAGTGTTGTGAGTGCGTTATCGGTGCCGGTACTGGTGGCGTATTGCTGCAAGGCCTGTCCTGCATCCAGCGCTACGGGTGCAGTGAGGATCGCAGCAGCAGAGGATGCGCTGGAAGATGATTGACTCACCTGGGGTTTAACGGGTTCAGGTGCTGGCGATGCAGGCCAGAGTTTCAGTGCGATGAGTGCAGCGATGGTTATTCCGCCAGCTGCGATGGCAGCCCACTTCCAGTGAGTGTATCGAGTGGACTCCCCGTCGATTTCTTTGCTGGCTTCGCTGATTAATGCCGGCCCAATTTCATATTCACCCCGGGTATAGGCACCCAGCAGGGCACGATCACAGATGATGTTGATCAGTCGGGGAATGCCGCGACTGGCGCGATGCACGGCCTGCAAAGCCCGCTCTGTAAAGATTTCTCGTGTTGCACCCGCCACCTGCATGCGATGCCTGATGTAGGCGGCTGTATCGTCACTGCTCAATGGCGTGAGATGAAAACGCCCGGTGATACGTTGCGCCAGCTGGCGCAGATCATTGCGTGCCAGCAGGTCGCGCAGTTCAGGCTGACCAATGAGGATGATCTGCAACAATTTATGCGTGGCGGTTTCCAGATTGGTAAGCAGGCGCACCTGTTCCAGTGTTTCCGGCAACAGGTTCTGGGCCTCATCAATGATGACCACTACCTTGCGGCCTTTGGCGTGTGTGGCCAGCAGCCGGGAATTGAGTACATCCACCAGATCTTTCAGGCTGGTTGAACTGGCTTCACTGAGGAAGATGCCCAGTTCCTCACAGATGGTCAGCAGCAATTCGGCTGGTGACAGTCTTGGATTAAGGATGACAGCCACATCAGCATGCTGCGGCAGTTGCTCAAGCAGCGTGCGCACCACCGTGGTCTTGCCGGTGCCGACTTCGCCGGTGAGCTGAATGAACCCGCCTGCCTCATTCAGGCCATACATCAGGTGCGCCAACGCCTCCGCATGCCGTTCACTCATATAGAGGTAGCGCGGATTGGGTGTGATGGCGAAGGGCTTTTCGCTCAGGCCGAAAAAGCTCAGGTACATGCTGACTGAACCAGAAGTGTGAAGAAGGCAATCATGCCTATAGTCAACGGCAGAAGCCATGCCATTACTTGCGTAATGGCGTCTTGAGATGATCTGCACGCCGCAGTGACTGTGTGCCGTAGCGCTCGCGGATCTTGTCCATGGTGGTGTCCAGCGCGCGGTTGCGTTGCGTTTCGGGTGCGGCAAACAGTTCCAGCTGTTGTGCCTCGCTCAGTTCACCCGCGCCCACGCCCAGCAGCCGCAGCGCCGTGCGGGGATGTTCTTTCAGCCAGGCCAGCAGCAGCTGGGTGGCGATCTGGCTGATGACCTGAGTTTCCTGAGTGGCGGGCTGAAAGTGGTGCTGCCGGGTAAAGGTGGTGAAATCATTGCGCCGTATTTTCACAGTAATACACGCTGACTGAAGCTGTCTGGCCCGCAGACGGGTGGCAGTCCGGTCAGCCAGCGCGTTCAGTGCGCTCAATAACCGGGCGGGTTCGTGGATATCGGTATCGAAGGTTTCTTCTGCACTGATCTGCTTTTCATCCCAGTCCGGAATCACCGGGCGATCATCCACCCCGGCGGCACGTGCCTGATATTGTGCGGTGTACTTGCCGAATACGGCTTTCAGCAATTGCTCGCGCGCCAGTCGCAAATCATGAAAGGTATGAATGCCGAGAGCAGCCAGCTTTGGCGCAGTCCTGGCACCGATACCGAACAGCCTTGTGATGGGTAATGGATCAAGTACTGAGGTGACTTCTTCTGCACGTACCACCATGATCCCATCAGGTTTGCGCAGATCTGATGCAATCTTGGCCACCAGTTTGTTGGGCGCGACGCCTACAGAAGCAGTCAGCTGTGTCCGTTCACGAATCCGCTGTTTGATCTGCACCGCAATATGCTCGGCCGGGCCCATTGCTGCCTGACTGTGAGTGACATCCAGAAAGGCTTCATCCAGTGACAGGCCTTCCACCAGCGGTGTGAACTGATGGAAGATTTCAAAGACCTGTTGCGAAACTTGCTGATAATGCGCGATTCGAGGATGGACGCAGATCGCATGCGGGCAGCGTTGCAGTGCTTCACGCATGGGCATGGCGGAATGTACACCGAACTGTCGTACTTCATAGCTGGCTGCGGCAACTACGCCCCGCTTGCCGTTGCCGCCAACAATCACCGGCTTGCCACGCCATTCAGGGTGGTCGCGCTGTTCGACGGAAGCATAGAAGGCATCCATGTCGATGTGCAGGATGGCGCGCATTGCTACAGTTGATAATTGGAATGGTGGTGATGCAGCGATTTGCAGGTATGTGGTGATGATACCTTGCTGGCGGTGATCTATCAGCGGGGAATGACTGGGCAGTTAGGGTGAGGATTCTGATCCTGCATGCCAAAGGCTTGGCAGTGAGGCAATTTAACGCTACAAGTAGAACCAGCTGCACACAGGTTCAAACTGATGACCAACCGACTCGCGTTGATCGTAGATGATTCACGTTCTGCCCGGCATGTCCTGACCAGGATGCTGGAGAGCTTTGGTCTGGAAGTGGCATCCGTGGAATCGGCCGAACTGGCTCTGACCTATCTGCAGAGTGCACGGCCGGATGTGATTTTTATGGATCATCTTATGCCGGGCATGGATGGCTTTGCGGCGGTCAGAGTGCTCAAGTCCAACCCGGATACAGTGACTATTCCCGTATTGATGTACACCTCGCAGGAAGGCGAGATGTATCTGAGTCAGGCACGCGCGCTGGGTGCAATCGGGGTGTTGCCCAAAACTTTGAAACATGCGGATGTGGCAGCTGTGTTGCAGCAACTGAATCTGCTGCCTGCTGACTCGACCAGCAGCAGCGGTGTTCATCGCCAGGTTACCCATACTCAGCCTGTTCATGAAACGCGTGCGGCATCCCCGCCACCTGTTTCTGTCAACGCCCCCGAACACAAGCAGGAGGCATCGACAACTCAGCTCAATGACCATGCCCTGTCGCAACTGGCTCATCGCGTAGCTACTGAAACACGGGATGAATTGCTGCTATTGAATACCCAGACCACGCGGCGTCTGAATCTGTGGCGGGGGCTGGTGGCAGTCTGCGGTGCGCTGTGTGTAGTGTTGCTGCTGATCATGCTGGCATTGCAGAATCAGACGCAGGTGCAACTGGATAATCTGCACCTTGCACAGCGGCAGCTGATGACACAAATGAACAAGATAACTGAGCAGCATAGTGTGCAGGTCAGTGCTGATCTATCCAGTAGCAGTTCGTCACTGATCACTCCGCAGGCTGCGGCTGAAGCATTGCCGGTACCTTATGGCGAAGTCCCTTTGTCTGGTGCGCGTCTGGAACGGCTGCGAACTCTGGTAAGTAACCTGCGTAACGAACAGAAGAAGACCGTCATCCGTATCGAAACCTTCATGGCTGACTTCTGCCTGAATAGTCTGGCCGGTGGCAGTTGGGTCACTGCACCTGATGCGGCATTGCAGTCCAGCTGTGAGATGGTCGGTAATCCGTATGGTGATGCACTGCGACTACCACAACGCCAGTCAGTGGCGTTCGCGAATTTTGTGGACGGGCTCAACAAGGAACCAAACGGCAAGATTTCAGTTCAGCTAGTGGAAGGCGGGCATCAGTTGCGAGTTGCCTATCCAGAACGCAGCAATACGCTGACAGCCGGTGAATGGAATCGCGTGGCTGAGCGAAACCAGCGAGTCGAGTTTTCTGTGCAGACCGAACCGTGAAGGGCATGCGGAATAGCGCGCCCGACGCAGAGAAAGCTTTGCTGACTGAATTCAGGCCACCACGGTGGCTACGTAACGGTCATATGCAATCCATCCTGCCGACATTGTTACCGTGGCGTGTGCCCATTCTGCTGCGCTCACGACGGCTGCGTGCGGATGCGCGTTCGGAAGTGTTTGAGTCAGCGGATGGTGTGCGTCTGCTGGCGGCCTGTTCGCAACAAGGTGAAGATTGTCCATGGGTGTTGATCGTACATGGCTGGCTGGGAGATGCAGACTCCAGCTATGTTCTGTCGCTCTCGGCCAGACTCTATGAAGCAGGCTATAACATCTGTCGCCTTAATCTGCGTGATCATGGTGATACCGAGCACCTGAATCAGGGTCTGTTTCATTCCTGTCTGCTGGACGAAGTGGTGGAGGTGGTGCACGCCATTCAGCAACGCTTTGCGATCAAGGATCTGTCACTGGCGGGATTTTCACTCGGCGGAAATTTTTTGCTGCGGGTGGCGGCGCGTGCCACTGCGGCAAGTATTCGCCTGCGCAAGGTGGTGGCCATCTGTCCGGCACTCAATCCCCATGCCAGCGATGCTGCACTGGCATCCGGCCCGAAAATGTACCGGCAGTACTTTCTGAGCAAATGGAAGCAGGCGTTGCAGCGGAAACAGAAATTCTTTCCGGGTCACTACAGATTCAACGAGATGATGGCCAGTGACAGCATTACTGAATTGACGGATGTGCTGGTCCGCAATCACGCAGGCTTCAGCGGTGTACGTGATTATTACGATGGCTATTCATTGCTGGGTTCGGTGCTCAGCTCAGTCGCTGTGCCCAGCTATCTGTTGCTGGCCAAGGATGATCCGATTGTGCCGGTGCAGGATGTACAGTGTCTGACAGACAATCCGCACTTGCATATCACCCTGAGTGAGTACGGTGGTCATTGCGGATTCATGAGCAGCATCACCGGTCGCCGCTGGGCAGATGACTGGGCATTGCGCTGCCTGCGCTGACGGTAGAGTGCTTTCAGGCAACGCTGGCTTTCTGTTTCTGCCACTTGTTGATCCACTGCTCGAAGTCAGCGGCGCACATCGGCTTGGCCAGCAGATAACCCTGTGCTTCATGGCAGTTGTTATGAGCCAGGAAGTTCAGTTGCGAATCAAGTTCCACACCTTCGGCCACACAATCAAGGCTCAGTGCACGAGCCATCAGCAGAATGGCATTGACCATGGCGCTGCCACTGGGCGTCACGCCGATATCCATGACAAAGCTGCGATCGATTTTCAGAATGTCGACCGGCAGATCGCGCAGCATGCCCAGAGATGAAAAGCCGGTACCGAAATCGTCCATGGCAATCTGCATTCCTCGCTCGCGCAGTGACTTCAGCGTGCTGATTACCTGCTCCGGATTACTCATCAAGGCACTTTCGGTGACTTCAACTTCAAGATTGGCATGTCTGGTTCCTGCGCGTGCCACCGCCTGATCAATTTCCGCGACCAGATCCACCGCACTAAACTGAAGTGGCGAGATATTGAAGGAGATACGGAAGTTCTGGTCCAGATTACGCTGCCAGCGCGCGGCCTGGCGGGCCGCCATACCGATAACCAGATTGCCCATCTCGGCAATCTGTCCCATTTCTTCCAGCAACGGAATGAATTCGCCCGGACCTACGATGCCGAGGGTAGGGTGACGCCATCTGGCTACGGCTTCTGCACCGCGTATGCTGTTGTCGGCAAGATTCAGGCGCGGCTGGAAATACAGTTCGAATTCTTCCTTCTCGACTGCCTGTCGCAACTGTGCTTCCAGACTGAGACGTTGCCGTGCGCTCTGAGTGAGGTCAGCCGAGAAAAGCTGGCAGGCTGCTTTCTGATCCTTGGTATGCATTAATGCAGTGAAGGCATTGTCAATCAGCTGATTGGCCGCCACGGCATCATCAGGATAGATACTGATGCCGATTGAGGCAGTGAGTTGCAGCTCGCTGTCGCCTGCCTTGATGGGGGTGGCGATGGTGCGTTGCAGACGCTTGGCAATACTGGTGGCTGCTTCAGCCAGTTGCAGGTTGTTGACGACGCAGATGAACTTATCGGCTTCAGCGTGGGCAATCATCAATTCGTCTACGACATCACCCGATTCATTGATACTCATGTGCGCAGAATCGCGCATCTGTCTGCGCAAACAGTCACCGACTGCTTTCAGAACGGCATTGCTCGCGTCCTGCCCCAGTGAACTGGTAATGCGGCTGAAGTCATCCAGACTCAGTGCGAACACCGCTATCATGCGTCGTTCCGTACCCTGTCCTGCGATAATACGTGACAGATCGCGAACAACTGAGGCACGGTTGGGTAGTTCGGTCAGCGGATCGTGAAAAGCCATGAAACGGATGCGTTCTTCCTGTGCACGGTTTTCCGTTACATCCTGTACGGTGCTATAGATAAGCCACTCGCCATTTGCATCACGGTTGAATTCACCCTGATGACGCAGGATACGTAATTCGCCATTCGTGCCCAGGTAACGGTGTTCAAGCTGGAAGTTGCTGTGACGCGTGATCGCACGCTTCATGTTCAGCTGCAGGAAGGACACATCGTCCGGATGGGTATGGGCACACAGGTAATCCCATGAAACCTGGCTGGGATCGGTGCTATCAAGAAATTTGCACACAGTAGGTGAAATTGCGCGTGTACGGCCATCCAGAGTGCGTTCCCAATGGCCCAGTGAAGCCAGTCGCTGCGCGTATTTCAGCCGCTGTTCACTCTGACGAAGTGCGTCCTGCAATTGCTGGTTGCGCAGCAGGAAGCGTACCCGTTCTAACAGCAGGGCCGGATGAAAGCCCTTGGTAGCAAAGTCATTGGCACCCGCAGAATAGGCTCGCTGAATGGACTCAAGATCATCAAGGCCGGTCATGAACAGTATCTGAATGCGGTCACCGTCCGGCAGGATGCGAATCATGCTGCACAGGTCGAAGCCATTGACGTTAGGCATCATGACGTCAGTCACGACGCAGTCAACATTGTGTTCCGCCACCTTCTCAAGTGCCTCGGCACCATCACAGGCGGTCAGTACCGTATAGCCGGCATCAGTCATGATAGTGCTGGTCAGCAGGCGCGTGGTGTCGTCATCATCGACCACCAGTACCACTTTATTGCCGGTCTGTTGTGTGACTGGTGTGTTCACAGATACTGTTCCGTTTCGGTCATCAAAGCGGCATGCAGCTGTTCCAGTTCTGCACAGATCGGTTCCGACCCCGCAGTATTTCCGGCACGGCCGAGGGTTTCCAGATCTGCGCACAATGAGCCGATCTTACTTGCACCGATGCTCATGCTGGCTGATTTGAGCGAATGGGTGATGGATCGCAGGGTTGCGGCATCTTTGCTTGAAATTGCATTGCGAATGCCTGTCAGTTGCGACAAAGACTGTTCACGATAGGTGCGCAGCAGTTGTGGTAGGAAGGCGCCATTGCGCAAGCCTCGCAACATGTTAATTTTTTCCGGATCAAGCTGGGGCTGCACTGCTTTATTACCTGTTATTGCATCGACTCAAGTCATCACTATTCAAAGCCATCGGCCATGCTGCCTGCCGGGCACCACTTCATCAGCATCTCCTTCAGCTCATTCAGCTGAAATGGTTTGCTCATGAAGTCATCCATGCCACTTTCCAGACAGATTTCTCTGTCGCCCACCATGGCGTTTGCAGTCAAGGCAACTATCGGCATATGTCGGCTGGAACCGGATTCACTTGAACGAATCCTGCGTGTGGCTTCAAATCCATCCATGACTGGCATCTGGCAATCCATGAGTACCAGGTCAAAGTGTGACGGGCTTTGCAGTAAATCAATTGCAATCTGGCCATTGGCTGCAACTGTGCAATGACAATCCAGCATTTCCAGTAAAGCGGTGGCCACTTCCTGATTGATACTGTCATCTTCCACCAGCAGGACCGCAAGCTGGCGCGAACGGAATGATATGGGCTGGGGCAATACTTTAAGCGGCTGTGTCTGAATCACTTCTGATAGCTTCGCGGGTTTGAATTTGATGGTGAACCAGAAGCAGGAGCCTTTGCCGTATTCGCTTGATGCGCCACAGTCACCGCCCATCATGCGGCACAGACGACGGACGATCGCAAGGCCAAGCCCGGTACCACCAAACTTGCGGGTTGTGGAGTTGTCCGCCTGAATGAATGGTGTGAACAGAAGATCAAGAGCTTCAGGTTTGATGCCAACGCCTGTGTCAGTGATTTCAAAATGATATTCAATGGATGATGCATCATGGTTCAACACCCGGGCTCGGATGCTGATGAAACCCTCTGCCGTAAACTTGATGGCATTGCCGATCAGATTGGTCAATATCTGAGTGAAACGCAGTGCGTCACCGTGTACCAGCACCGGCAGTTCAGCGGGCCAGTCAATGCTTAACTCCAGTCGTTTACTGTCAATCTCAGGTCTGAGGATCGACAGGTTGTTATCAAACGCCTGACGCAGATCAAATGCATTCATTTCAGTCTGCAGCTGATCGGCTTCAATCTTTGAGAAATCCAGGATGTCATTGAGAATGCGCAACAGGGATAAAGCCGAGCGCTGGATGATGCGGGTGTAATGTTGCTGTGCGGAACTCAGTTGAGTATTGAGCAGGATTTCTGTCATACCGACCACGCCATTCATGGGCGTACGCAATTCGTGACTCATCGCCGCCAGAAAGGCTGACTTCGCGCGGTTTGCCTGCTGTGCCGCTTCGTTGGAAGCCTGCAATTCCCGGTTGGTCTGTTCAAGTTTGCGTAGCGTCTGTTGCAGCGCCAGCGTCCGTTCCTTTACCTGACTTTCCAGGGCAATGGCACCCTGGAACATCGAGAATGAATTGCCCTGTGCATCAATGTCACGCTCCACCCGATCCATCAACACATGATTGATTTTCTCCAGCTGTACGATCCGCTGCTCCAGTTCTGCGCAGCGTGCAGCGAGCAGGTCGGAAGCGGTGTCGGGATTGGCTTGATTCATGAGTATGAAAGCCACACTAGCGAGTGCCGATGGCAACTCCCGTGAACGTCTGATTTACATGCATGGCGTTGAATTGTTCACCATAGGTGGCAAAGCCGATGACATTGTTGTCCATGAAAATCTGGCCAATCTGTTCAGTCAGGCCTTCGCGCTCCACTTCAAGTCTGCGCAGGATACAGTCACAGCCTAGTACCAGTTGTGGAGTACCGATTTCATTACGAACTTCGTCGAATGCCTCATTGAGGTTGACAACCATGTCCACGCCCTTGGCCAGCGTCAGCACCAGCCCTTCATCAATGGCACAGAAAAATTGCAGGCTTTCATCTTCAGCAACAAATCCGATTGAACGAACGAAGTATTGTCCACCGACACGCACCACCACGGGATAGGTACTGAACACAAGCGGTGTGAGTGTGCTGGTTCCCATACCGATCAAACGTGCATATTCACGCGCCGCTGGCTGGCCATTGATCTCATAGACACGACGCTTGGCGGGATCCGCCTTGGTAACAACCATGCGTTGATCGGACTTCACAAAGTGCTGGGTACGAAACACTTTGAATGGCAGATTGGAGCGAATCAGGCTGAGCACGGCAATGTTCTGCTGGAATGTGCCGTTGTAATAAACGTAAGTTGCCTTGAAATTGGTTTTATCAGCTGCTGAACCGCCGATCAGTTCAATGCCATGCAGGTGGTGATGAATCACGCTTACTACCAGCTCTTCCTGCATGGCCAGTCCGTCCAGCAGCAGGTAGGCAAAGGTATCAGTAGCGCTCGCTGGCAGACCGTCACGATCGCCCAGCACGTTAAGCAGATTGGAAACGACAACTCCGGTAGCGGTACTGTCCAGTTTGTCCAGTGGTATGACATCTGTGGCTACATCAAGCTCGGAAGAGGCGAGGCTGAATCCGGTCAATGATCCGCTTAGATAACCATTAGGGGTAATTTCACCCGCTGTGGTGCATCCGATGAGCGGAATATTGCCGAATTGCTGTCGCATGGCATCAGCCAGTGCGGACAGATCGTAGTCTGGCGAGCAATAGAACATTGCCAGTTTGATATCAGGTTGATTCAGTGCGGCAAACAGTTCACCGGCAGCGATCCGGGCATCCGGATGCTGCGAAACACCTTTACGGACGGACAGGCTGGCAGACATGATGATTCCTTGAATGGGTCCGTGATACCACTGGGTATCCGGTAAATGATGCACTTTGATCTCTATCGGAATGAGCCCGGCGAGCTTGAGCATTTGGTGTAACCAGAAATGGCACAAGCGTATGCCGTCACATAATCAGACCTGAATCTTGGTGACTTAACAATTTATAAGCTTACGCCATTGGATCTGTCGATTCATCAAGGCCGGATTCGGCTGAGAAGCAATGACCGGCACTGGTGAATCAACACGCCAGCCTGCGGGCTGGTCAGCCGTCAGATAAGCAAGTCCACGCGCAGTCAGTTCACGTTCATTCAGACGGTACACGTTAAGTTGACTCAGATCGGCGAGACATTCACCCAGATAGGGGCAGGCGCTTAATCCACCACCCATGATCAAGGTGTTCAGATCAGGCAGGTGCAGGCGCATTAGTTCGATATTGGCATTGAGCAGAAACGCAATGCTTTCCACAATGGCAACAAGATGCCCTTGCTCATCATTCGCAGAATCTTCGACGAATCGTGATTCAGCTTCGGGTAACCAGTAGGGTGATGCGATGCCCCCTACCGCATTGATGAATAGCGGAGGGTTCATTCCATCAAGGGTTGACCGATGCAAAGTACTGAGACTGCGCCAGACATCAATGCCGGCCCGTTCAGTCCACCAGCTCAAGGCACTGCCCGCACCGTTTACGGTACCTTCCAGTGCATGGATGATGTGATCCTTGTCTGAACACAGGACGCTGCGCAGTAACGGCGCAGCATTTTCAATTTCCTTATCAACTGGCGCCAGTACAAATGCACCCGTGCCGACGTTGGCATAGAGGGTATTAGCTTGAAGTGGCCCGTTGGCAAACGGCACGGCAGCCTGATCGCCGGTGCATACACGTAATGGCACCACTCTGTTTGCGAACGGCAGGGAACCATAGTCAAAGCGGGTGGGCACACTGCGCGGCAATATCTCACGAGGAATGCCGAACCATTCCATCAGTTTGTCTGACCAGTCTCTGCTTGCCGGTGACCACAGTTGCGTGCGCGAGGCATTGGCCGGATCGACCACATGCGGCCGCTCTTTCAGCAGGGCGTGCAGCAAGTAACTGGCCAGTGGGCCGCATTGCAGATGACCTTGCTGCTGCGCTGCTTGTACTTCGGCCAGTTCATCCAAGCACCAGCGCAGTTTACTCGCGCCGTAATGCGGCGACAGCACCAGCCCCGTCTGTGCCTGAATTTCAGTTTGGTAAGGCATAAGCCGAGTGACCAGTGCGGTATTGCGTCGATCCTGCCAGCTCAGCACCGGCGACAATGCGCGACCATTGCGCCTGTCCCAGCAAACCACGCTGGATCGTTGCGTCGCCAGTCCAGCTGCGACCACCCGATTAACATCGGTACCCAGTGCGTGTGCAACATCGTTGATGACCGTGAGCAGGGACTGAACAATTTCATCTGCGTCATGTTCAACCCGATCCGGGCCGGTGCGCTGTGTGCCAATGGCGGCATACGCCTGTGCTACCTGCCGACCCTGCTGATCGAACACAAGTGCACGACTGGCGTGACCACCCTGATCCAGCGCCAGCCATAACGGGCCAGTGTCATTATCGGGCAGATCACCCAGTTGTTCGGCAAGCTCAGTCAGGCTGGCCGTGAGTTGTTGCAGCTCATCCGCTTGCATGAACAGATCCTTATCTACTCCGGCAGCAACCGGATATGACGTGTATCCGCCAGAAGTTTGTATGTGGGCAGAGAGCTCTGTACATGCTGCATCACTTTTTCGGCCGTAGCTCGCCAGCCGGTGAGCTTGCCACCGAAGATGGATAACAGTCGTGGCCGGTCGGTCTGATCTACAGCAAACACAGTTTCGCGGGGGCGACGGAATGCGTGGCCAGCGCCTGCGGGCAGTACGCGCAGACCTGCAAAACTGCGTACGATGCTGTGCCGGGTATCATGACGATGTGCTGGAAAATAATGCTTCAGAGTCTGCATCAGGTAATTGATCTCGGTTTGTAATGGCCGCACCCCGGCAGGGTCGCCACGATACCGTGTTTCAGTGGTGCCAATCATGGTTTGTCCATACCAGGGCATGACGAAAATCGCGCGCCCATCGCGCGGGCTCTCCACATAGTAGATGCCGTGCGTGAGCTGTCCGGGGAGTATCAGATGCGTGCCTTGCACCAGCTCAATGGGATGTATCGGTTGTGCGGGTGTCACCCGTTTCAGGGTTTCATTTACCCATGGTCCCGTGGCATTGATCAGTACTTTGCCGCTGGCAGTTCGCTCATGCCCGTTTTCAAGATAGATAGCTTCAACTCCTGCCGCATGAAGTTCAGCATGTTGCAGCTGTGCGGGCATGCAGATCGTTGCACCCAGCTTCTGCGCTGAACGCAATACGGCCTGAGTCAGCAGCGCATCGTCGGTTTGCGCATCGTGATAACAAAACACCGAGTGCAGGCCATCGGTGTTGAGACCATCCAGCTGTGACCATTCTCTGCGACTGACTGTGCCGAAGCGACAGCCAGTTCTGAATCCACCCAGCACAGCGTAAAGAGACAGACCCACGCGAATTTGCCATGGCTGACGTCGGGTCTGTTGGTACAGAGGAATATAAAAGGGCTTGAGCTGCACCAGCTCGGGTGCATTCTTCAGCATCAGAGCCCGTTCATGCAGGCTTTCACGCACCAGACGAAACTGCCCGGTTTCCAGATAGCGCAAGCCACCGTGTATCAGTTTGCTGGAGCGACTTGAGGTGCCATACGCCGGGTGCTGCTGTTCCAGTACCAACACGCGGTGCCCCGCTGCAGCTGCGGCCTGCGCAACACCGGCACCATGAATACCGGCGCCTACTACGATGACATCAAATCCGGACATCTTTGGAATCAGTTGCCTTATGGTCTGTTGCTTACAGATTAGCGGTGGATTGCAACTCGTGCAGCAGTTTCCGCACCTGCATGGTTTCCAGTAACTGAGCGCCGCGTGAGATCAGCTGACTGGCTTGCTCACAACTGCTGATTTCATACAGCGCCCATTGCCACGGGCCGCGCCATAGCGGTGATTCATCAGCGGGCAACTTATCCTGATTGCAGATCAGATAATCAGGCTGTGCGGCTTCTGCGCTGCCTCTGGCCTGTGCGGAATACTCGGATAACACCCAGCCTGTGCGCAGATGTGCAGTGCTCCTTGTGTAGATGAGTGATTCCAGATCAAACGAAATGACTACCGCCTGTGCTGCGACCGGCAGCAGCAGCTGACAGACCTGCTGTACCACCGCTTCCATGCCATGCCTGCGCAGAGAAGCACGTTTCAATTCAACAAAGGCTGTGGCGTGCGGATATTGCGTAATCAGTGCGACCACTTCTGCCAGCGACGGGATGCAAGTACCTATGAAACGCTCACCCAATCGTGACGGTTCGTGGACTGAAATCGACTGAAGTGTTTGCCAGTTCATCGCCAGCGCATCGCGATCCAGTCCGGCACAACGTTGCAGATTGTCATCATGAATGACTATCGGGACCCCATCCGCACTCAGGTGTACATCAAACTCGATGTGCTGCACGCCCAGCTCCAGCGCAGATCGCATGGCGGGCAGTGTGTTTTCCGGAAACTCAAAAGCATTGCCACGATGGGCAATAAGTCGTGTTGCAGGATCAGATGGGTCTGGCATCCGGGCACTCATATGAATAAGCGAAGGCGAGTTCTACTGTGCACTACTATCACTTGCCACGTGGTAATCCGTTTGCTACATCGCGGAAAGAGGCCAATGCCGCCTCCAGATGATCAATGATTTCCTGTTGCAGCACATCTGGTGGTGGCAGGTCGTCAAGATTGTCCAGGCTGTCATCCTTCAGCCAGAAAATGTCCAGACTCGCTTTGTCGCGCGCCATCAGGTCTGCATAGGGATAGAACTTGAATCGCTCAGTTTCCTTGCGTGTGTGGCGATTATCCGGGTTGTAGCAGGTGATGAAGTCCTTCAGGTCTTCATGGCTCAGCTGCCGGGTCTTCAACGTGAAGTGCTTATTGGTGCGCAGGTCGTAGAACCATACACCTTTGGTGTGTGTCTTGCCGTCCTTGGGCTGGTTATCGAAGAACACTACATTGGCCTTGACGCCCTGCGCATAAAAAATTCCAGTGGGCAGACGCAGGATGGTGTGCACATCGCAAGTCTCCAGCAGCTTGCGGCGAATCTTTTCACCCGCACCGCCTTCAAACAGCACGTTGTCCGGCAGCACTACGGCGGCTTTACCGTCTATCTTCAACATGCTGACGATATGCTGCAAAAAGTTGAGCTGCTTGTTCGAGGTGGTTTCCCAGAAGTCCTGCCGCTCATAGGTCAGCGCGTCTTTATCTTCTTCACCATCTTCGTTAGTAATGGTCATGCTGCTTTTTTTGCCGAAGGGCGGGTTGGCCAGCACGTAATCAAAAGTACTTTTCGGTTCACTGATCAGCGCATCGGCCCGAGCCACCGTGGGTTCACCATCCATATCACCGATGTTGTGCAGAAACAGATTCATCAGACACATACGGCGAGTGCTGGCGACAATCTCATTACCGAAAAATGTTTCATGGCGCAGAAAACGCTTCTGTTTGGGATTCAGCGTTTGCCCGTCCCGCGTCAGCCAGTTGTAAGCACCCAGGAAGAAACCGCCCGTACCGCAGGCCGGATCGGCAATAGTCTTCATCGGTTCGGGCCGCATGCATTCCACCATCGCCTGAATCAGTACACGCGGGGTGAAGTACTGGCCAGCACCGCTCTTGGTGTCTTCAGCGTTCTTCTGCAACAGCCCTTCGTACAAATCGCCCTTGGTGTCGGTATCCATGCCAAGCCATTCTTCGGCATCGATCATTTGCACCAGCCGCGCCAGCTTGGCCGGGTCCTGAATCTTGTTCTGCGCCTTGAAGAAGATCGCGCCCAGCATGCCGGGCTCATCGCCCAGCTTGTGCAGCACCTTCAAGTACTGCGCCTCCAGCGGCTCACCGCTCTTGCTGCGTAGCGTGGTCCAGTCGCAGTCTTTGGGAATATGGATGTCACGGCTGTGCGGCGGCTGCGCGTACTCATGCGCCATTTTCAGAAATAGCAGATAGGTCAGCTGTTCCAGATAGTCGCCATAGCCCACGCCGTCATCGCGCAGGGTGTGGCAGAAGTTCCAGACTTTCTGGATCAGGGTGGAGGTGTTCATCGCGCCATTCTCGGTTGTAGGCTCATGAGAGAAAAGGCTTTTTTGCCAAGCGCCGCACGCCTTGACAATTTTCTAGTTGTGCGGCGCGCACCAAGTTCACTAAAGTGCGCATCAGCGGATAAGTCCTGTTGCGTGCCCTTGACGTTCCCTTCCATCGGTTGGCTAGAGTCTCGGGATACTTGGCGCAAAAGGCTCTTGCTTGGCAGCGAATACGAATACTCAGTAACACGGCCCTCGCCTCTACATCTTCGGGTGCACGCGGGGGTTTTTATTTTGCCTACCACCAAGTCTCCCAATGTGCCGGTGTGCCCACATCAGTGACGGATCGTTTCAAGTCCGAAAACTGACCGGGGAAGCTATCAAGATGAGCCCTTACCCGGTGGTGCCACACTGTACCCGGACATATCCGCAATACCAGATGCCTGCATATCGCCAGCAACAAGAATGGCTTGGCAATCAGATCATTCTTGCCAATAAAACCATCACACCAGGCAACTTGACCATGGGCGGGCAACTTCGGCTGATCAATTACATTGCGATTCCACACGCGACTGTGATGAGCAACCAGATTCCGCAAATAGCTTAGTGAACGCAGCCATGACTGAAATACTCTCCAATCCTGCACTCCATACTTGGTGGCAATAGCCTGTTGATCAGGCACCTTCATCATCGCAAACAACTGTGACATGGCGCCGAAGTCCCATACTTCTACCGCGACCCAAATGGGCAAATCTGGGCCGTGATTGTTACGATAGTGCAATACGAAATCTTCCTTGGAGCGATCTACCAAGCGGGTGTATTTAGTGAGCCATTCCTGATGCGCTGTATTACCGCTATGGAACCGTTTACCAGCAAAGCCTGGATGCAACTCGGCGATTCGCAAATGTGCGAACGTGTCTCGCTTGCCCAGCAAATAAGCCACATCCACTCGAATCGCCACTTCAATGCGCTCAAGCGCATCCAGAATCATCAAGCGTAATGCCTTATCAAATAGATAAAGATTAACGGCATCCAGAAACTGCGTATTGGCAACAAACTGATTTGTCCGCTTCTGGTGTATCTGCTTTGTCTTTGGGTCCTGCATTAACTGGAAAACCCGGAATGGATACCAGTAGGCACTCAGCCGGTAATAACCTATGCGCTCCAGATAACTCAAGGCAGCGGCCTCGTCCGTCATAACCATGCCGCGTGACTTCAGTAGGTCGAGCTGTTCTGCAAAGCTCTTCCATGGCCGGTTGTAGTTCATCGCCTTTCCATCCTATTTGCTGTTCCTGCGTTTTCCCGCAAGTGTGCCGAATGCTAACCTTTCCGCGCGAATACGCTCCAGCAGCACACTGGCGGGTTCGTCGTTCGGGTCTTGCGGCACCAGTTGGCCGGAGAAAGCGGCTTTGAGGATGTTCTTGCGTTGGGCGGCGGATTGTTTGAGGGAGTGCGCGAATACCTCATCTTGCATAGCTGCTTTATCTAACGCTGACATTACTATCGACACTATGTTTTCTTGTTCATCGAACGATGGAAGAGGTATCGGAAGTTCAATAAAACTCTCTCTGGTGAAGTGCTTGATCGTGCTTCCAGTAAATCTGCGTTCTAGTTGGCCAGTTTTTGCCAGGTACTCCAAGTAGAAAGCCAATAGATGCGGCTGGTAGAGACCGAACAGGCGTACACGGTGCAAAGCCTTCTGATATTTCAGTTGTTTATGCACGGCACCACAAACAGCAGCTCTGCCAGGTTCGCCTCCTTCGCATACCAAAACATCACCCACCTCTAAACCATATCGACCAAGCTCGTGCTTGTCGAAAAACATTGTCAGAACATCATCTGTATCTATTGTCCCCCACCTCACATTGATATTTCGAAGGTATGGAAGCACGGATCCTGACTTATGCTTTTCCTTGTCCAGCATCTTCCCCAGCATGACTTCTGCGATTTGATCAACACTCGCCCACACCCATCCCTCCGGCAACGACGGCAGATCGGTGGTGTCGGGTTTGACGGGCTCGGGGTATTTGGCTTGCCAGTCTTTGGGTGGGGCTTTGCCTTGTTCCTTGAACTTGGCGAGTTGTTTGGCTTCCCAGCGGGCGCGGCGTTGTTTGAGGATACGGTCGAGCAGTTGTGCGCCGGTTTCCTTTGGTTGATTTTAGTCACGCCACTCCGCAGTCAGCGCACCTTCAACCGCCGCCTTGAGCAGGGACTGACGGTACTGCGTGAGTTTGCGTTGTGCCGCTTTCAGTTCCGCCACACCGGCATCGAGGTCGGACAGCAGTTCTTCCAGCTTGGCGACGATGCGGGTTTGTTCGGCACGAGGAGGGAGCAAAATATGAAACTTCCCGAGTTTCTCAAAAGCAACCCTTGGCCTGTCGCCTTCATATTGAGAACATGCGAACTCGACAAAGTCACTGGCGGAGACTCGCCAAAGCAAGAAACGCGCATTTATAGCGCCCATCTCCGGAAGGACGATGAATTCAGCAGACGCCAATCCATCTATAGGAGCAAGCAGCACTTTGTTCAGATATGGGCGTAGTCGTCCATAGAGAACATCACCAACGTAGAAGCGAGCCGCACTACTCGACATGGTCTCCGCATGCACTGTCGCGAGAAGTTTGTTTGTGTGTGGCTCAACGTGCTCCAGCCCAATGTATGGAGCACCCTTGAAATCACTAGGCTTAACTCGCTCACTTCGTGGCTCAACACAGTGATCAAGCGGAGCTGATATCCATCCAATCGGCAAATCAGAACTCACGCCACCAATCCCTCATTCATCTCCGCCATCACCGCATCCAGGTCTTTACCAAACAGCGACCACGCCTTTTGCAAGCCGCCCTTGTTGGCGAACTCGGCGTAGTCGAAGTCGTCGCGGGTGATGCAGCAACTCGAAGCAATGTGGTCCTTGATCATACGCAGCCAGTCGGTTTGCTCGGCGTTGAAGGACGTGGCGCGCTGCGCGTTGTGGCGGAAGATCCATTCCTGAAAACGTTTGTCCACGCTGTCCTTGAAGGGCTTGAGTTCGGTATCGAGGCCAATGGCGAAGCGCACCAGCGCCACCAGATCGGTGAGCTGGCGTTTGAGGTCTGCGCCTTTCACCTGCGCCTGTTTGATACGCGCATAGGCAGACCACAGGCGTTCGGTGGTGAGCATCAGCGGCGGGCGCGATAGTGCATCGTGCAGGGCTTCGATCATGTCGTAAGTGAGCGCGCGGCGTTGATAGGGTTGCTGGTAGAAAAAACTCAAGGCCTGAATTTCATCCTTGTGCTGGGCGATGTAGTCGGTGAAAGTGTTGATGACTTGCTGCGCCTGTGCTTCGGCTTGTGCGCTGTAACCGGCGAAGGTGAGTTGATCCAGGTTCACATGGTCGATGATCTGCTCGCGTTCGCGACGGGCAGATTCGATTTCATCACGCAGCTCAGGTTTGTCGAAGGGCTTGCAGGCTTCCAGCAAACATTGGGCGCGGGCTTCGTCCAGTTCCTGCTTGGTCAGGTCATCTTCGCTGCGGCTGATGCCTTTGGCCTTGGCGTTGGCAATGGCGGTATTAGCAATACGATCCGGATCGAGCGCGTTAATGAGCATCTTGCCCAGTGTGCCCACACTCAGGCCGCCGGCCTGTTGTTCGATGCGTGCCTGCGCTTTGGGGTCGAGCTGCTTGGCCAGTCGCACCAGACGATTGGCCAGACTCAATACGGTTTCTTCATCACGGGCGCCCATGGCAATGCTGGTGAGCAGGTCTTTGAGCGGCACGCCGGGCTTCTTTTCCAGTGGGCGCGCGTCGGTCTTGCAGGATTTTTCTACGCCTACGGCGTCGATCAATACGAAGCGGCTCTTGGCGCTGTCGGCGCTGTTGGATACTTTGCGCAGTGATTCAAAGTCGAGGCTGCGCACACCACGGCCTTTCATCTGTTCGTAATAGCCACGACTGCGCACGTCGCGCATGAACAGCAGGATTTCCAGTGGTTTGACATCGGTGCCGGTAGCGATCATGTCTACGGTGACGGCCATGCGTGGGTAGAAGTCGTTGCGGAAGCTGGCCAGCACACTGTCCGGGTCTTCTTCAGCTTTATAAGTGACTTTCTTGCAGAAGGCATTGCCCTGCCCGTACACCTCGCGAACGATGTTTACGATGTCATCGGCATGACTGTCGGTCTTGGCGAATATCAGCGTCTTGGGTGTTTCCTTGCGGCTGGGGAAGATCTGCGTTTCAACCGCGTGCTTCATGGTCTCGATGACTTTGCGAATCTGGCTGGTATTGACCACGGAGCGGTCGAGGTCTTTGCCGGTGTAGGCGGTGTCTTCGTCGAGTTCGGCCCAGCGCTTCTTGCGGGTTTGCCGATCGCGATGGTCCACCCACTCTTTCGCTTCGATCACGCCGCCTTTCCTGGTAAGTTCGGTTTCGATCTCGAACACGTCGTAGGCAACATTGACGCCATCGGCCACCGAGTTTTCGTAGTTGTACTCGGCCACGATGTTCTCATTGAAGAAGCCGAAGGTACGCTTGTCGGGTGTCGCCGTGAGTCCGATGAGAAAGGCATCGAAATAGTCCAGCACCTGTTTCCACAGGTTGTAAATGCTCCGGTGACATTCGTCGATGATGATGAAATCGAAATCTTCAATCGGCACAGATGCGTTGTAACGCACCAGCCGTGCCTTGTCGGGCAACTGCACTTCGTTGAGCGAGGTGTCTTCGGCGGATTCATCAATTTCCTCGCCGGAAAGAATGGAGTACATGCGCTGGATGGTGCTGATGCACACCTTGGCATGCGGATCGATGTGACTGCTACTCAGACGCTGCACGTTGTACAGCTCGGTGAACTTGCGGCCATCGTCCGGCGGTGTGTAGGCCATGAATTCCTGATGCGCCTGCTTACCAAGATTGCGTGTATCGACGAGGAACAGTACGCGTTTGGCATTGGCGAATTTGAGCAACCGATACACAGCTGTGATGGCGGTAAAGGTTTTGCCCGCGCCGGTAGCCATGTGGATCAGAGCGCGCGGACGATTCTCGGCAAGCGATTTTTCCAGCCCAGTGACGGCGCTGATCTGGCAATCCCGCAGGTTGCGTGTGGGCAGCACGGGCATGTGCTTGAGCAGGCGTGTGCGTAGCGTGTCGGGTTCGCTGAACCATTCGGCCAGTTGCTCGGGACGGTAGAAGTGAAACAGCTCGCGTGAGCGTGGATACGGATCGCGGCCATCAGTGAAGCGGATGATCTGGCCTGTGCTTTCAAACAGGAAGGGCAAGGGCGTGTTGTCCTTGCGCCATTTCAAGGTTGAATGGGCATAGCGTTCGGTTTGCAGCTCAACGGCGGTGATGTTCTCGCCGGCCTCGTCGCGCTTGGCTTCAATGATGCCTACTGCCTGACGATTGACGAACAGCACATAGTCGGCCGGGCCAGTGTCGGTGGGATACTCGCGAACGGCAACGCCCGACGCCGCACCCAGGTTGAGCTGCTTGGTGTCTTGAATAGCCCAGCCTGCTTGTTCCAGCTTATGGTCGATCAGTTGGCGGGCCTTGGCTTCGGGCGTCATGCGCATTGCTATCCGTTTGATTGTCCCGGGACTTTAATACATGGTGGTTTGCAGCGCCAAACTTGGTGCGTATTAAACAACGAAAATGCCGCTGAAGCTGCTAGCGGCAGGACTACCTGAGCCAATAGCGACCATGCGGTCAATCAGGCGCTTCGTGTCGGTTACTGACAAACTGTGTCACTTCATATCCGGCCATGCGCGCCGGTAGCAGTTCATGAGTGGTTGATATTGCTTGAGATTACGACGGTGATCTCTCGGATCTGCAAATGGCACAGCGCTTGCTGAAGGTATGGACATAGAGAATTTCAAGGAGTCATAAGGGCATGCGCACCGTTGAATCAACTGATACCCCAGAAGTCATGGCCGTGGTGTTGCCGGATGGCACGACACACGACATGCAAAATGATTATGTTGCTACCGGTACGATGTTGCTGGTCCGGTATGCCGATGGTCGTCTGGCACTGGAGCCGGTCAGCCATCCCTCAGCGTGGCGTGAGACCTTCCAGGAGAAGGAAATGAAAGCAGCTGCGGGGTACTTCCGTAGCACCAAGCCGATACTGGATCCTTTTTCCCGTGAGGTGGTCGGTTATGAAATGGAGCTGCAGCAGCTCCCCATCGCTTCCTGACAGCATTGCATTCGCGACCTGCCGCGCGGAACTGGCGGCAGAGATGAGTTGACGGTAGCGCCGCCCTGCGTCTTCCCCGCAGGCGGCGCATTTTTTTTGTGCAGGATTACAGGCGAATTTGCGTGTCCTGCCCCAATCTGCCGCAATTGCCGGCCGGCGGGAGGTCATTCCCGATATTTTTCCTGCATCTAGGCAGTGGAAAGAGCTTTAGCTAAAGTGCTCGACCCCGTAAACTGGCTCACCCCCGATTTGTAAACCGGTAAGTATTCCCGATGTCCGCGATTATGCCTCCTGATGCTCATTCGCCCCTGGCCGCTCCCGGGGCTGTTTCTGCTCATGACGACGCTGCTGTGGGTATGTCACCCATGCTGGGTCGGCCGAAGAAACAGGGTCTGTATGACCCGCAGTTCGAACACGATGCCTGTGGCGTCGGCTTTGTGGCCGATATTAAAGGCCGCAAGACACACCGGATTCTGCAGCAGGGTATCGAGGTGTTGAAAAACCTTGATCATCGTGGTGCCAGCGGCAGCGAAGTGAACACCGGCGATGGCGCGGGTGTGCTGATGCAGATGCCCCACAAGTTTCTGGCTGCCGCAGCCAGCAAGACCAGCATCCAGCTGCCTGCTGAAGGTGAATACGGCTGCGGTCTGGTGTTCCTGCCTCGCGACCCGAACAAGCGTCGCCGTCTGGAAGCCAAGTTTGAACAGATAATTCAGTCCGAAGGCCAGACGCTGCTGGGCTGGCGCACCGTGCCTACCAACAATTCGACGCTGGGTGATACGGCCAAAGCTTCCGAGCCATTCATGCGCCAGGTATTCATCGGACGCCATCCTGATCTGAAAGACCAGCAGGAATTCGAGCGCAAGCTGTTCGTGATCCGCAAGCGTGCCTATACCGATCTGCGTGCTTCTACTATTGATGGCGCGGAGTTCTGGTATCTGTGTTCGCTGTCCACCCGCACGCTGGTTTACAAAGGCATGCTTACCACCGGCCAGCTGGAAGAATATTTTCTGGATCTGGCTGATCCGACGATGGAAACGGCGCTGGCGCTGGTGCATTCGCGTTTCAGCACCAATACGTTCCCCAGCTGGGATCGCGCCCATCCGTACCGCTACATTGCCCATAACGGCGAAATCAACACGCTGCGCGGCAACTTCAACTGGATGCGGGCGCGTGAGCCCCGGTTCCGTTCCGAGCTGTTTGGCGAAGACATGGACAAGATTCCGCCGATCATCAATCCCAATGGGTCTGACTCTGCGATGTTTGATAACACGCTGGAGTTGCTGGTGCTGGCTGGTCGCTCACTGCCGCACGCCGTGATGATGATGGTGCCCGAGCCGTGGTCGGGTCATGAAACCATGGATGAACAGCGCCGCGCTTTCTATCAATACCACTCCAGCCTGATGGAACCGTGGGACGGCCCGGCCTGTATCGCCTTTACCGATGGCACCCAGATCGGCGCCATTCTTGATCGCAACGGCTTGCGTCCATCGCGTTACTACGTGACCAAGGATGATCTGGTGGTGATGGCTTCTGAAGCCGGCGTACTGGATATTCCGCCTGAAGATGTGGTGCAGAAGGGCCGTTTGCAACCGGGCCGCATGTTCCTGGTCAACATGGCGCAGGGGCGCATTGTTGATGACGAGGAAATCAAGCGCGAAGTGGTCAGCCAGCGTCCATACCGTCAATGGCTGAATGACAACCTGGTTCAGCTGAAAGATCTGCCTGCCGCGCCGGAAGTGCCGCTGCCGGATCATGACACTCTGCTGCAGCGTCAAATTGCTTTCGGCTATACATTTGAGGACCAGCGCATCCTGATCACGCCGATGGCTCGCGATGGCGTTGAAGCCGTGGGATCAATGGGCAATGACACGCCGCTGGCCGTCCTGTCGAACAAGTCACGTCTGCTGTTTGATTATTTCAAGCAGCTGTTTGCGCAGGTGACCAATCCGCCTATCGATTCCATCCGCGAAGAAATCATCACTTCGTCTGAAGTGTGGCTGGGTTCGGAAGGCAACCTGCTGGAACCGCAGCCGAGTGATTGCCGTCGTGTACAGTTGAGTGGCCCGGTGCTCACCAATGAAGACTTCGCCAGAATCCGTCGCATGGAGCTGCCCGGTTTGAAGGTGGGCGTGCTGTCCTCTCTGTTCAAGGTGGCGCGTGGCGAGAATGGTCTGGCCAAGACTATGGAGGAGCTGTGCGAATCGGCCAGACGCATGGTGGAAGAGGACGAGGTCAACATCCTTATTCTCAGTGATCGCGGTGTAAATCGTGATTACGCGCCGATTCCTTCTTTGCTTGCCGTGTCCGGTCTGCATCATTACCTGATCCGTGCGGGCGTCCGCACCCGCGTCAGTCTGGTAGTGGAAACCGGCGAAGCACGCGAAGTGCATCATTTCTGTCTGCTGGTGGGCTATGGTGCCAGCGCGATCAATCCGTATCTGGCCTTCGAAACCATCGACGGCATGATCCGCGAAGACATGCTGCCTAATGTGGATCACAAGACGGCCTGCAAGAATTTCGTGAAGGCCGCCACCAAGGGCGTGGTCAAGGTCATGTCCAAGATGGGTATCTCTGCCGTACAGAGCTATCACGGTGCGCAGGTCTTTGAAGCCGTTGGGCTGCATCAGGAAGTGGTGGATGAGTATTTCACCAACACTGCTTCGCGTATCGGCGGTATCGGTATCGAACTCGTTGCACGTGAAGTGTTGATGCGGCATGGCACGGCCTTCCCGGCGCGTCAGGTGAACGGCCACACCTTGCCGGTAGGCGGCCAGTATCAGTGGCGCTCTGAAGGTGAGCATCATCTGTTCAATCCGGAATCCATCCATCGTCTGCAGAAGTCGGTGCGTACTGGCAGTTACCAGACTTACAAGGCTTATGCCGAGTTGATCGATGATCAGTCAAAGCAGCTGGCAACCTTGCGCGGCCTGCTCGACTTCAAGCCGCGTGATCCTGTGCCACTGGATGAAGTGGAGTCAGTTGAAGATATTGTCAAACGTTTCAAGACCGGTGCGATGAGCTATGGCTCCATCAGCAAGGAGGCTCATGAGACCCTGGCAATTGCGATGAACCGCATTGGCGGCAAGAGCAATACCGGTGAAGGCGGTGAAGATCCGGCCCGTTTTGTGCCATTGCCGAATGGCGATAGCGCCAACTCTGCTATCAAACAGGTGGCTTCGGGTCGCTTTGGCGTCACCAGTAATTATCTGGTCAATGCGCGCGAGTTGCAGATCAAGATGGCACAGGGCGCAAAGCCCGGTGAAGGTGGTCAGTTGCCCGGCTCCAAAGTGTATCCGTGGGTGGCCAAGACCCGTCATACCACAGCGGGCGTAGGTCTCATTTCACCGCCGCCGCATCACGACATCTATTCCATCGAAGATCTGGCCGAGCTGATTCATGATCTGAAGAACAGTAACCGCAGAGCCCGTGTCAGCGTGAAGCTGGTAGCTGAAGTGGGCGTAGGCACCATCGCCGCCGGTGTGGCGAAAGCACATGCCGATGTGGTGCTGATCTCCGGCTACGATGGTGGTACCGGTGCATCGCCGCTGACCTCCACCACACATGCCGGTCTGCCATGGGAGCTTGGCCTGGCTGAAACGCATCAGACCCTCGTGCTCAACAATCTGCGTAGCCGCATCGCTGTAGAAACCGACGGCCAGCTGAAGACAGGCCGTGATGTGGTGGTTGCTGCTCTGCTGGGTGCTGAAGAATTCGGCTTTGCTACCGCACCGCTGGTGGCAACCGGTTGCATCATGATGCGAGTCTGCCATCTGAATACCTGTCCCGCCGGTGTGGCTACACAGGATCCGAAGCTGCGCGAGAAATTTGCAGGCAAGCCTGAGCATGTTGTGAACTTCATGCGCTTTATTGCTCAGGATCTGCGCGAATGGATGGCCAGACTGGGTTTCCGCACCATCAATGAAATGGTGGGCCGTGTGGATGTGCTCGAACCCAAGAAGGCAATCGAACACTGGAAGGGCAAGGGCTTTGACTTCAGCAATATCCTGTATCAGCCGGATGCAGGTCCTGAAGTGGGCCGTTACTGCCAGATCGAACAGGATCATGGTCTGGACAAGTCGCTGGATGTCACCCGATTGCTTGATATCTGCAAGCCCGCCATTGAGCGTGGTGAAAAGGTGACGGGTGAGTTGACCGTACGCAATGTCAATCGAGTGGTGGGCACCATCACCGGAAGCGAAATCACCCGCAAATGGGGTCCCGCCGGGCTGCCGGAAGACACCGTACGCATCAAGTTTACGGGTTCAGCAGGACAGAGCTTTGGAGCTTTCGTACCGAAGGGTATGACCTTCAATCTTGAAGGTGATGCGAATGACTACGTCGGTAAAGGTCTGTCAGGCGGCAAGCTGATCATTTATCCGTCCGACAAGGCACGCTTCAAGGCCGAGCACAATATCATCGTGGGCAATGTGGCCCTGTATGGCGCAACCAGTGGTGAGGTCTACATTCGCGGCATGGCAGGTGAACGCTTTGCGGTACGCAACAGCGGTGTCAGTGCTGTCGTTGAAGCAGTCGGCGATCATGGCTGTGAATACATGACCGGTGGACGAGTTGTGATTCTGGGCAGGACCGGCCGTAACTTTGCTGCCGGTATGTCTGGCGGTGTTGCTTACGTTCTGGATGATTCGGACAGTTTCAATGCACAAATCAATAAGGCCATGGTGCACATTGAAGCATTGGAAGACGCTGCCGAAATCGCCGAGGTGCGTGCCATGATCGAGAAGCATCGTACTTACACCAAGAGCGATCGGGCACAGCAGGTGCTTGATGCCTGGGACAAGTACCTGCCCAAGTTTGTGAAAGTAATCCCCAAGGATTACAAGCGCATGCTGGCCGGCATCAGGCGAGCCGAAGAACAGGGCCTCACAGGCGAAGACGCCATCATGGTTGCGTTTGAAGAGAACGTGCGTGATGTGGCTCGCGTGGGCGGCGGCTGATCAGCGGCAGGGGCGAGATGGCTCGCCCTTACGGCCAAACCGAATAATTTTGCAAGATTGAGACTGACAGATGGGTAAGCCAACCGGATTTATCGAATACCTGCGTGAATTGCCAGTAGATCGCAGTCCCACTGAACGAGTGAAGGACTGGAAAGAATTCCATCATCACATGGATGATAAACGCCTGCGCAATCAGGGCGCGCGATGCATGGATTGTGGTGTGCCGTTCTGCCATACCGGCAAGCTGATCAGTGGTATGGCCTCCGGCTGCCCGGTCAACAACCTGATTCCTGAATGGAACGATCTGGTTTATCGCGGACTGTGGCAGGAAGCGCTGACCCGTCTGCACAAGACAAATAACTTCCCTGAATTTACTGGACGTGTGTGTCCCGCTCCGTGCGAAGGTTCCTGTGTGCTGGGCATCAACAATCCACCCGTCACCATCAAGAACATCGAGAACACCATCATTGATCGTGGCTGGGAAGAAGGTTGGGTCGTACCTGAGGCGCCCAAGGTACGCACTGGAAAAAAAGTGGCCGTGATCGGTTCCGGTCCTGCAGGGCTTTCCGCAGCTGCGCAGCTGAATCGTGCCGGTCATCTGGTGACAGTATTCGAGCGAGCCGATCGTCCGGGTGGTCTGTTGATGTATGGCATCCCGAATATGAAGCTCGACAAGAAAGAAGTCGTTGAGCGTCGCCTGAAACTGATGGAGCAGGAAGGCATTACTTTCAAGTGCAATGCGGAAGTGGGTGGCAATGTTTCTGCAGAATCACTGCGCACTGACTTTGATGCAGTAGTGGTTTGCACCGGTGCAACCTTGCCGCGTGATCTGCCGATTGAAGGACGTGGTTTCAAGGGCGTGCATTTCGCCATGGAATATCTCACTGCAACGACCAAAGCCGTGCTGGGTGAAGGTCCTGAATCCTGCGCCATCAGTGCCAAGGGTAAGGATGTGGTGGTAATCGGGGGTGGCGATACGGGCACTGACTGCGTGGGCAGTTCGATTCGACAAGGCTGCAAGAGTGTTGTGCAGATTGAAATCATGCCGAAGTCGCCGATGGATCGTGCTGCTGATAATCCCTGGCCGGAGTGGCCCAAAGTTTACAAGATGGACTACGGTCAGGAAGAAGCAGCAGCCAGATTTGGTGATGATCCCCGTGTTTATCAAACAACCGTCAAGAAGTTCATTGCCGATGCCGGCGGTGCAGTGAAAGAACTGGTTACCGTACAGATCAAGTGGGAGAAGAACGACAAGGGTCAGTTCATTCCGGTTGAACAGCAAGGAACCGAAAAAACGTTACCGGCACAGCTGGTATTGCTTGCGATGGGCTTCCTTGGTCCCGAACAGCCCTTGGTGCAGGCGCTGAAAGTTGATACGGATGCCCGTACTAACATCAAGGCTGAGCATGGCAAATTCAACACCAGCCTCAAGGGTGTATTTACCGCAGGTGATTGCCGTCGCGGCCAGAGTCTGGTGGTGTGGGCCATCAACGAAGGTCGGGGTGCGGCGCGGGAATGCGACCGTTACCTGATGGGTGCAACCGACCTGCCCTGATCAGGAATGAGCCAGCATCGAATCAAACAGCCCCATTGTGAATCAGCGGGGCTGTTTGCATTTGCAGGCAAGTGCGTGCTGTCAAAGAGAAAAGCCACAAGGTTTTGTCGGTAATAATTCCCGCATGGGATAGCAGGCAAGGTGTTATTGTTAAGCTGTTGCCTTATGGTGGCATCAGGCACGCGCCTAATGAAATGAAAACCAACAACATCTGAAATGGAGGAATCCCGATGAGTCTGGCTAAAGAGTTCAAAGAATTTGCCATGCGTGGCAATGTTATCGATCTGGCAGTCGGTGTCGTGATCGGTGGTGCATTTGGCAAGATCGTGTCGGCATTTGTCGATGCGGTAGTTATGCCTGTGCTGGGTCTGCTGACCAGTGGTGTTAATTTCTCGGAGCTTGCTGCACAGATTGGTACTGCTCCCGATGGCAAGCCGGTTTTGCTCAAGTATGGTTTGTTTGTGCAGGCTACTGTTGATTTTGTGATTATCGCCTTCGTCATCTTCATGGCCATCCGTGCCATCAACAAGCTCAAGAAGCCCGAAGTGGCTGTTGCGCCTCCACCTACAAAGCAGGAAGTGCTGCTGGAAGAAATCCGTAATCTGCTGGCAAAGCGCTAATTGCGTTCATAGCCTGCGAGGCCATCTGCTTTGCATCGAAAGATGCTTCAGGTGGCCTTGTTTTTATGCTCGCATGCACTAGGCTTCGCATTGAGCATTGACTGATTTGAACAGCCTATGAAATTCAACGACAAACTGCGGGCCGCCTGGTCCTTCAGCAACTCCCTGCTATGCGTAGGACTCGATCCTGATCCAGTCAAGCTGCCAGCTCAGCTGCGCGGCAGCTCACGCGCCATATTCGAATTCAATAAAGCAATCATCGATGCCACACATGATCTGGTGTGTGCATATAAACCGCAGATCGCCTATTTCGCGGCACAGTCAGCCGAAGATCAGTTGCTGATGACCATCGAATATCTGAAAGCCCAGTATCCGCACATTCCTGTGATTCTGGATGCCAAGCGCGGCGATATCGGCAGTACTGCCGATCAATATGCACTGGAAGCTTTCGCACGCTATCAGGCTGATGCGGTCACAGTGAATCCCTATCTGGGTGGTGATTCCATTACCCCGTTTACCCGTTATGCGGATAAAGGTGTAGTCATTCTGTGCAGAACATCGAATGCAGGCGCTCAGGATTTACAGGACATGCAGATCGACGGTAAACCGCTGTTCCTGCATCTTGCCAGCAAGGTGTCAAATGAATGGAACAGCAACCGGAACTGTCTGCTGGTGGTGGGGGCGACCTGGCCAGAACAGATGCGCCAGGTGCGTGAAGTGGTCGGTGACATGCCACTGCTGGTGCCGGGTGTTGGCGCACAGGGCGGAGATGTGCAGGCTCTGGTGAAAGCAGGCAAGACCGCTGAAGGTACTGGCCTGATCATCAGTTCCTCACGTGCTGTGCTCTATGCTGGCTCTGGGGATGATTTTGCGCAGGCCGCGCGTCGTGTTGCCATGGCGTCTCGAGATGAGATCAATCTGTATCGCTGAGTTATTCTGGAGATCGTTATCATGAAAAAACTGTTGATTGGTTTGATGGGCATCCTGTCTGCAACCAGCACCTTTGCTGCGGGATTCACGCTGAAAAGTACCGATGTTGCACCTAGGGCAACCTTCAGTAATGCCCAGGTGTTCAACGGCTTTGGATGCAGTGGCAGCAATATATCACCGCAGTTGTCATGGAGCGGTGCGCCGAGTGGAACTCAAAGTTATGCGTTGACAGTGTATGACCCCGATGCGCCTACGGGCAGCGGCTGGTGGCACTGGATGGTGATCAACATTCCTGCCACCAGCACCAGCATCGCAACAGGCGCAGGGACTGCGGACGGCAAGCTGATGCCCGCAGGCAGTCAGCAGATTCGCACTGACTTTGGTACGGTGGGTTTCGGCGGCGCCTGTCCCCCGCAAGGCGACAAACCGCATCGCTATATCTTCACTTTGTTTGCCTTGAAAGTGCCAAAGCTGGATGTCCCGGCAGATGCTACTGCAGCACTGGCAGGATTCATGATCAATGCAAACCAGCTTGGCAAGACAGGTTTTACTGCCTATTACGGGCGCTGAGCCGCTAATCAGTGAGCGGCTTGTGCATCATGCTATAACCTGCTCGGGTGGCAAACCCGAGCAGCGAATAAAAACGTTGCGCTCGCACATTAGTGATTGCGACTTCCATTTCAATGTGGACGCAGCCTAATTCACGCATGTTCTGCTCGGCAGTTTTGACCAGCAGTTGACCCACGCCCTGACCCCGAGCTTCTGAAACAACATATAGCTCATCAATGGCTGCAGTGAGTCCACCATGTTCGAAGTTGAATACACAACTGCAAAGCAGATATCCCAGTACCTGCTGATCGTTGTAGGCAATCCAGCCACGACCGAGTTCAGGGTGAGTGAAGAAACATCGCAGCAAGTGTTCGGCATGGGACGCTGAAAATCCCCTTATCTGCTCGAACTCCCAGTAAAGACGCATCAGTTCAACCAGCACCGGGATGGATTCGGCCTTTGCGGCAGTAATATGAATGGCGGATGAGTGCATGTGCTCAAACCTGTAATTGTCATTTTCAGACCATCCCCCGATGGCCATGCATAGTTTCTCATGTACAAGGGAACCTGAGTACTTTTGGGTGGTTCGATTCCCGCTTCGCCAGATTCCTCATCTGGGCGCGCTGGCAATTTTTCACAATACCGGAGTCGGTCCCGCCTGAGAGTGGGATACCATCACGACACAAAATTGACTGTTGATGGCGTTTATCAACCTGATCCGGAGAGAATCATCATGCGTTCCTCAACCTTGTCCACTGCCCTGATAGCGGGGCTGCTGACTACAACCATTGGACTCGCTGCAACGCCCGCCATTCCCACCTACATTGCTTCAGCCGTGGCGGATAGTTCTCGGCCTGCAGCGGACATTCAGCGCGATGCGGCTCGCAAGCCTGCTGAAGTGCTGACGTTTGCGGGGGTCAAACCGGGTGACAAGGTGGGCGAGCTGATCCCGGGGCGTGGGTACTTTTCACAATTGTTCTGTCGCATCGTGGGAAGTCAGGGCCACGTATACACCATGAATATCAATCGCACAGTACAGGTCAGCCGCCCGCCACCTGATGTTGCTTCAGATGCAATGGGTGCAGCACCTACTGCAGCAGCTAAATCTCCTTGTGACAACATCACGGCGGGTGCCAGCAATGCGGCTGAATTAAGCCTGCAGAGTGGACTCGATCTGGTTTGGACCTCAGAAAATTATCATGATCTGAACAACAAGATGTTCGGTTCGCCTGACATGAAAAAGTTTAACAAGGCGGTATATGACGCACTCAAGCCAGGTGGGGTGTATCTCGTGGAAGATCATGCGGCTGAAGCAGGTTCTGGCGGCCGCGATACAGAAACGCTGCACCGCATTGACGTGGAGCAGGTGAAAAAGGATGTCCTCAGCGCTGGCTTTGTATTTGATAGCGCCAGCGACGTGTTGCACAACGCAGATGATCCGCACACAGCCAGAGTGTTTGATATGAACGGCAAGAGCGACAAGTTTCTGCTGAAGTTCCGTAAACCAGCGCGCTGATTCTGTCTGCCAGCGCTTGCAGGGCGGCTTTCAGCCCGCCTTGCAAGCTTCAGTCGGATAACTGTTTATCAGGCGTTCCACGCATCCGCCATGCGTTTGCGCATGGCAGCGTCAGGCAGTACACCGTGGGCGGCCTGAATATTCGATTCCATATGTTCCATCTTGGTTGTACCCGGAATTACGACGGTAACTGCAGGATGCGAAATGACAAACTTGAGCAGGAATTCTGACCAGCTGCTGCAGTTGATGTCGGCCGCCCAGGCTGGCAGAACCCGGTTGTTATTCAGAAACAGATTTTCTTCGTGCTTGCCGCCAAACGGCAAATTGACCACCACAGCAATTTTCCGATCCAGCGCAGTGGGAAGTACTGTCTGTTCTGCATTGCGGTAAGCAATCGAATAGTTCACTTCAACGAAGTCCAGCGGGTACTTCTTCATGTACTGAACAAGTTGCGCGTGATCCGTGTCTTCCGAAGTGGTGATACCCAGGTAACGGATCTTGCCAGCCTTTTTCCATGCCTGAAGCTTTGGCATGAGTTCATCCGCATTCAGCATGTTGTGCACCATCAGCAGATCCAGCCGGTCTGTTCTGAGTCTTTCCAGAGAGCGGTCAAAACTTTTCACGCCGCCAAGATCGCCCATCTTCGCCTCATTCTTTTCACCGCCGCTGATCTTGCTGCTGATGAAAAACTGGTCGCGCATTTTCAGGTTATCAACTGCGGTACCAATGGCAGCTTCACTTTCACGATATGCGGATGCGGTGTCCACAAAAATTCCGCCCAGATCATGCATACGCTTGAGCACTGCCTGCAAATTGGGGACGTCAGCGACCGTAAATGAGTTGGTGCCGATGCCAACACAAGGCAGCTTTTCGCCGGTAGAGGGAACCACCTTGGTAATCAGCGGCAGCTTGCTGTCTTCGGCAAATACATTGCTGATCCCGCTTGATCCCAAAGCAGCCATTCCCGAATAAAGTCCGAGCTTGATGGCATCACGGCGGGTTGTGGACAGGTGTTTTGGATCGCTCATGGGCGCCTCGAAAATTGGGCAGATCAGGTGGCAGCAGACTGTGATGATAATCCTGTAACGAAGCAGATTCGAGTGGATGTATCGTCAATGCATATTAATTGATCGGTATTGTGTTGCGCTAATCAGATGCTCCAGCGTTTTGTATCGGCCAGGCAATTGATCGCCAGCTCTTCAGACAACCAGCACTGACGGGTCTATCGCCTGTTGCCAGGCCAGCATGCCTCCGGCCGCATTCAGCGTCTTGACCTGCGAGTGGGACTTGAACCACTGGCAGGCATGCGCACTGCGTCCACCGCTGCGGCAAATGAAAACAACCGATGAAAACTCATCTGCGGCAATTGATGTATGGCTCAGATCAGAGAGAGGTATATTCACAGCCCCTTCAATGTGGCCGGCAGAAAATTCGTACTGTTCCCTTACGTCGATGAGCAGGGTATTGCGCCTGTCGGTTTCCAGTAGCGCATGCAGCTGGTTAATGGAAATGGTGTCAGCTTGTTTGCTATCGCATCTGTTTGACCCGTCCTGTGGTGCAATGATGGATGGATTCAAGCCACAGACGGCACAGTCTGAACGTGCTGAAAATTTGAATTCGGAAAAATTCATGCTCAATGCGTCATAGGTCATCAAGCGGCCAATCAGAGGTTCGCCTATACCCGCAATCAGCTTGATAGCCTCGGTTGCCTGCAATGAGCCCATCACGCCCGGCAGAACACCGAGTACACCAGCCTGTGCGCAGTTAGGAATACTATTTTCTGCTGGCGAGGCCGGAAACAGGCAGCGATAACAGGGGCCGAGATTCGGCACATAAGTAAACAGCTGGCCTTCAAAGCGGTGAATTGCCGCAGATACCAGTGATTTGCGTAATAGCACACAGGCGTCATTGATAAGGTAACGCGCAGCAAATTGATCGGTGCCATCCAGCACTAAATCGTAATCACCGATAATGGTCATTACATTGCTGGCCTGCAATTCAACCTCATGAATCTGAATGTTGAGCGTCGGGTTCAGTGCCTGCAAACGATGAGCAGCTGCGTGTGCTTTTGATTGTCCGATCTGTGCAGAGTCGAACAGTACCTGACGTTGCAGATTTGAAATGTCGACCCGATCAAACTCAACAATACCAATGGTTCCAACGCCTGCTGCGGCCAGATACAGCAACGCAGGTGATCCCAGCCCGCCTGCACCAACCACCAGCACGCGGGCGGCTTTGAGCTTTTCCTGACCGGTTATTCCAAGTTCGCCCAAGGCCAGATGACGGCTGTACCGGGAAAGATCGTGAGGAGTCAGACTCATGCTGCGGACTATAAACCAGCATTGATGAGAGGCGCCATGTGTACGGTTTCAAAAGTTTGCCGCCGTATTTCATGTGCTATAGGATCAGGTAATCCAAGCTTTGCGTTCAGTCTTGATAAATAAAGTCGGTCTGAAAGGTATATGCAGGGATAAACAGGCGGGTACGGTCATCATGAGTTTCGCGCATGATCGTGAGTCGGAGTGAACAGATATTCAAATGCAGATGAGGTGAATCATGAGAATTTATAAAAGATTGAGTTGTGTGCTGGTTGCCTTGACTATGGTGATGACTACTGTCCATGCGGCTGGTGTCAGCCCGGCGGAAGCATTGCAGATAAAAGCAGATATCAAGCAACTGGTTGATAACTATGCCATCACGCGCGATAACTGGGATGCCAAGGCGCATGCCGCTCTGTTTACCGAACATGCCAGATTGATCATGAATGGCGCTGTTACTGAAGGATCCGCAGCGATCCAGAAGCGGGTGGAAGGATTGAATCATGACGGCAGGAGTCTGCACATGATGACCTCCAGCCAGATCACCATTATTGATAAGGATCACGCCACCGGTATTCAATACATCGCTGTGTACACGAATACACCTGACAAGCCGGTCAAGGAAGATGAGTCCATTGCAGTAAAAGGACCGAGCAGAATGGGCAAGTATTTCGACAAGTATGAGCGCACGCCGGATGGCTGGAAGTTCACCGAGCGTCGTCTACAGACGGTATTTACTACAGCAGAATAATCATGAGTTAATGAAATGCATCCGGCTATGCTGGTTGCGAAAAAATGCCCCGGCAATTTGCTTGTACGGGGCATTGTTTTATATGCGCTGAGTCAGGAGTGTTTCAGATGACTTAGCTCACTTCCGCCTTGATACCGCGATTCATCAATTCCCTGAAAGCTGTCTGTGGTGCAAGACCTTCATGCAGCATGCGGTAGACCTGTTTGCAGATCGGCATATCCACCCGGTGTTCTATGGCCACTTTCATGACGGCGCTGGAAGCGGTAAATCCTTCCACTACCTGACCAATTTCCCGCTGCGCCTGTTCGGCACTTTTGCCTGACGCAAATGCCAGTCCGAAACGACGATTGCGTGATTGATTGTCCGTGCAGGTGAGCACCAGATCGCCCAGACCGGCCAGACCCATGAAGGTTTCTCGTTGCGCGCCCAGTGCAACGCCGAGGCGGGTCATTTCCACCAGGCCGCGCGTGATCAGTGCAATGCGGGTATTGGCACCGAAGCCCAGACCGTCAGAAATGGCGGCACCGATGGCCAGTACATTTTTCACAGCACCACCGACTTCCACGCCTATCAGGTCGGTTGATGTGTAAGCCCGGAAATGGTCACTTGAAATACTGGTAGCCAGATCCATCGCGAAATCCGCATCACTAGCCGCTACCGTGATGGCAGTCGGTAGCCCTGCTCCTACTTCGCGTGCAAAGGTAGGGCCGGATAGCACCGCCATGGGCAAATCTGCACCCAGCACCTCAGCTGCAACCTGATGCGGCAATTTCCCGGAATCCGATTCAAAGCCCTTGGTGGCCCACGCCAGCCGGATGCCGGGTTGCAGCAATGGCTTGATCGACGTAAGCACAGACCGGAATGCATGACTGGGAACGGAGATCAGAATTTCATGGCAGTCGCGCATGGCTGATGCCAGATCCGCCTCAACCTGCAGGGCAGCTGGAAAGGTCGCATCTGGCAGATAACGCAGATTGCGCCGCTCGTGCTGCATGCTGGCCAGCTGTGCTGCATCACGGCACCACAAGCGGGTGGGGCGCCCTGTTCGGGCGAACTGGATTGCCAATGCGGTGCCCCATGAGCCCGCACCGATAATGCAGATCGGGGTAGCTGTCGTCACAACTCAGTTGACCGTGACGCTTGGGGCAGGCGCATCCATTACATCCTGCTGATTCGTCTGATCGAACAGCGCATCAAAATTGACCGGTGGCAGCAGGAACGGCGGGAAGCCACCTTTAACCAGCAGATCAGAAATGGTCTGTCGAGCGTAAGGCCAGAGGTAATTGGGGCAGAACACACCGAGGAGCCGGCGAACTTCGCCAGAGGCAATGTTGCGCAATGCAAACGACCCGGCCTGCTTCACTTCACACAGCCAGATTGTTTTGTCTGCAACAACAGAACGCACATTCACGCTCACCACTACTTCAAAAACTTCGGCACCGAGCTGGTTGATGGTGGTCTGTACGTCCATGGTGACGCTGGGTGTAGTGGCGCCTTCAGGGACATGCGGGCCATTAGGTGCTTCATAGGAAACATCCTTCAGGTACACATAAGGTTCAATGTGTGGCGCATTGGTGTCAGTGGCGCCATTGGCTTGATTTGCTTTATCAGTCATACGTGTACCCGGGCCGAAGGAAAGAAATGTTGAGCGAGCAGGATCATTGGCAGACTACTTATGAGACAGCCCCAGCAGCGGATCCAGTTCACCCTTGCGGTCAAGAGCGGCAAGATCGTCGAACCCGCCAACATGGAGGTCGCCAATGAATATCTGCGGCACAGTGCGTCGTCCGCCGGAACGTTGCAGCATCACCATGCGTTGTTCGGGATCATCATCAATCTTGATCTCCTGAATGGCTACCTGCTTGCGTTCAAAAAGCTGCCGGGCACGATCGCAGTACGGGCAAGCATAAGTGCTGTACATGACAATTTCGGGTGAACTCATCTGTATGTCCCTTCCAGTCAGGATTGGCCGGTCTTGCTGATCAGCGGCAGATTTTCCTGTCGCCATGCGGCCAGGCCACCACTCAGGTTGTATACATTCTGAAAGCCCTGCGTCTTGAGCAGCCTGGCTGCCTGGCTGGAACGCGCGCCGCTTTCGCAGCAGACAATCACCGCTTTTTCGCGGTACTTTTTTATCGATTCCAGACTGTCAGCCAGCTTGTCCAGCACAATATGGCGTGCATCCACAATGTGGCCGCCGGCGAATTCTTCTTCAGTGCGGATGTCCAGTATCAGTCCGCCCTTGTTGTGCAGCACAATGGCTTCATTGGTGCTGATGCCGCTGGCATTCTGCAGGTGCTGCCGTAGCTCGTACCCGATGGCGATTGCTGCGACAATGACAGTGCCACCTACGAGATACAGGTGGTGGTTAAGATATTCCAGAAAGCGATCCATGAGCAGTACTTCTAGTTTGGAGCTTGAACAACAAAGGGCGCGCAGTATAGCAGTCGTGACCCGGTCGCGAGCCGCGCTCTGCTGCGCCGGCCTGTTGCTGGCGATGCTGCTGGCAGGCGTCAGCTGGTCTGCCACCCGCGATACCGCCAAAGCGAAGGAAAACGAGCTGAAACAGGTGCGGGAAGGCATCGAAAGTGTCCGGAAATCCATCCAGTCAGACGCGGAACGCCGTGACTCTCTGGTCGGTGAACTGAAGAAGGCTGACGAAAGTATCCAGACAGCACGCGGTCAGCTTGCCGAAGTACGTAGCCGACGCCACAGCTCCGAGCTGCAGCTTCAGGATTTGCAATCCCAGCAATCACTGGCAGAGGCCAAAATACTGCTTGAGCGCGAGGCGCTGGCCCGCGAACTCAGGTTGAGCTACATGAATGGCAGGGCGGAGCAGCTCAAGCTACTGCTGAACCAGCAGGACCCGGCCCAGCTGGGTCGCATGCTGAGCTACTACGGATACTTTGGTCGTGCTCGTGCTGAACATATCAAGTCGATTGATGAACAGCTCGCCCATATCGCTTTGCTGAAGGAACGCATCGTGGCTGAGACGGATCAGCTGCGTGGCATCGAAACGGAGAGTGAACGCAGAGCAAAAGAGCTCGCGCTGGCACGCCAGAAGCGGGCAAATACGCTGTCTCAGGTTGAATCAAAACTGAAAACCGGAGCCCAGCGACTCAGCAAATTACAGGCAGAAGCCAAGTCTCTGGAACGATTGCTGGACGAATTGCGTCAGGCTATGGAACGTGCGGCAGCACAGTCCCGTGTGCAATCCAGTAGCAAATCCACTTCATCAACCGCTCCTGCAGGGCGCGGTACATGGCCCTGGCCGGTGAGGGGCGAGGTGCTGGCCCGCTTTGGGCAACTGCGATCAGGCGGCCCGCTTAAATGGGAAGGTCTGGTGATTGGCGCGAGTGCTGGTGCAGAGGTGCGAGCTCCTGCGGCTGGCCGTGTGCTGTATTCCGACTGGCTACCGGGACTGGGTTTGTTGCTGGTGCTGGATCATGGTGGCGGCATCATGAGTCTGTATGGGCATAACGAACAGCTTTTCAGAAAAGTCGGTGAACAGGTTGCCCGGGGAGATCTGTTGTCTGCATCCGGTGATACCGGCCTGAATGGACGCAGCGGGGTGTATCTGGAAATCCGCAATGGCAAGACGCCCGTTGATCCGTTCAACTGGTTAGGTAAACCCTGATTCAGCAGAGGAAGTGAATCCGGTTACCTCTCACGAGAAAATAGTGTGATGCAGTTAACGGTTATTCAGATAAATGGGGTCACTGCATTTTACTATTTCCAGCAGCGTTAAGTAGCGCACAACTCCCTCTGCTCAGATGAATAGCATGTAAGCCCTGCATGCATGAACCAGTCATTTTCAGGAACTACAAGGGGTATGAATCGTGAGCAGGGAATATTCAGATCAAGCGCCAGATAAAGCACCGACCGGATCAAACGCGGTCGCAGAAATCGCTCCTACATCGCTGGATCCTTATGGCCAGTTGCTACGGATGTTGCAACCACGTGCGCACAACATCGCCATCCATGATCGCAACGGGCTGCTGCTCTGGTCAGCTGATGCCTGTGCAAGCGATGAAGTAAATCAGTTGGTTCAGGATTACTGTAACGAAAATCGGAATTCTGATATGGCCGCAGCAAGTGCAACCGCAATGACGGGTGAGGCGCTGTGCATTCTGCCAATTCAGGAATCCGGTCAGCCTTTAATCGGCGTGGTCGCTATTACCAGTGATGCGGTTACTGTTAATGATCGTATCGCAGACTCCACGAGCCGCTTGCTGCGTCCGGCACTGTGCGTACTGGCGCGTGAATTGAACAGTCAGTACAACATTGACAGTCTGCAACGCGACATTCGTGTGCGCGACAAGGATCTGACGCTGCTGCTGGATGAGGCAAGTTCATTGCATAAAGATCAGCATGATGCGGATGACTTTGTGCGACTGCTGACGGCATGTCTCGGGCATCTTGATTGTTCACTGGGTGCGCTGCTGGTGCCAGATAAAAACATTACGGTATACCGTGCGGCTGATGGCATGCCTGCAGCTACCACATCCAGTCTGCTGAGCAGAACTCACCGGCATCTGTTTGCACTGGCGCAGGTGCAACGTCGTACGGTGAGTCTGAACAATCGAATCAATGTCGGGCCGCTGGCGAATCTCAGACACAAGATTCTCGCTTCTCCGGTGCTGGGAAGTTCGCAAAGAGTGGTTGGAGTGCTGGTTTTTTACAAACTGGACAGTTCAGCGGACTTCTCCTTGCGTGAAATTCATCTGGTTGAATTACTGTCGCGGCGAATCAGCCAGATTCTGCTGAACTCCTATGACTCGGCCACTGGGTTGCTGACTCGCGCTTCGCTTGAAAAGCGCGCCGCTGATGCCTTGCGGATCGAAGCTGATACTGTAAATAGTGCCGATCACTTCGTCATATATGCAGACATAGATCATCTGCACATCATCAATGACACTTACGGAATGCATATAGGTGATGAAGTCATTACCCGCATTGCGTCGATCATCCGTGGGGTGACCAGCCCGAATATTACTGCTGCAAAAATTTCCGGAGATCGGTTTGCATTATTCCTGCAGGATGCCGATCTGGGTACGGCCACACACCTGGCTGAAACACTGTGCAGATCAGTTCGACAGATGAACTTCTCGGTTGGCAACAGGAAGCTCGACGTCAGTACCAGTTTCGGCCTTACTTCCGTTCAGACTGGATCGCACTCGCTGTCGCATGCACTGGCCGGAGCTGAAGCTGCCTGCAAGGCGGCCAAGGATCGGGGTCGCGACCGGGTTGAAGTATTTGTTGAATCAGACCACAGCATCATTCGCCGGGTTGAGGATGTGGCCTTGATCGGATCTATACGCGAAGCGCTGGCACATCATCGCTTCCGGATGGTGGCGCAACCGATCGTGTCACTGGACGGTCAGGACGATATGCGTCCCCGTGCCAAGTATGAGTTGCTGTTGCGCATGGTTGATGCTGCCGGTCAGCAGATCAATCCGGAAAAGTTTTTCCTGGCTGCCGAGCGCTACCAGATGGTGGCTGCAATCGACCGATGGGTGGTTGGATTCGTGCTTGAAACGCTTTCAGGATTGGTGGCCCAGCTGGAGAAAACCGGCGCAACTTTTGCTATCAACCTGTCCGGTCAATCCATCGGTGATGATGAGTTTCTGGACTATCTGTTTGGAAAACTGCGTGAATTCAATCTGCCGCCATCACTGATTTCATTTGAGCTGACGGAAACGGCAGCGGTATCCAACATTGTGCGTGTTGAAACCATGATGCGAAAGCTGCGCCAGATGGGACATGAAATTGCCCTCGATGATTTCGGCAAGGGGCTGTCATCACTTTCCTATCTGCAATCATTGCCTGTCAGCTCGGTCAAGATTGATGGTTCATTAATTCGTGATGTCACAACCAATGTGCGTTCACAGGCGATGATCAGGGCAGTGGTGGAGTTGACCCGATCCATGAATCTGAAAACCACAGCCGAGTGCATCGAGAGCGATGCCATCAGACAGATGGTTACCAGTCTGGGAGTGGATGATGCGCAAGGCTATGCGATCGGACGACCCGAGCCGCTGGATGGTGTACTGAATACGCTGCTTGAACGGAGTGCATCTATGGACTCATGCAGCATGCCCGGCAACAGGCCGGCACTGGTTGAGCCAGAAAAAATGAGCAAGGCAGGATGAAGCAGGCAATTTCTGACTGAATTGCTTGCGAATGATGAAGAATGTGACTACAAATGTGCTTCTAGCCTGTGGTTCCCAAAGGTTTCATGTCTATCGTTCTGAATGCCGCACAGATTGCCGATCTGATCAATGCCACATGCAGCGAGCCTCGCTCACTGCTGGGCTATCACGAATTCGTTCGTAAGCAGGATCTGCCGGTTGCGCTGGTGCGGGTACTGGAGCGTGATGCGCTGGAGGTATCGGTATACTGGGAGGATGAATCTGAAGCATCCGCCCGGCCACTCACGCAATTACATCCTGCCGGTCTGTTTGAAGGGCGCATCAATTACCGGCGGCCTCTGGTGCCATATCGACTGCTGGTGCGTTACCGGGATGGCACACAGCTGATCAAGCACGATCCCTATTACTTCACGCCGCAAATCTCTGATCTGGATCTGTACCTGTTTGGCGAGGGCAATCATCACACGCTGTATCGCAAGCTCGGCGCGCATCCGGAATTGCTGGAGGGCGTGGCCGGTGTGCGTTTTGCCGTATGGGCACCCAATGCACAGCGGGTCAGTATCGTTGGCGATTTCAATTTCTGGGATGGGCGACGTCATGCGATGCAGGTGCTCGGCGGTTCCGGTATCTGGGAACTGTTCGTCCCCGGCATTGATGCAGGTACGCTGTACAAGATTGAAATCCGGACACACGATGGGCGCGTGATGCTCAAGTCCGATCCTTATGGTTTGCAGATGCAGCTGCGGCCTGAGACTGCCAGCATCGTCAACTCGCTGGATGCATATGAATGGCACGATGCGAGCTGGCTGGAACAACGCAGGCATCAGCAGGCACACAAATCACCCGTCAATGCCTACGAAGTGCATCCGGGTTCATGGCGAAAGCACGCTGATGGCCGCTACTACTCATGGAAGGAGCTGGCAGAGCAATTGATTCCCTATGTGCAGGACATGGGCTACACGCATATTGAATTGATGGGTGTGGCGGAACATCCCTTTGATGCCTCATGGGGTTATCAGGTCACAGGTTATTACGCGCCCACGGCACGGCATGGTTCACCACAGGACTTCCGCGACTTCGTTGACCGCTGTCATCAGGCAGGCGTAGGCGTGCTGATGGACTGGGTGCCGGCACATTTTCCCAGAGATTCACATGGCCTGAGCGAGTTTGACGGCTCTGCATTGTATGAACATGCTGATCCACGACAGGGTGAGCATCAGGAATGGGGCACCAAGATCTTCAATTACGGCCGACATGAAGTCCGTAATTTTCTGGTCGCCAATGCCCTGTACTGGATCGAGCAGTTTCATATTGATGGCCTGCGCGTGGATGCAGTGGCCTCAATGCTGTATCTCGATTACAGCCGTAAGGCAGGTGAGTGGATTCCCAATCAATATGGTGGACGGGAAAACCTCGCGGCCATCGAATTCCTCAAGCAGCTTAACTGGGCGGTCGGGCACTACTTTCCCGGCGTGCTGATGATCGCGGAAGAGTCTACGTCGTTTCCGGGTATCACCCAGCCAGTACATCTGGGTGGTCTGGGTTTTACTTTCAAATGGAACATGGGCTGGATGAACGACACGTTGCGATACATGGCGCTTGATCCTGTCTATCGCCGTTATGAGCACAACCTGATTACTTTCTCGATGGTGTATGCCTTCTCGGAGCAATTCATGTTGCCGCTCTCACATGATGAAGTGGTACACGGCAAGCGATCCCTGCTCAGCAAAATGCCGGGTGATGAATGGCAGCAACGCGCCAGTCTGCGCCTGTTGCTGGGTTATATGACCGCTCACCCCGGCAAGAAACTGCTGTTCATGGGTGGTGAGTTCGGTCAGTGGCATGAGTGGCGCAGTCATGAACAGCTGGACTGGGCTCTACTTGATCATGCGAATCATCGTGGTCTGCGTGAATGGTGCAAGACCATGAATTACATTTATCGCGAGCGTCCCGAGCTGCATGCCAGCGACCATGAATGGCAGGGATTCCAGTGGCTGGATCTGAACAATGCTAATGACAGCGTGTTCGCATTCCTGCGCCGGGCCAGTGCCGATGCCGAGCCTCTGCTGTGTGTGTTCAATTGCACCCCCATCCCGCGCAACAATTACCTGCTGGGTGTCCCTCTGCCCGGGCGTTACCGGAAGATACTCGACAGCGATGATCCCGCCTGGGGCGGTTCGGGTTACAGCAACCAGTACACAGTCGATGCAGAAGCAGAAACCTGGGCCGGTTTCACACAACGCATCCATATACATTTGCCGCCTCTGGCCGTTACCTTCTGGCAACGTGGTTAATTCCAGGCGGTATCTGTGTACGCAAATTTGAGTGGTAATAAATTGATGGCCGATGACCTGACTCTAAATTCACCCGAATTGTCTCGCGGTGAGCCGCTGCCACTGGGTGCCAGTCTCAGTGCCGAGGGTATCAACTTCGCCGTATTTGCCAGCAGCGCAGAACGAGTTGACCTGTGCGTATTTGATGCCACGACAAACGCGGAACTGTATCGAGTGCTACTCCCCGCACATACCGCAGGTGTCTGGCATGGTTTCCTGCCTGCGCCCTGGGGTCACGCGGGGCTGCTGTACGGTTTGCGCGTGCATGGTGATTACCAGCCTGCGCGCGGCCTGCGTTGCAATCCGGCAAAGCTGTTGATTGATCCCTACGCGCGCTTGCTGCACGGCGATATTCAGTGGCATGCGTCGCTGTCCGGATTTACCGGCGCAGAAACTGAAGATATACCCAGTACGGATGACAGCGCACCCTATGTACCTAAAGCGGTGGTGGTCGGCGATGAATTTGACTGGCAGGGCGATCATCCACCGGCCACACCGTGGCGCAATACCATTATTTACGAGATGCATGTCAAAGGCTTCACGCAACTGCATCCGGATATTCCAGAAGAGATACGTGGCACTTATCTTGGGCTGGCACATCCGGCTGCCATTACCTACTTACAGCGACTGGGCATCACTGCGGTTGAATTGCTACCTGTGCAGGAATTTGTCAGTGAAGAGTTTCTGGTAAAGAAAGGACTGCGTAATTACTGGGGCTACAATTCACTGGCATGGTTTGCACCGGCACGTGCGTACGCATCGCGTCCTGAACAGGCTGTTACCGAATTCAAGACCGTGGTGCGGGCACTGCATGCGGCCGGTATCGAAGTCATACTGGATGTGGTGTTCAATCACACTGCTGAAGGCAGCGAGCTGGGACCGACACTCAGCTGGCGCGGGCTGGACAACACTGCTTACTACAACTTACAGCAGGATAACCCCCGTCACTATGCCAATCGCAGTGGCTGTGGTAACACTGTTGCAGTGCATCATCCGGCCACTCAGCAGATGATTGTTGATTGCCTGCGTTACTGGGCGCGCGAAATGCACGTGGATGGATTCCGTTTTGATCTGGCACCGGTGCTGGGACGCAATGAGCATCATCACTTCAGCAAGGAAGCACGCTTTTTCCAGATGCTCAAACAGGAACCGGAGTTGCGCTACGTCAAGCTGCTGGCCGAACCCTGGGATATCGGTTTCGATGGCTATCAGCTGGGGCAGTTTCCAGCAGGCTGGACCGAATGGAACGATTCATATCGTGACACCATGCGCGGCTTCTGGCGTGGCAATGCCGGTAATCGCGGTGGCTTTGCCGAACGCTTTGCCGGATCAAGTGATCTGTTCCGCAGTGCCGGCCGCAAGCCCACGGCAAGTCTTAACTTCATCAGCTGTCATGATGGCTTCAGCCTGCAGGATCTGGTCAGCTATAACGAACGGCACAATGAAGCCAACCTGGAACACAACCAGGATGGTCACAGCCATAACCTGAGCTGGAACTGTGGTGTTGAAGGTGAGTCTGCCGATCCACGCATAATGCAGCTGCGCAAACAGCAGGTACGCAACCTGCTGGCCACTCTGCTGTGTTCGCAGGGTGTGCCCATGCTGTGTGCGGGTGATGAGATGGGCCGTACCCAGATGGGTAACAACAATGCCTACTGTCAGGACAATGCGATTAACTGGATCGACTGGTCGCTAGCGCAACAGCATGCTGATCTGGTTGAGTTCATCAGACAGCTGATTCATTTGCGTAAACGCACACCCGGACTCAGTCGCGATACTTTCCTTAAAGGCGCGCGCGGCCCCGGTCATGAGCACAAGGACATCAGCTGGCGACATCCCGCCGGACGTGAGCTGGATGCAGGGGACTGGCATGACCCGGAAGCACGCTGCATCGGCGTGCTGATCGGTCAGACGTTTCTTGATCTGCAAGGCGAAACTCATGGTCATCTGTTTCTGCTGATGAATGCAGGCAGCGAACCCATCCGTTTCACCCTGCCCAGTGCATCAGTGAATTTGAAATGGCACCTCGCCTTTGATACCGCAGTCAATGGCATGCTCACCGAACTGCCGTTGATTCTGGACAGCTACCTGTTACAGCCGCATTCCATGGTAATGCTGGCTGACGGCATGCCGGAACGGCGCAATCGCGGCCGCTCTGAAAGCAAGTGAGGTGCTGACCATGCCTGATGATCAGCTGCTTGCCCAACTGTCCGCTCAGTACGGGCTCGGTGAAGCGTATTACGATCATCGTGGTGAATATCGCAAGTTCTCAAATGCGGCACGCAGTGCGATTCTACTGGCGATGGGTGTTGATCTGCATCCCAATGCAGAGCGGAAAACCGCACACAAAACTCTGCTGCCGCGTGTTCGCGTGTGTACGCATGAAGATCTCTACTGTGATCTGCATCTGGAAGGATTACCTGCAGATTCAGTCATTCAGGTCTCTGTTCAAACTGAAACCGGTGCCGGATATTCAGGCACACAGCGTGTAGATCAATTAGCCCAGCTGGAAGCAGGTGTATACCGGCTGTCCCTGAATGCTGAGCTGCCCCTGGGTTATCACCAGTTAAACGTGTCGGTTGCAGGGCAATCAGCAAGCTGTGCATTGATCATCGCGCCGCCACGCTGCCATGAACCTGAAGTGATCCGGCAGGGGCAACGACTCTGGGGAGTATCGCTGCAACTGTATACATTGCGCTCGGCAAATAACTGGGGCGTCGGTGACTTTGCAGACTTGCAGACAATGATTCCTGAGCTGGCCAGGCAGGGATGTCATCTGATCGGATTGAATCCACTGCATGCATTGCGGCCGGCTGATGCGGCGCAGATCAGTCCTTACAGTCCATCGCATCGTGATTTTCTGAACGTGTTTTATATCTCGGTGCCGTCCATTCCAGAGTACGCAGGTTCGCAGGCAGTGCAGACAATGGTCAACAATGCTCAGCCGCAACTGCAAGTATTGCGCAGCAGCAGCCCGGTGGATTACCTCGGTGTGGCGCGTTTCAAGTTTCAGGTATTGCGTCTGCTGTTTGCCGAATTCCATCGCAATGAACTGGCGCATAACACACCGCGCGCCGGTGCATTTCACAGCTATGTACAGCAGCAGGGCGAAGCCTTGCGTCGTCATGCGTTGTATGACGCACTGGATCAATACTTCAGTACACAGCCGGGTCATCACTGGGGCTGGCGCAGCTGGCCTGTGCAGTTTCATGATCTGCACAGCGTTGATGTGCAGGAATTCGCACGCACCCACGCCACGCAAATCGAGTTTTACATGTATCTGCAATGGCTGGCATCGGATCAGCTGGCCGCTACGCAGAAACTGGCACGTGAGTGCGGCATGTCGCTGGGTCTGTATGGCGATGTGGCGGTGGGTGTGGATCCCAATGGTTCAGAGGTCTGGTCGAACCGGCGTCTGTATGTGGAAGGAGTTGCAGTAGGTGCGCCCCCTGATCCGCTGGCACTCAAGGGGCAGGACTGGGGCATACCGCCGCAACATCCATTTGAATTGCAGCGTCAGGCATATCAGCCGTTCATACAAATGCTGCGCGCTACCATGCGTGCAGTGGGCGCGTTGCGTATAGATCATGTGATGACACTGTGCCGCCTGTGGTGGGTGCCACGCGGTATGGAAGCCACTGAAGGCGTGTATGTGCATTACCCCCTTGATGACCTGATGAAACTGGTGGCACTGGAGAGTGTGCGCAATCAATGCCTGGTGATCGGCGAAGATCTGGGCACGGTGCCTGATGCCATGCGTCATGCCATGGAACGCTTTGCGCTGTATCACTACAAGGTGCTGTTCTTCGAAAAGGGATTCGATGGTCAGTTCAAACCGCCGCATGACTACCCGCAGCGGGCGCTGGCCGTGGTAACCACGCATGATCTGCCACCATTCAAAAGCTGGTGGCAGGGTGATGACATCGCCTTGCGTGAACGACTGCAAATGTATCCTGATGCAGCCACCCAGCAGCAGGTGCTGCATGAGCGTGAGGTTGATCGTCGTCTGCTATTGCTGGCCATGACGCGCACTGGCCTGTGGGGCTGGCATGAACATCAGCCTCTGCCTGAGTATTCCTTTGCATTGATGCGCGCGGCGTATCTATATGCCGGTCTGTCGCAGGCGGCACTGCTGGTGATTCAGCCTGAGGATCTGCTGGGCATGACCGATCCGGTGAATGTGCCCGGTACCAGCGTCCAGCATGCCAACTGGCAACGCAAGCTAAGTGAAGACCTGTCAGTGACCCTGCAAAACAAAGAAGTGCAGGAAATGCTGCACGCGATGGGCAGAGCGAGACTAGGAGAGCATCCGAACGGTTAGGTGCTAACGGTTTAGCCCATTGAAATGCGCGCATGCACGAGGGGCTTGGTGGCAACGTCGGTTGTGCATCATAGGCCGTTCTTAGCACGGCTTAACAGATCTGACACACCCATGAGGTCGAAGCGTTCAGGATAGACAATTTGAAACAGCGACAGGGTGCACTCGCCAACTTCTGCCGTCGACTTTAATGCAGCCGTTTGTGCTACCGAACCAGGGTCTAGGTATTTGCTCATAAATTTGATCTGATCGCCATTCCTATCCATCGTGAGCGTTTGCATAAGGGCTTGCTCATTAGGGTGAGCGCCGGAATCAATCGTCCATTCGTAGAGTTTCTTGGCTGCTTCACCTTCTTCTGCATGTTCGGCAGTAATTAATTTTAGTATTGCTGGAATTTTAAATTCGTCTCTGACTTTTTGCTTTGCGGCATTATTCTCCCCGCGTTTCAGCCATGTTTCAAAGGAGTCAGGGTGTTTGTCCAGATATAGCCCATAGATAGCGTTTTCTAAACAAGATCTTAGAAGTGCGTGGCACTCAGGTATTTGAGCGCTCCAGCATAGTCGACATGCGGCAAGAAAGTTGGAGTGGGCGCGGTGCAGAAAAAATACTGGGAACCAATTATGAGTGTAATTCACCCCTTCGATGGATTTTCTATACCCAAGGTCAATGTCGGATAGACGCGTAACCCAAATCTGATGATTTGCAAATGTTGCAATTTCATTGTTACGTGCTGAATCGAAGAATTTTGTTATCTCGTTCGATTCCCAGCCGGGTGGTAGTGAGAGAACTGACATGGCTTTATGAGCAAGTTGCAGTTGGTGTTTTAATCATGCTTATCTCGTTAATAGAGAATAAGGGCATCAATAGTTCATCCTGATTTTCCATGTTGGCCTCTCTGGTAACTTAGTTGATCTCTGCTTTATAGGGCCATAATGAAATAAAACAAGTGAGGCTTACCTGACTTCAATCCGCTCCCAAGCCTTCGACCGCCAGCGCATCAGCATGATCAGTCCCATCAGGCAGACGTAGATCACCGCAGCGCTCCAGCCGCCGGCAGCACCGAAACCGAATTGCGGCAGGAAGTTGACCCAGCCATCACCGTCACTAAATGCGAGGCTATGTGCCAGTGGCACAAAAAACAGCCACGACATACCTAGCACCAGCGCGGCGGGGACGGTGGCATCGCCCGCACCACGCAGGCAGAAACTCGAACCCAGCGTCATGCCATCAAACAATTGATACGCTGCGGCCAGCCACATGATGGTCACACCCGTGTGAATCACTTCGATACTGTGTGCATCCTGTGAGTTGATAAACAACGGCAGCAACCACTGGCTGGTCAGACCCAGCAACAGGCCCACACCTCCCATGTACACGGTGGCCATCAGGATTACGAAGTTGCCCAGCTTGCGTGCCCAGGCTTTATCACCGGCGCCGATGGATTGACCGACCAGTGTGGTGCCTGCCAGTGCAATACCAATGGCAGGCATGTAACCAATAGAGGTCAGCATCATCACGACTTGCGAAGCTGCACCATCTACCGGCCCGAGTTTGACCTGCATTAACTGAAAGAGTGAAAAGCCGAATAGATCTGCGGCCAGCATGACACCCATCGGCAGGCCCAGTTGAAACTGGCTTTTCAGTCGCCGCCAGTGCAGCCGCCAGGTGAGATGAGCACGATAAATTTGAAGATCCTGTGCGCGCGTGAAAACGCTCAGGGCCAGCAGTACGCCAACCAGCGTTGCGCAGTTAGTGGCCCATGCCGCACCGGCTACACCCCAGTGAAATCGGAAGATGAAGAGTTGCGCCAGACCGGCATTGATGCCCAGCGTGAACAGGTTGATGAACAAAGTGATGCGCGCGCGGCCAATGCCATTGAAGAAACCCAGAATTGCCCACAGCGCAACGCCCAGTGCTGCACCCAGCATGCGCGGTTGCCAGAACTGCAATGCCAGTTGATTCACCTCAGGCTGCAATGCAAACGGTGCAAGAATGTGTTCACCCATCAGACCTACCAATACAAACAGAGGTGCGGTGAACAGTGCAGCCCACAAGGCCGTCCACGTGGCCTGCGAGGCGCGTGCGAAGCGTCTGCCGCCATAGGCTTGCGCGACCAGAGTTTGTACGGCCATCCCCACGCCACCGAGTAAACCGATGAACACAATGGTCAACCAGTGAATCGCACCCATGCCGGCCAGTGCATTGGTCGAGATGCGGCCGATAAACCAGGTGTCGGTGAGATTCAGCGTGGCCTGAATAGCGCTATTGGCGATCAGCGGTCCGGCCAGCGTCAGCACGATGCGCCAGTCCACATGGGCTTGACCCTGTGTATCAATACGCCGGGCGGGCAGTGAAGGTGAGTGAACCGTTGCAGTCATGAATAAAGCGCTGTAAATGAAGCGCCTCAGTGTAGCGGCTTGTCCAGCTGGCTACATCACAAAAAAACCTGCGCAGTGCTACTTCACAAAGACAGGTTTGCTTTACCGGGACAGATCAAAACGCAACCTGACCTTGGTCAGTTGCGATACCGGTTTGCCGTCGCGCAATGGTGGATCGAATCGCCACTGGTTCACCGCAGTCAATGCAGCCGCATCAAATATCCCTTTGGGCTGTGCATCGCTGACAGTTGCACCGGCAACCTTGCCGGTTTCATCAACAGTAAATGCGACTTCAACCCAGCCGCTTGTGCCACGGCTCCTGGCTGAATCTGGAAAAATCGGTGACACGGTTTTAATACGCTTGAGTGGCACGGCAGACTGATTGATTATCGTAGTACCTGTTGTTGCAGCAGGCTGTGCTTCAACAGCTTTTGATGTCACTGTTGCAACGCTGACGGTTGCATCATGTTCTGACTGAGCTGGCACTGTGATTTTTTGTGCGGTTGCCGGTGTATCAGATACTTCACTTCGATTGTGGCTGCTGACCGAAGCATTACTGCCAGTGCTATTCATAGCGCTGTTCAAAATACGTTCGGCTGCGCTGAGGTTAGCTCCGGCTGAGCCCAGCTGACGCGCAGCACTCAGATAACCTTGCGCCAGGTCCAGCTGATTCTGCTCGACGGCATGACGGGTCGCTTCGATTAACAGCGTACTCAGGCTGCGTTGCGCCTGCGCGATTCCGGGGTCGGTGGCATCAAAGCGGCGCGCATCAAGTATGTTGGTACGTGCGTTATTCTCGGCAGGGGAAATCAGCCGTCCGGCATCCATGTTTGTCTGAGCCTGCGCCAGCAATGTCCGAACCTTCCTGCTCAGGTCCTGGCCCTGTGTCAGTTTCAGCCGCTCCCGCTCGCGTGCCAGCTGGCTGTCCAGAAATTTCAGGCGTGTGTTATTCGGAGAAATATCACGTGCCTGTTCCATCACAACAACGGCTGCTTCCAGTTGTTCGGCAGTCATCGCAACTTCTGCCTGCTCCAGTAATTTGTTGGCTACATTTTCAATGCCGGCCTTTGCACGTACATTTTCTGGATCAATTGCCAATGCGCTGCGGTACAGGTCCAGCGCGCTTTCACCGGGGGGATTCAGCAATTTGCCAGATGCGAAGGCAGCATCGGCAATATCCAGTTCCTTGTTTGCAGTGCTGTTTAATCCAGCAGAGGTAATATTAAGCGCGGCAGAAGAATGTTCGTTGTTGCCCAGTCTGCTAAGACCATAAAACGCTGTACCAGCCACCACCGCAAGTGCCAGCCCCAGTCCGATATAAGTGGGCAGGTAATTCTTTTCAGAGTGACCGATATTTCGGGCAATGGAGGCTGTGCCACTACAATTTGCACTGGCGAGTAATTCATCATGCTGATGCAGAGCTGCTTCCAGCGTCAGCCTGGTCTGTGCATGTGCCAGTGGTTTGAGCATGAAGCGATAAATATGACCGGCTGCAGCCAGTTTCATCAGTTGACCGCTTTCTTCTGATGCACCGGCTGCGACCAGAACCAGTTCAGGTAATTCTTGCAATAGCTGGATGGCGATGCGGCTAATGTCGTTACAGCAATCGCTGTCGATAATGAGGATGCCCGGACGCAGTGAATAAACACTGGAAAACATAGTCTCCAGATTATCCGCATCTACCACTTTCGTTCCGCGCGGCGCGGCGCGATGAATAATGTCCAGCAACGTTGCGTTGTTGGTCAATGCAAGAATGTGCGTCGACATACGTGGTTCCGCATCGACATCATTACCTGAGGTGACTGCTTCATCCGTCAGATCTTCTTTGAATAATTGATGAATGGTTGCCACGGGTGCTACCCAGAAAGCCTGAATTGCGGAAGTGCAATACTTGCCAACTGAGTCCGGCATCACTACGACATGAGTCGTTGTTCATGACTCCGCAATGAGAACCAGCTCGCAATAATCATCAATCCCTCGCCATGGTGTGCTATTCCAGACATACCACCAGGTGCGCTGCATGGCTGCGCCAGTTGATGGGTATAACGATGGAACGCGCGCCATCCGGCAGCACAACCTGATCCGCGTGACCGGTCGTAACCTGAGGTACGGAGATCATGAAGTCCGTACCGTAGTCGCGGCGTGCATTACCGGAAATGGTGTTGGCAACTTCACCTACCAGATCAGCCATGTTTTCTTCGGTGAGTTCAGTTTCGCCCATACGCATCAGCAGCACTGTCAGCATGGAACGGGATGCGGTGAAGTAAACCACTCCTCGCCGTTTGCCGGCAATGTTTATCATGCCGGTAAATTCGTGAACAGTAGGTTTGCCGTTGTCGACAAGATACGGAGAGCCCACAGAAGCTGGCTGATGGCCGATCGTTTCAAAATAACGTGTCGTGCCTTCAACGAAGGTAGCCAGCTCCGCGTCGGACATCATTGCGCACCCCGGAGCAGTTCTTCGAGTGCTTCGGTTAACTGCCAGTCGGAAAAGGGTTTGCAGAGGAATCCATTCGCTCCACTTTTCAGCGCCTCAATGGCAGTGGCTTTGTCTGACAGTGCAGAGATCACCAGAATCAGAACATCCGGCTTGATCTGTACCAGTTTCTTCACGCATTCAATCCCGTCCATTTCCGGCATGGTGATGTCCATGGTGACCACATCTACCGGCTGTCTGGTGAATGTCTCAACTGCAATACGGCCATTGGCGGCGCTTGCCACCACTTCCAGTCGATCAATGTTCAGTTCACGCTCTATCTTGCGACGGATGATGTTCGAGTCATCGCAGATCATCATGGTAAATCTGCGTGATATGTCTTTGCTGGTGGATGCAGTAGTAACAACTGACATGATTAACTCATCCTGTTGTGAAAATTATGCTGCTACTGCCTTCGAGGGCGCCGGTAACCAGATCTTGAAGCGGGTGAAACGTCCTCTTGCGGTAGACATACCGACCCGGCCATTGTGTTCAGCAACCAGTGAGCGCACCAGATCCATACCGGCACCCCGGCCCGCATCGCTGGTAACGGTATCTGAGGTGGAAAAACCAGGACGGAAGATCAGTGACATGGTCTGACGTGCGTCCATCAGCGCTGCCTGTGCTCTGGTCACCAGCCCGTGTTCGATAGCTGCCTGTTTGATGCGATCCAGTTGCAGACCGCAGCCATCATCCTGCACCACCAGCTCCACACCCTGATCGCCGTGATCAACAAATTCGATGCTCAGTTGTCCTGTTTCCGGTTTGCTGGCCGACAGACGATCAACAGGCGTCTCGATGCCATGTGCCACCGCATTACGTACCAGTTGAATGGCAATGTCCTTGACTGTACGCCGATAAACTTCCGGGACACTTTCCAGACCATTACACTCCAGTTCAACCTGTTTGATGCAGTTGTCCGCCACCTTCTGCGCGAGACTTTCCAGAGTGTGCTTCAGACCTGTACCACTCATGAGTGCTTCCAGTGCGGCCGGGCCTTCACTGCGATCATCGCTTTGACTGCTGGATTGCAGTTCATCCAGCTGCTCCTGGTCAGCTTGCACCTGAGTATTTCCGCTATCAGCCGTGGTATTGCGGCCTGAAATGGCATGATGCAGGTCGGTCAGCCGGCTCAGCATTTCCCGTACCTGATTCATGTGGTTGAACAGATCATCCAGTTTGACCACCAGCGGCAGGAAATCATTGCCGGAAAGTGCCTCGCGATCCTTGATGTCAGCCAGTGAGTCTTCAAACGCATGCGCACGTTGATCGACTGTTTTGAGGCCCAGTGCAGAGGCTTCACCTTTCACTGCATGAATCTGCCGGTACATGCTGGAAATCTTGATGCGGAAATCGGCTTCTTCGCGCGCTGGTTCGCGCAGTATGGTGTTGATCATCCGCAGTGAAGTATCCGCGTCTGACAGGAAGTTGGTCAGACTGACCGGATCAACATGCAGGATGCGCAGCAGCAGATCAAGCTGGGCTTGAGACTTTTCCTGAGATTCCTGAAGCTCTTTGGCCAGCATCACACGCTTGGTGACATCAGTAACGGTGACCAGCAGATGTGAAAGCTGTCCACCGGATTTGACCCGGTTGAAATCAAATTCAAGATAGTGCGTGTCAAAGCCGCCGGCCTGATTGTCGAAATTCACTTCCACTTCATTCAGCGGATTGATGGATTTCACCAGTTTTTCATTGACGCGTTCGCCCCACAGCAGCTCGACATAGTCCTGTGCGGTCTTGAGAGTTTTTTCTGGAACCAGCGGCCGCAGCAAATCTTCAAAGCTCATGTCATCGAAGCTGTCTCTCCTGAACATGTGGGACAGGGCTTTGGAACGCTCATGGCCAATTTGCTGATTGCGATCCAGCAGAAACAATCCTTCATTCACCGTACCCAGAATGTCTGTTGTTTCCTTTCGGGTTTCACCTGTCTGTACATCTTCATTTCGCATGGTGCTGCCCAGATAGAACAGGATGCCCAGAAAGCTGCCCAGAGTAAGGATGATGGTGGTGGTCTGTACAAGACGGAGTGTATGCACCCGTGCATTCAGTTCTGATTCCAGTTCATCTGCGACAGACTTGAATGCAGCACTTAATTCAGCACTGGCGGCAGTTTCAACAGTCTCCAGATCAGCCAGAGCCAGCGCCAGTCGCTGACCACGTTCATTCAGTGTGATAGTGCCGTTGGCCTCATTCTTATAGGGATCGCCGCTCAGTCTCAGTACGGTATCCAGCTTTGTCTTGTAAGCGCTCCAGTTCTTCATTGCGGTGTTCAGAACGCCGGCAGAGGGTTCCTTAAGTAACGCTGCATACTGATAGCTGCGATTCTGGTCATCGATAAAACTGCCATCATTGGCAAGACTGCTCAATGTCTGATCAATGCGGGTAACGGCTGTACGCAGGCTGTTGAATGAATCGGTAATGGACTCATGTGTTTTCAGTCGTGCAGCCATGGTATGGCTGTGCGCAAGAATCAATTCAGACTGTATCTGTTGCCGTGCGAGAAATCGGGTGCCTGAAAGATCGCTGCTCAGCAGGTTGGCCATGAACATGTTGAAGCCCAGCACAACGCCGATCAGCAGTGTGAAACCAAACAGTCCGAGAGCGATGGGTTTGTAACGGCCAAGATCCAGAAAGTTCATTTCGGTCCCCGCAGGTCATGACAGATTCCGCATTCATGTCCACGTGGTCAACGTGGCGACCCGGTTAAAATGAATGCTGATGCGTCAACCTGTCAAATTCGACTTGTCTCGTGTTAATTTTTTCACAAATCCCTGCTGCGAATCGGCGACATGGTGCGCCATCCTCTGGTTCGAAAGTTTGACCCAATTCAAGGTTTGAGGTCATGGAACCCGAAGCATATGCAGCCGTCTGCTGCGGGCTTTCAGTCAGAGCCAGCCACGACGCTTGAAGTAGATATAAATACCAAGTATCGAGCCGAACATCAGCGACAGTGCGAATGGATAACCGAACCACCATGCCAGTTCAGGCATGTGCACAAAGTTCATTCCGTAAATGCTGGCGATGAGGGTGGGTGGCATGAACATCACGGCAGCCACCGAGAAAATCTTGATGATGTTGTTCTGTTCCAGATTGATCAGACCGAGCGTTGCTTCCAGCAGGAAAGAAACCTTGCTGCCCAGAAAGCTTGAATGGTCGGAAAGCGCGGCGGCATCAGTGGCAATGGAACGGAAGCGGCTGCGCTGTTCGTCATTCATGTAGACAGTGCCCGATTGCTGCAGGAATACCAGCATGCGGGCAAGGCTCACCAGACTTTCACGTGCTTTTGAATTCAACTCACCGTTGAACCCGATGCGTTCAAGCAGCCCGCGCAGGTCGCGTTTGGTTTTTTGTTTGTCCTGATCCAGCTGGAAGATGCTGCCGGAAACCGCATCAAGATCGTTGCCGATGCGCTCCAGCGTGTCGGCGATACGTTCGGTAAGCGCTTCGATCAGTCCTGCCAGAATAACTACGGGTGAATTGCAGGCGGTCGGATGCCGCTCTGCATACGAAATGAAATTCCGGAAGGGGCGGGTATCAATGTAGCGATTGGTAATCAGTCGCTCATTGCTGAGAATGAAAGTTACCGCAGTGCTTTCGGGACGTGCTGTATCCAGTTTTGCAGCCACCGTGGCCGTCATGAACAGCCGGCCATCTTCTTCATAGAGCCGGTTGGAGGTTTCGATCTCGCGCATTTCCTCGCGGGATGGAATCTCGATGCCCAGCTCCTGTTCGATGGTGCGCTCTTCCTCAAGACTTGGCTCAAGGAGGTCTATCCATACGGTATGGTCTGGTATGCGCTGAATCCCCTTGGCGTCAGCACGTGCCAAGCCGCGCGCGTGAGCGATGTAGGTGTTCAGCATGGCAGATCAGGCACCATGCTCGCCGGCGGCGAGCTCGTTGATGAGGGAGATCAGTTGTTCATGACCGCCCGCCTGACCAACGTCGGTAACATATTTACCGTTGATGATTATCAGCGGCACTGATTCCACCTTGTAACGCAGGCCCAGCGTTTCAGCGCGTTTCAGGCTAGTTTCAACTGCGAATGAAGCAAATGCTTTCTGGAATTCAGCCTGACTGACGCCATGGCTGCTAAAGAATTTCTGAATCTGTTCCGGTTCCTGCAACGGGTCATTATTGACCTGTATTTCGTGAAAGATGGCCGTGTGCAGCGCATCAAGTTTGCCCAGCTGTTCGGCGGTGTAGAACACCCGGGCGTGGTTGCGGTGTGGTACACCCCACATCACAGGCATTCTCACAAAACTCACATAGGGAGCTTTGCCGTTCTTGCGCCATGTTTCAAGAAAAGGATCAAGCGCATTGCAGTGCGGGCAGCCATACCAGAACACTTCCATTACTTCGACCTGTCCGGGCGCAGCCGATGTGGGCTGTGCTGGAACCAGTCGCTTATAGTTCACGCCTTCCTTCCAGCGTGATGAAGTGGGTGCAGGGGTGGTGCTGGTTTTCAGCGCCAGTGCTGTATCGCTTTCGTCGGGGGCAGTGGTGGAAGTGTTAGTGCCAAATTCGGATAGTTGCTCGGCGGGCTGTTCCGTTGGCGTTTCTGAAGTGGTTGATGTGACGCTGGTTGCGGCTTCCTGTACAACAGTGGACGCTGCGGTCGGCGCACTGCCCGGGCTTGCAGGGTTGTGGCTGCTGCCACATGAAACGAGCGTCACTGCAAGTGCCAGACTCAGGATCGTTACGGCAATGCGCTTCATGTTGAGCTCCGGTGGGACGTGCAGTACTCGTAATGCGTGACAGTTAAACCGTCTGAAATCTGGCTCAGCAACCTGTTGCTGATTTCAACCAGAAACAGCAGGCCGCCGGATAGCAGCCTGCCTGATGCAAGCCTAGCGCAAACCCTGAATGTATTGAGCCACTGCATCAATCTGTGCGTCAGTCATCTTGGCAGCGATGCTGCGCATCATCTCGTTCTGGTCAGTCTTGCGCTCACCCTTGCGATACGCCTGCAGCTGAGTGACCACCTGAGTGGCGTGCTGGCTGCGGATCGACGGGAAAGGTGCAGCAGGATTACCGCGGCCATCGGGACCATGGCAGGCGAGGCAGGCAGGAATCTTGTTGTTCGCTACACCGCCGCGATAGATTTGCTGGCCCAGTTCCACTTTGGATTTTGCGCCTTCCTGACCCTTGATCTTCTGGCTTGAGTAGTAGGCTGCGACGTCTTCAATTTCCTTGTCGGTCAGGGTCATCGCAATCGGTGACATCAGCGCATTGCTGCGTTGACCGGCCTTGAAAGCCTTGATCTGTTTGATGATGTAGCTTTCGTGTTGTCCGGCAAGGCTAGGCCATTCCGGGTTGACGCTGTTGCCGTCCAGACTGTGACAGGCGATACAGACTGACGAGGCCTTGGACATACCGGCCTGTGCATCGCCTGCAGCGGTGGCCGCATTTCCCATCAAGGTCAACATAAAACCAGCAGCCAGCATTCCACGTACCACTGTCAGGTTCATAAACAGGCCAGACTTCATCGACAACTCCAATGCTGAATCCAGATACCAGCTGGCGCTTGTGGACGCAAAAGCTGGCGCTAAAGGCGCGTAATTGTACACTAGCGAAATAAATTGGTAGTCAGGAATCCATGTGATGGGCTCCCGGGGGCTGACCCGGGGTGTCCATTGCCACCGTCATGTCCTATTACACTCGTGTCGAATATCTGCTCGGTGCCTGGCAGGCTGCGCAATTCCCTGATGATCAGGGGGTTGAGGTGGCCTTTGCCGGCCGTTCCAACAGTGGCAAGTCCAGCGCCATCAATGCAATCACCGGACGGATCGCCCTAGCCCGTACCAGTAAGACTCCGGGACGCACCCAGTTAATCAACTTTTTCAGCATGCAGCCCCACCAGCGGCTGGTGGACTTGCCCGGCTATGGTTTTGCCAAGGTGCCGCCGGCCATGCAGCAGCACTGGCATGAGCTGATGGTCAGTTATTTTGAACAACGGCAATCCCTGACGGGTCTGGTGATCCTGATGGATTCACGCCACCCGCTCAAGGACACCGATTTGCAAATGCTTGAGTGGGCGCAACAACGCCAGTTGCGCTGCCATATCTTGCTGAGCAAGGCTGACAAGCTGACTCAATCCGAGGGTATGAAGGTTATGCGGGAAGTGCGCAATGCCGTGGGTGAGACGGCAACAGCGCAACTGTTTTCAGCCACGACCCGTCGCGGCGTGGATGAGGCGCGGCGTTTCCTGGATGACTGCCTGAAAGTAAAATGACTCTGCCCGGATAAAGTGTTGTTTGCAGCCATAAAAAACCCCGAAGGCAGAACCTCCGGGGTTAAGCAAGAACCCGGCATGGGGACACCGGGCAATCCATTTGCCTTGGGAGCAGGCTGAATGGATGCGTCTCGGGAGACGTACCATTTCAGAGTTGACGGTTTGGTAAGAGTTCCGTCCCTAATGCAGGAGGCTGGCACTTAAGCGCAAAGAATTATCAAGTGCCTTCCATTCCGGTTTGTGATTACAGGAAAGTCCAGGTGACTCCCAGCGAAACCAGATTGGCGCCGGCATCAATGTCGAAATGTTCGTATTCAGCGCGCACCGACAGACTCAGCAAGTGAACGACCAGTCCCCCGCCATACACCAGATCAGTGCCATCCCGGCTGAACAGTTCGCTTTTACTGGCAGTGATCTTTGACTTCCAGTTCACCAGGCCGCCCTTGGCAAATACATCGACAACCGGGCCAAGGCTGGTAAAGCCTGCGACTGAACCACTGATGCCGGTGGTATCGGCAGCAAACGAATTGTTATCCGGCTTGCCCAGATCCAGATAATTAACTTCTGCACCCAGCCAGTCGAATGGACGCACGCCCAAGATGGCCTTGTAGGCTGCATCCTTCCCTTTGAAATTATTGATCAGTCCTTTGGTGGTGTCTTTACTGACGCTTGACTCTACACCGCCGGCCGCTACGCCCAGATATATGCCGTTGTCAGAAGCACACGCGATACCTGATAGCCCCAGCATGGTGGTGAACAAGGCAATGATTGGTATTTGTTTCATGATCGGTTCTCATTAAGGTTTCAGGAACGGTACAGTCGCTGCTGCAGTGTTATCCGGATCTGGCGGCCTGACCAGCATACTGGTGCGCACTTTCAGAGTGTGACAGGCTGGTTGAGTATCAAGTGCTGGCATGTCCAGACTGTCGCAGTGTGGCGTCAGCAGGCTAGGCATCAATGTGGCTCAGTGGGCTTCGTCCCAGTTTGCACCCCTCCCGATATCCACCTTGAGTGGTACATGCAGGCTGGCGGCAGCACTCATGCGCTGGCGGACTTCATGAATCAATTCCGCAGTTGAGTTTGCAGCCACTTCAAATACCAGTTCATCGTGAACCTGCATGATGAGTCTGGCTGGAAAGCCCGATTCTTGTAACCACCGATCAACATTGATCATGGCCAGCTTGATGATGTCAGCCGCCGTACCCTGCATGGGCGCATTGATTGCACTTCGTTCTGCATACTGCCGCAGTGATGCATTGCGCGAATTGATATCCGGGAGATACAGCCGTCTGCCGAAAACTGTTTCAACATAGCCCAGTTCGTGCGCCTGAGTGCGGGTTCGTTCCATGTACTGCTTCACGCCCGGATAGCGGGCGAAATATAGATCGATATAGCGTTGTGCTTCGCCGCGCTCAACACCGAGCTGTTTCGCCAGACCAAACGCAGACATGCCATAGATAAGTCCGAAGTTGATGGCTTTGGCTGACCGGCGCTGTTCACTGCTAACCTGCTCAAGTGATATGCCCAGCACCTCGGCAGCGGTTGCCTGATGAATATCCTGATCGGCAGCAAATGCTTTCAGCAGGCTTTCATCGCCTGATAGGTGCGCCATGATGCGCAGTTCAATCTGTGAATAGTCGGCAGCGACCAGCACCTGCCCGGGTGGAGCAATGAAGGCCTGACGGATGCGCCGGCCTTCTGCGGAACGAATTGGAATGTTCTGCAGATTCGGGTCAGTGGATGAGAGTCGTCCGGTAGCAGCTACAGCCTGATGATAAGAAGTATGTACGCGTCCGGTACCGGGATTGATCTGTAGCGGCAACTTGTCTGTATAGGTGGACTTCAGTTTCGCCATGCTGCGGTATTCGATGATCAGGCGGGGCAGTTCATGATCTGACGCCAGTTCTTCAAGTACATCTTCAGCGGTAGAGGGCTGACCGGTAGGGGTCTTGCGCAACACAGGAATACCCAGCTTGCCGAACAGAATTTCCTGCAACTGTTTCGGCGAATCTACATTGAATGGTTGCCCCGCTGCGCTGTGGCAGCGATCAACCAAGGCCAGCATCTGTTCTGACAGCTGCTGGCTCTGTTGTCTGAGCAGTCCGGCATCTATCAGTACACCATGATGCTCCATGCGGAACAGCACGGGTACCAGTGGCTGTTCTATGGAAGTGTAGACGTGTTGCAGCCCGGGTTCAGCACTGAGCATTGGCCACAGGGTCTGGTGAAGGCGCAGGGTAATATCGGCATCTTCAGCTGAATAGCGTGTGGCGGCATCAATATCCACCTGATCGAAGGTGATCTGTCTGGCACCCTTGCCGCATACATCTTCATAGTGAATGGTATCCACGCCCAGGTATTTCTTTGCTACTGAATCCATGTCATGGCGACCGGCAGTGCTGTTCAGAACATAGGATTCCAGCATGCTGTCGAATTGCATGTTCTGGATATTGATGCCGTAGTTGGCAAAAATGTGTGCGTCGTATTTCAGGTGATGCCCGAGTTTGGCAAGCCGGGCGTTTTCCAGTATTGGCTTGATCTGTGCCAGCAATGCTTCGCGTTGCAGCTGTTGCGGTGCACCGGGGTAGGTGTGTGCAACAGGAATATACGCTGCCTTGCCTGCCTCAACAGACAGGGCGATGCCGACCAGCTCCGCAGTCATGTAATCCAGTGAAGTGGTTTCGGTATCAATGCAGATGAGCTCTGCTTTTGAAAGTTGTTCCAGCCAGTGCTCTAACTGTGACTGAGTCAGAACGGTTTCATACTGACCCGTTGTGCTTGTTGCTGCCGGTGCCTGTGGTGCATCAGTAGTGAGGAGTTCACCATGCTGGGATTCAAGGTGTCTAAGTAGCGTGTTCAATTCATAGCGCTGGCAAAGTGTGCGCAATGCATCGGCGGCAGGTGGCTGTGCCACCAGCGTCTCTGGCGTGCTGTCCAGTGTGACAGCACAGTCAATCCTGGCCAGCTTGCGTGACAGTTCCAGTGTTGCAATATTCTCGCGCAGACTTTCGCCCACCTTGCCGGTAATCGCATCGGCATTCGCCAGAAGATTGTCGAGGGAATGGTATTCATTCAGCCATTTTGCGGCTGTTTTGGGTCCCACCTTGGGAACGCCGGGAATGTTATCGGCGCTATCGCCAACCAGAGACAGATAATCAACGATCTGCTCCGGGTACACATCAAATTTGGTTTTTACGCCCTCACGATCCAGACGCGAGCCGGTCATGGTATTGATCAGACTGATATGCGGGTTGACCAGTTGCGCCATATCCTTGTCGCCAGTGGAGATCAGCACTTCAATGTTCTGAGTTGCGGCCTGTACGGCAAGCGTGCCGATCACGTCATCCGCTTCAACACCATTGATACGCAGCATGGGCAATCCCATCGCCTGTACCAGATCCAGCAGGGGCTGGGTCTGCGCACGCAGGTCGTCTGGCATCGGCGGTCGATGTGCCTTGTATTGTTCAAACAGCTCATCACGAAAGGTTTTGCCGGGCGCATCAAATACCACGGCAATCAGATCCGGTTTTTCTTCCTTGACCAGCTTGTGCAGCATGTTGGCCACACCCAGCAGCGCGCCGGTTGGTTCACCCCGGGAATTGCTTAATGCGGGCAGTGCGAAGAAAGCCCGATACAGATACGACGAGCCATCCACGAGTACCAGTTTACGGTTCATGGTTGTGATGAAGTGCTGGAGCTGCTGCTGGAGTTCTGTGCCGGCGGGGTAATAACAACGGGTGTGGTGCTTTTATCCGGCAGGTACAGATCACCCTTCAGGCCACAGGATGAGAGCATCAGCGCAAGCACGGCAGCAAGAAACAATATGATGAAGCGCTTCATACAATGCCCGATTATTTTTCCGGATGACCGGCTGACAGCACGGCCGATCGCAACCGATCAACGTCACGCTTGCCGAGCAGCTTGGTCTGACCGGGTTTCAGTCCGGCAGCGCGCAGTGGACCGATCGCAACGCGCTCCAGATCGCGAACTTTGAGGCCAACTCGGGCCAGCATTCGACGGATCTCACGATTCTGGCCTTCCCGTAGCTGAATGGACAACTGAGTACGGTCGCCCCGGCTGCGATCGACAAACCGCTTCAATACACGCACATCTTCCAGGCGGGTGCGTCTGGATCGAGCCTGGCCACTTTTATCGGGAGTCAGCAGGTACAGCCCGTTTCTCAATTTCGACAACTGTTCATCACTGGCCAGTCCCGTGGTGGTGACTGTGTATTCCTTGATGACACCGAACTTTGGATGGGTCAGCTGGTAGGCCAGATCGCCGTCGTTGGTCAGCAGCAACAGGCCAGTAGAATCAGCGTCTAGGCGACCTACGGGAAACAGGCGTTCCCGCGCACTGATTGAATGCGGAACCATCTGTAATACTGTGGCACGACCTTCCGGATCTCGGGCAGTGGTGATCATGCCCTTGGGTTTGTTGATCAATACATAAACGAAGTTCCCGGTTCCGCTGCCACTCTGTTTGCGGATCTGGGTTGCGCTCAGATCAAGGGGAACGCCATCAAGTGTAATGACATCCCGTGCAGGATCAATGAAGCAAGGCAGCTCAATGACATTGCTGCCGTTGAGAAGAATGCGCCCTTTCAGAATCATCTGCTCGCAATCACGTCTTGCTCCGACGCCCGCATCGGCCAGCGCTTTTTGAATTCTGACTCCTTCCTTGACCGGACGTTTGCCTGAAACAGGGCGATCTGTCTGTGCAATGAGTTCATTACGATTGCTGAAGGCTCGACCTTGTCCGGTTGTCCTTTCAGGTGTGCCGGGTTTACTGCGTACTTCATTTTTACTGCGCACTGGCGCGCCGCGCGCCGCGCTAGCATTGCGTCGGGCTCGTGTGAAACTGCCGCCAGCTGATTTTTTACGAACGGTCATGCCAGGAAAGTACTCGGCGTCGGTAAACAGGTTGGTGATCATGCACGATTTGCCGGCATTCCGCGACCAATCGCTGCAGCTGGACACTGTCATCTGCCAGCAGACTTACGTCTGAAATGCCCGGTCAACTCTTGAGTGTGATGCTGTCCCGGCAGAATTCAGTGCGGCTAATCTGGTCAGGGCGTCGTAATTATCAGTGGCGCGCCTTGTCTGACGACCAGCGTGTGTTCAAATTGTGCAAACAGCGAGCTTGGGCGTCCCACTAATGTCCAGCCATCGTTCGCTTCATGAACCCTGCTTACGTTTGTAGACAGAAATGGTTCAATCGTAATGACCTGGCCTTCCTGCAACATCTGGTTGTCTCGTGGATCATGGTAGTTACGCATGGTCGGTTCTTCATGCAGGGCAGCACCTGTTCCATGCCCGCACAGGTTACGTACATTACGAAAACCAGCCGAATTGATTGTGCGTTCGATAAGTCTGCCAATGATATTGAGCTGCTGGCCGGCTCTGACAGCAGCGATACCTGCATCGCGTGCCTGTAGGGCGGCTGCGCACAGACGATGTTTGAGAAGATGATCTGCATCAATGCCCGGTAGCACAAAGCTGCCACCGGTATCAGCAAAGTAGCCGTCAAGAGAGGCAGAGACGTCTATATTGACCAGATCACCGGCACGCATCACGCGCTGACCCGGTATGCCATGCGCTGCTTCTTCGTTGATGCTGATACAGGTATGACCGGGAAATTCATAGCAGCTGCGAGGGGCCGACTCTGCGCCGGCACGGGTTAAGAGCTGCCCTCCATACTCATCCAGCTCTGCAGTAGACATGCCCGGTCGGGCATGTGCCTGCATGGCCAGCAGAACCTGTGCAACCAGTTTGCCAGTACGTTGCAGCCCTGCCAGCTGCACATCATTGCGGATTATCACGCCCGGAACGTGGAGATTATTGCGGTTTCAATACCCACACCTTGCACCAGCCATTTACATTGACCAGCTTTCCGGGAAACAGATTGCAGCCACGGTCGTTGCCGGTTCCTGCTTGCAGCTGTACGCAACTGCTGCAGCTCTGGGTTGGCTTATAGGTTGAAAATTGTTTTACATCGACGGTTTTGGCGTTGGTGTGATATCCCAGTGCAGCAGCCGTAGGGTCAGATTCGGTGAGCTTGACCATCTCTGCAGCTTCGCTGCGCTCTGATTTCAGGATGGTTACACCCGCAGCACTCAGCAAGGCGCCTTTCAAAATCTGCCGGCGTTGAATTTTGGAATCAGACATGTGGATTAACCTCAGTGAAACATCACACTTGATTAGAAAAACATTTAGAAAGTTATTTAGAGTCAGAATACGCAGTGATCAGCGCAGCGGGTTCTTTACCCAGGCGCTACACCAGCCATTGGCATTGACCACATTTTTGGGGAAAAGTTTGCAGGGTCGATAGGGACTGTACTGCAACATGATCAATGAGCAATTGGCGCAGTTCTGGCCGGGTTTGTAGGTGGGAAAGCGCTTGGCATCGACCTTGGAAGCATTTTCAACGTAGCCCACGGCTGCGGCAGCAGGATCCGCAGGATTGAGCTTGCTGGCCATGGCCATGCCTGGTTCAGATAGCAAGGGAGCGCCCAGCGCACCCAGCAAGGCGCTTTTTACAAACTTACGTCGCTTAGGCTCCTGCATAAATCAGCTCCAGCTAAATGGAGACTTGATTTTAAGCGACTACCTGAAATTAGTAACGGCTTTTCGCTTTTAATTAACTGTTCAGTCCAGCTGTCGACCTATCAGGCGCGACAAAAATGATTGCGGGCGGGGTGGCGGCGATACCTTGTTTGCTGCCTGAGTTACGGTAGGGATCACATGTTGGGCGGTAGCGGGTTTTGCGGGTACCGGAGTCGTGCGCTTTATGGTTGCAGCTGGCTGGTTCTGGCCGGCACCGGCTGGTCGTGCCGATGCATCGCGTGTATTGCCCAGATTGATGACGTTATCGGGTGGCGGTGCGGATTGAACCGGCTTGCTCTCTGCGAAGCGATCATGTTCAGAGCCACTGACCTGGCTGATGCTCGCAGAGGCAAAAAATGTTTTCAGATAACCCATCACCGCTTCGGCGGCCACCTGCTCACGGAAAAATCCCAGTCGCAGTGCGTGGCGTATGGTGCTGTTTTCCATCAGCGCTACTGAGTAGAGGTTGTATGCCACAAATATATCCAGCTTGGGCATGGTATCGAGGTTGAATGGCTGTTCCGATGACGTGAGTTGCACTACAAACCATTTCGGGCGACTGGGGTCTTCCGCTTCTGCGCGCGTCAGCGCACGGATAGTGAGCGTTGAATCCAGCACAGGTATAGCGTCATCAGGAATCTGCCGGGTCTTGTTTGCAGCTGCCCCGCCACTGCTATCGCGTGACATGGGTGAGCTGATAATGCTGGCAGACATGATGGGTGGCTGATTGGCGGGCGTAGCCGGTAGGGAATCCTTTTCCACAGTGGCTGTTGAAATATCCATTGATTCACGCGAAGGTGGAACAATGGCTGGTTCGTCAAGGAGACTGAGCATGGTTTCAGCTACAGGCGTTTTGATCGAGTGCTCGTCTGCAGATGTCTGTTTGACAGTCTCAATGGACTCGGTTGGCTGTATCGCATCACGGCTCAATTCCAGCGCAATGGGTGTAATGGGTGTATGCCTGGCTGTCTGCAGTGACGACATGGTTGACGGCACTGAATCATCAACATAGCGCTGGTCTTCACTGGTGACGCATCCTGCAAATGCAGCCGGGTACAGGTTCCTCACTGCACTGACTACCATTTCAGCATCAGCCTCACTGGTGAAAAACCCAAGCCGCAATCGATAGCGACGCCTGCCATCTTCCTGACGGGAAACCTGGTATAGCCGGTATTTTTCAAAACCCTTGAGCTGTTTTGGCAGCGCGGGCATGGGCGTCATGGACGCACACAGATTGATGACAAACAGTTCGTTGTCATTGTGACCGGCAATGGGCATTTCCCATTCTGGTACAAGCGGAGCTTTAGCAACTTCATTCATGCTGTCTTCCCCAACACGAAAAGATTAGACCTCACAAAGCTCAGGTCATGCTTCGGCTGATAAACCACGGGAACGAAGTTGCAACGGATGTGATGACTTTGAATGTCCCGGACTTATGAACCGGATGTCATCTTCATCAGAACCTGGTGATCTGTAGAGTCAGGTTCTTTGTGGCAACCCCGCTGTCCTAGGCTAAGCCCTTAGACCGGAAGCTTTGCGTCCCCGCCTTTCGACGAGTTTGCGATTAACACTATGAAAATGATTCTTGTGTGTTGGGTAAGCCAAGTCAAGCGCTGATGTGGTCCTGGAAGCGCTATAACCACTGCAGATTTAACCTAAGTGGTCAGCAGATGAAAACGATGCTGAATCCCGGAGTCTGATCGGGTTTCATTCATGAACATAATGATTAACAACAACATAATACCCAGCGATTCTCAAGCTATGGTAATTTGTCATATCGAGTCCTTGCTGCCCTGATTTCATACAGGCAATGCATGGCGTGCAACCTTTGTCATGAATACTGGCGTGAATCAGAACAATTCAAATACTGCAACCATTACCGCTTTTGTTGGCCGCTGCCTGCGTGGTCCTGTAAATACACCTGTCACACTTGCCAGCTTTGCTGATTATCAGCGAGTGTTCGGTGGTTTATGGCAGCCCAGCACGTTGTCCTACGCAGTCGAGCACTATTTTGAACATGGTGGTACATGTGCCGTTGTCGTTCGTGTAGTCAATGGCGCTTCTCCAGCCACCATTGAGCTGCCTTGCGGCAAACAGACACTGACACTGGAGGCGCTGGCGTCTGGCAGCCGTGAGTTTCTGCGTGCTTCCGTGGATTACGACAATCTTCCCGATCAGGATACGGATTACTTCAATCTGGTTCTGCAGCGGGTGCGCATGCACCAGTCCGAACATATTGAAAGTCAGGAATCTTACTATCGCGTTTCCATCAACCCGACCACCAGCCGGTTTGTTTCAACGGTACTGGTAGAGTCACATCTGGTGCGGGTACGTGGTGAGGTTCCTGCGCAACGCCCTGATCTTACGCCGGGCAAAACCGCGCAACACATGGTGGGCTATGTCAGCTCTCTGCCGAATGGCAATGATGGTGCCCCGCTGACTGATTATGACCTGATCGGCTCTGCGACCGATGGTACCGGCATGTTTGCCTTGCAGTCATTGCCGCGTTTCGACTTTCTCTATATTCCCCCGCTGACCCGAGAAGAGGATGTGGGTTTAAGTACGTTGCTGGTTGCTACCCGGTTCTGTCGCGAGCGCCACGCTATGTTGATCATGGATCCGCCACTGGCCTGGCAACAGGTGTCCAGCGCCTTGTCTGGCATGCGTGCGCTGAACTTCAATTCAGATCAGGCTGTGATGTTTTTTCCGCGCGTGATAGCTCAGGATCGGCTGCGTGGTGCAGTGGCAGTGTTTGCCAATGGTGGCGCGGTTGCAGGCATGCTGTCACATGCAGATGAATTGCGTCCGGTATGGGATTCCCAGCAGCAGGAAGCCGAGCTGCTGCTGCGTCCCGGTTACCGTTTGCAAACTGAGCTGTCAGAGCTGGATCGATGGCGTCTTGCTGCGCAGGGCATTAATGGCCTGCAGACCATACGACGTGCGTTGCCGGTGTCGCTGGTCCGGCGCACGCTGGCAGGCAGTACTAATGCTGCTGCTGACTGGAGTTATCTGGGTTCACGCCGTTTTGCTCTCTATATCATGGGTAATCTTCAGCGCAATACGCGCTGGGTGTTGCTGTCCAGTCCTGGTCGTGCCATGTGGGCGAGACTGGTGCGACAGATCAACGACTTTCTTCATGCTCAGGTGGCGATGGGTGCCTTTTCAAATGCGCACCAGGGACAGGAGTTTTTTGTCATCTGCGATGAACGCATCAATCCACAGACACCGGAGGCGACTGATGGGGTCAATATTCTGGTGGGGTTTGCAGGTGCGCATGCAGGGCAGTACCACACGTTCATGATAAGTCATTCCCTGATGGGCAGCAGTACGCGCATGGTGGCCGTAAATCGTTTTGAAACTCCCAGCAATTTTGAAGACGTGGAGCTCACCGGCATGCATCAGCGCTTGCGAGGCTGATAGGCAGTCAGTTATATGTCAGTGCAGTATCTGTTCGTCATTATCTTTGCAGTGGTCGTCGTTATTTGGTCGGTGCCCATAGAGCGGGCTCGCGCAGTGGCGCTGCGAATGTATTGGCTTCGTAGTTGCAGTGGGCGCGCTTGGAAGCGCGAATTCCCCAGCGTACCGAAAAGTGATGTTCGATCTTTCCTGCAGCTGTTTGTTCAAGCATTCGCGTTTCCGCGGAATCGCGCATTGCAGTTTCTCCCGTCTGACCGTGTGTTCGACGTCTACCAAGCGATCTATCCGAGCAAATATTTGCCGGATGCACTTGAGCTGGAAACGCTAGCTAAAGAACTCGATCGGATGTACCGGATATCTCTCGAGGAGCTTTGGAGTGAAGAGCTCACCCTTGGTCAGCTGTTCGATGTTGCCGTGTGCCAGCCGCTTTACAAGCAGTTGTAGCGGAAGGTGAGCTGATGTCGCAGGCGCGCCGCCGCTGAACTGTGGCGATAGCTGGTGAAGACGACCTGTCACTCAACTCGACACCTGCGTAAACTTTGCATTTTTAATGATCAGGCTGAGTAGTTATAAATGAACAATGCTGTGGTGATCTTTTCGCATGGCAAGGACAGCGAGCCCTGGGGCAGCAAGATCACCGCCATGGCTGAGGTTGCGCGCAGCATGGGATATCAAGTTGAGTCAGTTGACTATCGGGGCATGGATGATCCCCTTGCGCGAGTCCGGCGCCTGCTCGAGTTTGCTCACACCACACCTGCACCCATCCTGGTGGGTTCAAGTCTCGGTGGCCATGTTGCAACGGCTGCTTCAGTCAAGTTGCAGGCACGGGGTCTGTTCCTGCTTGCACCAGCGTTTTACATGCCCGGTTATGAGCAGTACACGCCACCCCCAGCAGATTGTCCTCTGAGTATTGTGCACGGCTGGCGTGATGAAATTGTGCCGGTTGAAAACAGCATCCGCTATGCGGGTGAATATCACGGCACATTACAGGTCATCGATTCTGATCATCGCATGTTGCAGAACCTGCCCCAGATTCTGGGGTACTTTGCGTTGTTCCTGCGGGGATTGAAATGAAAAGAAGCCATGCATGTTTGCTGGGAGTGATTGCGTTGCAGCTGTGTGCCTGTGGCGCAAGCGAGCATGAGACTTCACAGAAATTACCCGTGCAGACTACAGAGACGGTAGCTGCGCCTCTGGTTGAGGATCTGCACAAAGCTCAGACAGTGCAGAGTGTCTTGCAGCAAGGACAGGAAAAAACCCAGGCTGCAATCGATGCCAATGCCCAGACCGGACAATGAAATCATGTCACTGAATGGCTGTGCTGAATTCTGTCGTTCGAGCGTTGCATGTCAGTTCTGACTTCATTCTGGGTGCGCTGCTGGGTCAGACCAAGGGTTCTCCCTGAGCAGATCATTGACAAGCTGGGTGTCAGTAATCGTGATCTGTGCTTCATCCTGCCGACAGATGCAGCAATGGATCATCATGCGCTGCGCGTGTTACTTCAGCAGCCACAGTGGCAGGCCCTTTTCAGCCAGCGCCAGTTGATTCTTCCTGATGGTCGGGCGCTCAGCTTGCAGCGCTGGGCGGGAGCGGCGGGAAGTCGTCTTGATTCGCGCTCACCTGATGCACTGCGACAGCTGGTGGAGTCAGTGCTTGATTCAATAAATGCACACGACCCGCAGCATGATATTGATCTGGTGCCGGTCAATATTTTCTGGGGTCGGGCTCCCGACAGAAAAGCATCAGGATGGAGATTACTGCTGTCAGGCACATGGGCAGAGTCGTGGTCCGGCAGCACGGCTCTGCATCGGCTGCTTGCATCCATGATCAATGGACGGAATCTGATGGTGCAGTTTGGTGAACCGATGTCGGTGCGCAATCTGATAGCGGATACGCCTGATGGTGCACGGGCGACACGTCGTGTTGCCCGGGCCTGCCGGAACAGTTTTTATCGACAGCGAACTGCATTAATTGGCCCTGAAATTGCCGGCAAACATCTGATCGAGTCACAGGTGTTACGTGCTCATGGCGTTCGACAGGCCATGCGAAACGATATGCGCACCAAAGGACTGACACGCAAGCAGGCAGTGCAGGCTGCACAAAAATGCCTGAATGAAATTGCTGCGGACTATTCACACGTTACCGTCAGTCTGCTGGCGCGGCTGTTCAGGCGCATATGGAATCGTCTGTATGACGGAGTGGAGCTGCATCATCTGGATCAGTTACAGGCAGTGATGAATGACAATGAGATCATCTTTGTTCCCTGTCATCGAAGTCATCTTGATTATCTGCTGCTTTCCTATGTGATCTATGACAATGGCTACGTAGTGCCCCATGTGGCAGCCGGCGTGAATCTCAATCTGCCGGTGCTGGGCAGGATATTGCGCAAGGGCGGTGCATTTTTCATCCGGCGCAGTTTTGCAGGGAATGCGCTTTATACCGCCGTATTTACCCGCTATCTGGGTTTGATGATGGCGCGCGGACATGCGCTGGAGTATTTCATTGAAGGTGGTCGCAGCCGTACTGGTCGGTTATTGCAGCCTAAGACCGGCGCATTGACCATGACAGTGAGGAGTTACCTTCGTGATCCGCAGCGTCCGGTGGTGTTCGTGCCGGTCTATTTTGGCTATGAGCGGGTGGCGGAGGGCAGTGCCTATCTCAATGAGCTGTCCGGCAAACCGAAGGAAAAAGAGTCCGTGATGGGTTTGCTCAGAGCGTTGCCAGCTTTGCGTCAGCAGTTCGGCAAGGTGCATGTCAGTATCGGAGCACCCATTCAGCTTGATGATCTGCTCAAGCAATACACACCTGACTGGCGGAGCAAGGCTGTAGAAGACAGACCTGGCTGGCTGGGCCCGATGGTGGATGATCTGGCGCAGCGCATCATGCGCAATATCAACGATGCTGCATATGTAACACCCATCAATCTGCTGGCGCTGGTGCTGCTGGCAACACCTAAACAGGCCATGCTCGAAGCCGATCTGATACGTCAGCTGACTTTGTACATATCAATGTTGCGTAGCATGCCGTACTCGCCGCTGGTTGGGATCACGCCGATGAAAGCAGAGGAAGTTATTGCCTATGCTGAACGTATGCGCTGGTTGCGGCGTACCAGTCATGAGCTGGGCGATGTGCTGGGCATGACCGAAATCAATGCCACTCAGATCACGTACTTCCGCAATAACATCCTGCATCTGATGGTATTGCCATCAGCCATCGCCAGCTGTTTCCAGAACAATCGACAGGTGCGAACCGAAGACATCCAGCGTCTGGCCTGGCGTATATATCCTTATCTAAGTGATGAGCTGTTCCTGCGCTGGGACGAAGTGGCTTTGCCCGGTGTGGTCGATGGCATGGTCAGGAATATGGCAACACATGGGTTGCTGGTCTCTCATGATGATGGCAACAGCTGGGTCAGACCGGCAGCGGGCAGTGCTGAAGCGGTACAGCTGTCGTTGCTGGGCCAGCTCAGCATGCAGATCATTGAACGTTACTATCTGACAGTGGCGCTGTTGCTCAAGGCGGGCAGTGGCCGGATCAGTCAGGAAGCGCTGGTTCGTCAGTGCCATCTGATGGCACAGCGCATGTCATTAATTTATGAACTCAATTCACCCGAATTTTTCGACCAGAGCCTGTTCAAGAATTTTCTTGATCTGCTGCGCAGCCGCAGTGTGCTGGGGGTCAATTCGGAGGGGCGGCTTACTTATACCGATCTGCTGATTGCAGTTGCCGATGATGCCGAGCTGGTGCTTCACGAACAGATCCGTAACAGCATTCTGCAAGTGACACATCGCTGAAGTCACCTGCGTATTGCCTTCATGGCGGATTCTGCAGCGCCAGCAGCACGGGTACGGTGTCGGGTCTGACGCCGCGCCACAGGAAAAAAGCTTCTGCAGCTTGCTCTACCAGCATGCCCCAGCCCTGTACGGCCTGAGCGGCACCCCGTTGCCTGCCCCAGAGCGTGAATACCGTATCGTCCTTGCCGTAGGCCATGTCATAGCAGAGGGTTTTTGCACCCACAATACTATCCGGCAGTTGGGGCATTTCACCTTGCAGGCTGGCAGAAGTCGCGTTGATGATCAGGTCGAATTGTTGCGGTTTCAGGTCAGCAAAACTCACTGCGCTGATTGTGCCCAGGCTGTTGAACTCGTTAACCAGTTGCGTGGCACGTTCGACATTACGATTGGCTATGACCAGCTCTTCCAGATGTTGTTGCAACAGTGGTGCGATGACTCCGCGTGCGGCACCGCCAGCGCCCAGCATCAGGATGCGTTTGCCTTTCAGATCAAATTGCAGATTGTTACGCAGATCATTAAGCAGGCCGACACCATCAGTATTGTCGCCCATCAGGGCACCATCCTGCATCTGCAGCACCGTATTTACTGCACCGGCAAATTCGGCACGCGGAGTGCGGTATTTCAGCAAGGGGATAATCGCTTCCTTATGTGGCACAGTGATATTAAGACCCTTGCCGCCTTCCGTAAAAAAACGGGGCACTTCTGTAGCGAGATTTTCCGGCGCCACTTCCATCAGCTGATAGCGGAGCTTCTGACCAGTCTGCTTGGCAAACATGCCGTGAATGAACGGTGAACGACTATGTTTGACCGGGTAACCGACCACGGCGTAACGATCAAATTCTGTATTGCTATTCACGGCAGAAAATTTCCATGCTGGTTCAGGATTCTCGTAACCATATTGCAGCGCGCTTGGCAAAATAAGTCAGTATGCCGTCAGCACCAGCGCGCCGGATCGACAACAATGCTTCCATTGCGGCGGCGCGTTCATCCAGCCAGCCATTTTGTGCGGCGGCCATCAGCATCGCGTATTCACCACTGACCTGATAGGCATAGGTAGGCATGCCGAATTCCTGCTTGACCCGGCTGAGGATATCCAGATACGGCAGAGCCGGTTTGACCATCACCATGTCAGCTCCTTCCTCCAGATCCAGTGCGACCTCACGCAGTGCTTCGTCGCTGTTGCCCGGATCCATCTGATAACTGTACTTGTTGCCACTGCCCAGATTGCCGGTGGAACCGACCGCATCCCTGAATGGGCCGTAATAGCTGGAGGCGTACTTGGCAGAGTAGGCCAGAATGCGGGTATGGATATATCCTGCATTTTCCAGCGCGTCACGAATCGCACCGATTCGACCATCCATCATGTCGCTGGGCGCAACGATGTCGGCACCTGCCTGCGCATGTGAGAGGGCTTGTCGTACCAGTGCATCCACTGTTTCGTCATTCAGTACATAGCCGCTGGCATCGGTCAGACCATCCTGACCATGTGTTGTGAAGGGATCCAGCGCCACATCCGTGATCACACCCAGTGCTGGAACATGTTTCTTCAAGGCGCGAACAGCACGTTGAATCAGGCCATTTTGATCCCATGCGGCACTGCCATCGTGGCTTTTTGCAGAAGCTTCAGTCACCGGAAACAGGGCAAGGGCCGGGATGCCTAATTGCAGCGCGGCATCTGCTTCACGCAATAATTCGTCAATGCTCAAGCGTTCAACGCCGGGCATCGAAGGAACGGCTTCACGCCGTTGAGTGCCTTCAATAACAAACACAGGCCAGATTAGATTGGCAGCAGTCAGCGTGGTTTCACGCATCATGCGACGTGAAAATTCGTCGTGACGCATGCGTCGCATGCGGGTGGTGAGATGTCGTTGGCTGGTTACATGAGGCTTGTTCATGGGCAGATCTTCGATAACAGACTGTCAGAGCGATATCTTATCCGCTGGCGGGTGAGAAATATGCATACCGGGCAGGTTATTCACGCACCAGCCATTCCACACGCACGCTGCCTTGAGAGTCCGGGGCCAGGGCTGGCAGCAACTCTGTATATGCACTTCGCAATGCGATATCCAGTTGCCAGGGTGGATTCATGATCAGCATGCCCGAGCCATTCAGGCCCAGCGGTGTATCGGCTGGTCGTACTGAAAGTTCGGCCAGTAACAGATTGCGAAGTCCACTGCGTTTCAGTGCCGCATAGAATGGATTTACCAGACCGCCTGATTTGATCGGGTACCACAGACAGTACACTCCATCTGACCAGCGTTCTGACGCACGCAGCAGCGCCTGTTCCAGTCGCTTGAATTCATCGGCTGCCTCAAAGGGTGCGTCCATCAGAATCAGGCCGCGTCTTTCCTTTGGCGGCAGATAGGCGTTGAGTGCCTGATAGCCGTCTCCATGGTTCACCGTGGTATTGACCATGTGATGTTGCGGCTGACGCAACAGTTTGCGTAACGCCAGACATTCCTCGGCCTGCATTTCGACAAACACACGTCGATCAATGTCACGTAGCACATGTGTGGCAATCAGGGGTGAACCCGGATACGTGTGTAATTTCCCCGCACCTTGCTGAGCTTTATGGATGACTTCGATGTAGCGGGTGATGAGGGGTGAGGTGAAATGACCATTGAAGATTCTGCCGATACCTTCATTCCATTCATTGCCGCGAGTGGACTCGTCTCCGGACAGATCATACTCACCACCACCTGCATGAGTGTCGAGGTAGAAAATGGGTTTGGGTTTCAGCAGGAGATAGTCGAGTACTGCCAGCAATGTGAGATGTTTGTGTACATCAGCAAAATTGCCGGCATGGAAAGAATGACGATAGTTCACGAGCAGCCGGAAAGAGCACAAAGGGAGGCTAGTGTACTCGTTGATGCCCGGGTTTTATCAGCTTGAATGGCCCGCTGCCGCAGCAGGTTCAGCGGGCGTTGAAAAATTAAGGCTATACGGGTTTCAGTTCAGTCAGCCAGTCGCGAGGCTTGAGATAGTCATATAACCTGGCCTCCGCAGTACCCGGTTCTGGATGGTAATCATATTGCCAGCGAACCAGCGGCGGCATTGACATCAGGATGGACTCGGTACGGCCATTGGACTGCAATCCAAACAAGGTTCCACGGTCATACACCAGGTTGAATTCCACATAGCGACCACGTCGATACAGCTGGAATTGCCGTTCCCGGTCGCCATATGGCAGATCCTTGCGACGCTCAACGATGGGGCGGTAGGCCTTCAGGAAGTGGTCGCCCACGCTTTGCTGAAAGGCAAAACTACGCTCGAAGTTCCAGTGATTCAGATCATCAAAGAACAGGCCGCCCACACCACGGGTTTCATTACGGTGTTTCAGGAAAAAATACTGATCACATTCTGCTTTGTACCTGGCATACACCTCAGCGCCGAAAGGCAGGCAGGCCTGCTGGGCAATGCGATGCCAGTCCAGGATGTCTTCTTCATAGATGTAGTAAGGCGTGAGGTCAAAGCCGCCACCGAACCACCACACTGGTTTCATGCCGGGCTTTTCTGCGAGAAAGAAACGGACATTGGCGTGAGTGGTGGGTATGTACGGATTGCGCGGATGAAACACCAGCGAGATACCGGTGGCAGTCCAGCTGGCGCCGGCCAGTTCCGGGCGGGCGGCAGTGGCGGAAGACGGTAACTGCTTGCCAACTACATGCGAGAAGTTAATCCCGGCCTGCTCGAATATTGCGCCATTGGATAGCACCCGGCTTTCACCACCGCCGCCTTCGGGACGTTGCCATGCATCACGTCGAAACTGGTTACCGTCCAGTTGCTCGATACCATCAGAAATCTGGTCGTGCAGCTTGCGCAGATAGGCAATCACTGCAGTGATGTCAGGTTCAGTACTCATCGGTCAAAGTCACTTGCTGGTCTTGCGTTTGGCGGTTTTCTTGGCAGGGGCCTTCTTCACTGCGCCGGATTTTGCCGGGGCAGCGGTTTTCACTGCCTTTGCTTCTGTCTTTGCCGCAGGTCGACCAAATGCTCCACGCTTGGGGCGTATCGGTGCGGCGGCAATCAATTCTCGGCATTCCTCACGGGTCAGAGATTTCGGGTCGCGATCTTTGGGTATCTTGGCGTTCTTCACCTTGTCGGTGATGTATGGGCCATAGCGACCGTTCAGTACCTGAATGCCATCTTCGGGAAAATCCAGAATCAGACGATTGGCGTCCAGTTCCTGTTTTTCGGCAATCAGTTCCAGTGCTCGCGGCAATTCAATCGTATAGGGGTCATCGGTTTTGATCGATACGTAGTTCTTACTACCGTACTGCACGTAAGGACCGAATCGACCGATGGCTACCTTGACTGGTTCGCCATTGGCGGTCTGCCCGAGCGTGCGTGGCATTTTGAACAGCTCAAGCGCATCGGCCAGAGTGAGGGTGTCCATACGCTGAGTGGATTTCAGGCTGGCAAATTTTGGTTTCTCGACATCTTCCTTGGTGCCCAGTTGTACGAAAGGTCCGAACCGGCCATAACGAACGGAGATGGGTTTGCCTGTGGCAGGGTCGGTGCCCAGCTGACGGGATTCGGAGACATCATCCCGAGTAGTGGTCTCATTCACTACACCTACCTGCGTCTTGAAGTCTTTCCAGAAGCGCGTCAGCACCTGAATCCATTCAGCATGACCTTCTGCGATTTCATCAAGGTCGTCTTCCAGCTTGGCGGTAAAGCCATAATTGACGTAGTGCTCGAAGTTTCTCGTCAAGAATTTGTTGATGATCTTGCCCAAGTCAGTCGGGATAAACCTTCTGCTATCCAGTTCTGCATATTTCTTGCCCAACAAAGTCTGAATAATGCTGGCATAAGTCGATGGGCGCCCGATGCCGAATTCTTCCAGTGCCTTGACCAGTGAAGCTTCTGAAAAGCGGGGCGGGGGTTCAGTGAAATGCTGGGTAGTACGGATCGCCAGCAGGCTGAGAGTTTCACCCACATTCATCGGTGGCAGGATGCGGTCGTCGTCTTCCTCGGCGACATCATCAGTTCCCTCAATGTAGACAGACAGATAACCCGGTTCTACCAGCGTCGAGCCATTGGCGCGTAATACTGCAACCTTCTCCTGGGCTGGAGTCAGATCTACTGCCACTGTGTCATAGACTGCCGGAGCCATCTGACTTGCAACTGTGCGCTTCCAGATGAGGGTGTATAGCTTCAACAGGTCAGCATCAATTTTGCCGGACAGTCTTTCCGGGATGACTGCCGAAGAAGTGGGGCGCACAGCTTCGTGTGCTTCCTGTGCATTCTTGGCCTTGGTTTTGTAGATGCGTGGTGAGTCCGGCAGACATTTATCGCCATACAGCTGAGTGACCACCTGACGGATTTCAGTGAGCGCTTCCGCCGCCAGATTGACCGAGTCGGTACGCATATAGGTAATCAGACCCACTGCGCCTTCACCAAAATCCACGCCTTCATACAGCTGCTGGGCCAGACGCATGGTGCGTTGTGCACCGAAGCCCAGCTTGCGCGAGGCCTCCTGCTGCAGGGTAGAGGTGGTGAATGGCGGTGACGGATTTCGCTTGCGCTGCTTCTTGTCGATATTGGCTACTTTCAGCTGACCGGCAGCGGCGGTTTCAATTGTCTGTTTGACCTGGGCTGCGGTTCCGGCTTCGGTTACGGTGAATTGTTCCACCTTGCTGCCCTGATATTCGATCAGGCGAGCCGGGAAGCTCTGTTTTTCCCGTGCGGCATCGGCTTCAACGGTCCAGTATTCGCGCGGTTTGAAGTTGAGGATTTCTTCTTCACGTTCGCATATCAGTCGTAATGCAGGACTTTGCACCCGGCCAGCGGATGCGCCGGGCAGCCCCGCTTTCTTCCACAGCAGCGGCGAGAGATTGAAGCCCACCAGATAGTCGAGTGCACGACGAGCCTGTTGTGCATTCACAAGATCATTCGATACATCACGCGGATGAGTGATGGCATCCTGAATGGCATTGCGTGTGATTTCATAGAACGCGACCCGATGTACCGCCTTGTCATTCAGTACATTCTGTTCTTTCAGTACCTGTAACAGATGCCAGGAAATGGCTTCGCCTTCGCGGTCCGGGTCGGTGGCCAGATACAGCGCATCAGATTTTTTCATGGCACGCGAAATCGCCTGCATGTGCTTTTCGTTCTTGTCGATCAGCTGATAGCGCATGGCAAACTGATTATCGGGATCGACAGCACCTTCCTTTGGGACCAGATCGCGTACATGGCCATATGACGCAAGGACTTCAAAGTCCTTGCCCAGATATTTCTTGATGGTCTTCGCCTTGGCGGGCGACTCCACGATGACTAGATTCCGACTCATGGCTGGTTCAATTCACTTTGTCTGTCGCCGGTTCAGGTAGAACCGGCCGTTATCAAAAAAAAACCGCGTCCGGGACGCGGTGCGTTGTTATTGCATGAATACAGGGGTTCAATGCAGCGCATGTTCGGTCTGTTCTTCAAACACCAGATCTTCCATGCGTGCATAAGCATTCGCCTCATCGGGCTGGCTGAATAGCACCATCAGCACCACCCACTTGACCTGCTCAATATCAATCTCTTCTGCGGCCAGAGCCAGCAGGCGGTCAATCACCCACTCGCGCTGCACGGGACTGAGGATGCCGAGGTTTTCGAGGTGCATGATGTAACCGCGACACGCCAGATCCAGGCGGGCGCATTCGCTGACATCAAATACCCGGATGGCACGTGAGTTAGGTACTGGATGAGTTCTGGCCGGGGAGCTGGACAGGGAATCCAGCCAGACCAGTGCCTGATCGATTTCCCGGTCAGCAAATCCAGCCTGCTCCAGTTCGACTTTCAACGTATCACGGTCAGGCTCAGGCGTCGCATCGACTTCGCTACCGATATAGTTTTCGAAAAGATAGATCAGGATATCGAGCACGTTTTCCTTCATCGCTTTGGTTCAGAGGTCATGTCGCCGGGTCAGTCCCCGTCCGGGACGGGTCTATTCTGGGGCCCGGAGGTACATTCCGCCGGGAAATGATTCAATCCGGTTTTCCAGTTCCAGAATCAGCAACATGGAGGCAACCGCATCGGCTGGCAAGCCACTGCGAAGCACCAATTGGTCAACTCCCAGCGGCTCGAAGCCGAGGGCATCTAACAGGATTTTATAATCCTTGTCCAACTCCGTCTGAAAAACTCCTGAAGAATCAATGGGATTGGTGCTTCTCGATGCCATGCTGGTCAGGCTGGCCACCAATGGCCCCAGTTCACTGAGAATATCCTCGGCCGTGTCCACCAGTTTCGCCCCTTGACGGATCAGCTGGTGACAGCCCTTGCTCATGGGGCTGTGTATGGAGCCGGGAATGGCGAATACCTCGCGCCCCTGGTCGCCAGCCAGACGGGCGGTGATCAATGATCCGCTGTGGACGGCGGCCTCCACCACCAGAGTTCCGAGTGACATGCCGCTGATGAGGCGGTTCCGCTGCGGAAAGTGATGTTTGCGCGGCGGTGTTCCGGGCAGGAATTCCGAAACCAGTGCGCCCTGCTGTTCGATTTCCCGCGCCAGTTCTGCGCTGCTGCGCGGATAGACCATATCCAGTCCCGTACCGCATACCGCGAGTGTCGGACCACCACCTGCAAGTGCGCCGCGGTGACTTGCAGCATCAATACCGGCTGCCAGACCGCTGGTGATGCTCAATCCGCAGTTGCTCAGATGTCTGGCAAAGGCTTCAGCAATCTGCCGACCATAGGGACTGGGATTGCGTGAGCCCACCACAGCCAGTTGGGGAGTATTCAGGAGTACCGGGTTGCCGCTGACAAAAAGTCCCAGGGGCGGATCGGCGATCCGCAACAGCAGTTCAGGATAATCAGGTTCACCCGACATGACCAGGTGGTGCTGCGGTTCCTCCAGCCAGCGCTGCGCGTGAGTCACCTGAGCGGTGTTTGCCTGACACAGGTAATCACAGCACCGGGGTGTGAGGCCGGCTTCGCGCCAGACCTGAATGCCTGCCTGCACAATCGCAGTGGCGGTACCCAGTTGTTCGAGTAATGAGAGGTAGCTCGCCGCGGAGAATCCCGGAGCATTCAGAAGGATCAGTTTTGCTGCTTGCTCGTCCATGAGCCGTATTCCTGTGGTGAAAAGTTACGGGGTGCGTACGTGGTCGCCGATGCCCACAGGATGGCTGGCATCCATGATCAGAGCATAGCTCATGCGGTCAAAGGTTTTGAATACCATGATGATGCCCACCTGTTCGTCGGGTATCTTTACCTTCTTGCTGAAGACGTTACCCGAGTTGTTCATCGGATCGGCAGAACGGCCGTCACTATAGTGATCAGTCACCTTGCCAACAGCATGAAACACCGACAGCACATGGCCGGCCTCAATGCCCTGCTTGCTGCCGCGATTGATTGCCACCACCTGATTCTGTCCGGCCATCGTCACGCCGTTCACTGCCATTATCTGGCCATCGACTTTGCTGGCGGGTGCATGCGGAATGAAGTCCAGATTCACCTGATAATTTTCCGGATAGAGTTTGTCGCCCGGCAGGGCCTCCCGCACGGTTTCAGTCAGGCGCAGTTTGGCCGGGTTGCCATTGTTCAGCACCGGTCCTGTGCCGACGTAGTCAGCGTAATAGCCAAGAAGGTCGTTGTTGTCCGGATCATGCAGTGCCTGCCCGACATGAATGATGTTGTAGCGAGTGCCGGGTACGGCTTTGCTGATACCACGGGCATACACTTCATCACCCGCAGATCCCATGATGTGCTGGTCACGAATGGTCAGCAGGTACGGCGCGGATTTGACTTCATCCTTGCTGATGATCGAAGGCCGGCCGAGGAAGGCTGCCACACTCTTGTATGAAATCGTGCTGATGGCCTGACCCAGTGTTTCACTGCGCACCTGAGGTGACAGGCGTTCGCCGTTGCCCGTAGTCACCTGTTCGCCACCCCGTTCTGTCAGCATCAGGCGCGGCTGACCATCAACATTGACCAGAGACAGCACATCACCGGGATAAATAAGATGCGGGTTCTTGATCTGCGGGTTTACATACCATAGCTCAGGCCAGTACCAGGGCTGGCTCAGGAAGGTCTTTGAAATGTCCCACAGGGTATCGCCAGTCTTGACGGTGTATTTGTCTGGCGCATCAGGTGCCAGTGCCAATTTGCTGCCAGTGGCCAATGTCCGGTTGCTGTCACTGCTTTGAGCCAGAGAAACAGCACTGAAGGCAAGCCCGCCCATTACCATCAGGCAGCCAAGCGCTGAACTCAGGCAGAAACCACGCCAGTGCTGAATCGGCGAGCTGATCTTATTCATGCGCACCACACGCTCCATATATACAAGTTAACGTTAACCGGTGCTGATTCGAAGCTGCGAGGCTATAATTCCGCACCAGATGGCCCAGTCGGGGCAGGGTACACCACCCAGCCCGCGATTAAGTTCAATGTCACGCCAACTCTAACAGCATTCCCGAACCCTGTGCACGACCCCTTGGCAATGGCCAGCAACGGTCGAGACTTGGTTCTCATTTGATTCTGTTTCTGAGTTGTCTGATCTGACTGGCCTCCCTGCCTGCACCACCGTACCTTGAGAGCGCGCCATGGCCTTGCTGACGATTCTGGAATTTCCTGACCCCCGCCTGCGCACACGGGCCGTACCCGTAACCCAGGTGGATGATGCATTGCGTCAGCTGATTGATGACATGATTGAAACCATGTACTCGGCCAATGGTGTCGGGCTTGCCGCAACCCAGGTGAATGTTCACAAGCGGGTGGTGGTGATAGATGTCAGTGAAGAACGCAATCAGCCCCGGGCACTGGTCAATCCCGAAATCATCGCGCGTGCTGGCGTAGAGATTGGCGAAGAAGGTTGCCTGTCCGTGCCCGGTACCTATGAAGAAGTGGAGCGTGCCGAACGGGTGACAGTGCGTGCGATGGATCGCAATGGCGTCAGTTCCGAATTCAATGCCGAGGGTCTGCTGGCTGTCTGTATCCAGCATGAACTTGATCATCTGGAAGGCAAGCTGTTTGTCGATTATCTGTCTGAACTGAAACGCAGCCGAATCCGCAGGAAGCTGGAAAAAGAACAGAAAGATCGCGCAGTCAAAGCGGCGCGCAACAGTCCCGTACCGGTTATCTGAGTCCAATGCGCAGGCTTGGCAGCTGAGCGCAAATACACCATGACTATTCCATTGCGAATTGTATATGCAGGTACACCTGAGTTTGCGGTACCCGCACTTCAGGCATTGTGTGCCTCTGTGCATAGCGTGCAGGCTGTTTACACCCAGCCGGATCGTCCTGCTGGGCGCGGGCGGGTGTTGACCGCAAGTCCAGTGAAACAGTGCGCTCTGGCGCATTCGATTCCAGTTGAACAGCCAGTCAATTTTCGTGATGACGCAACCATTGAACATCTGCGCGCCTATCAGCCGGATGTCATGGTGGTGGCTGCTTACGGATTGATCCTGCCCCAGAAGGTGCTCGATATCCCGCGCATGGGGTGCATCAACATTCACGCTTCGTTGTTGCCACGCTGGCGAGGTGCGGCACCGATTCAGCGTTCCATTCTTGCCGGCGACACTGAAACCGGTGTCACCATCATGAAGATGGAGGCCGGACTGGATACGGGGCCGATGCTGAAAATGCAGGGCTTTGACTTGCATGAACAGGACACCGCCGCCAGCGTGCATGATCGTCTTGCCGCTTTGGGTGCAACCTTGTTGCTGGAAGTCTTGCAGGATTTGCCTGCCGCATTGCGTGATGCACGTGCTCAGCCGGCAGCAGCAGTCAGCTATGCAAAGAAGCTTAGCAAGGAAGAAGCACAGCTTGACTGGTCAGAATCGGCGCAGCAGCTGGATAGAAAAATCCGCGCATTCAATCCCTGGCCGGTTGCAGAAACACGGTTTCAGGATCAGCAACTGCGCATCTGGCAGGCACAGGTAATCAGCATGAAGCATGATGCAGTGCCGGGAACGGTACTGGCTGCAACCACAACTGGTATTCAGGTGGCCTGTGGCAGCGATGTGCTCAATATCACTCAGGTACAGCAGGCCGGGCGCAAAACGCTTAATGCCGCTGAATTCATCAAGTCCCATACATTGACCGGCGTGCAACTAGGTGCGTCCACAGGAAAGCATTCATGAGTACGCCCGCTCCCAGTACACCCGCACAGATTCGTGCCCAGGCCGCATTGCTGCTGATGAAAGTAGTGGACGAGGGGCGTTCGCTGGATGCCTTGCTGGAAAATCGCAGTGATGCACCACAGGAGCGTGGCCTGTTGCGTTCATTGAGTTACGGTTCAGTCCGCTGGTACTGGCGTCTGCTGGCAGCGTTGACACAACTCAGCAGTCAGCCGCCGAAGGACTTGCAGCCTGAAGTGCGTGCGCTGGCGCTGGTTGGATTATTCCAGTTGCTGCAAACCGATATCGCCGCGCATGCTGCGGTGGCAGAAACAGTGGAGGCCGCGCGGGTTCTCAAGCTCAACCGCACCACAGGTTTTCTGAATGCGATTCTGCGCCGTTGTCAGCGCGAATCGGACAGTCTCTCGGCCATCATTGATGATGACCTCGCACAGCGCACGGCGCATCCCGACTGGCTGGTCAAACAATTGCAGCATGACTGGCCGACCAAGGTTGAAACCATTCTGCAGGCCAATAACGAACATCCTCCTTTCTGGCTGCGCGTGAATACGAAACACATCAGTCGTGATGCCTATCGTGACCTGCTCACCGCACAGGGTCTGCAAGCCAGTATTTCCGATTACGCGCCTGAAGCGCTGCTGTTACCGCAGGCAGTGGATGTGATGTTGCTGCCCGGTTTCAAGGAAGGCTGGGTGGCGATACAGGATGCAGCCGCACAACTGGCTGCACACTTGCTGGCAGTTGAGTCGGGCCAGCGGGTGCTGGATGCCTGCGCAGCGCCGGGTGGCAAGACCTGCCACATTCTGGAATTACAGCCACAGCTCAAGGAGATGGTAGCGCTGGATGTGTCTGCTGAACGTATGCAGCGAGTACGCGGCAATCTTAAACGTCTTGGACTTGAGGCCACTTTGATAGTGGGCGATGCGAGTAACCCTGATAGATGGTGGGATGGTCAGCTGTTTGAACGCATTCTGCTGGATGTGCCCTGTTCTGCCACGGGTGTGATCCGCCGTCATCCTGATATCAAGCTGCTGCGTCGCGCCAGTGACATTCATTCACTCGCCGGTCGTCAGGCCGACATGCTGAGCAAAGCATGGACGATGCTGGCACCGGGTGGGCGATTGCTCTATGCCAGCTGTTCTGCATTGCGGGCGGAAAATGCTGATGTGATTGCGGCATTCCTGAATGCACAGGCCGATGCACGCGACAGCACCACGGAAGTGATTGAGCAACAGGGTCTGGTTGATGCAAGACAGCTGGAGCCGGATATGCCAGCAGAAAAACAGATTGGTCTGGCGATACCGGCTGGCTTGAATGGCATGGACGGCTTCTACTACGCCTGCCTGCAGAAAGCTTTCTGACTCTGCGGTGGGTGACTTCGTTAGTACCTGAAGTCTTTACCTTACTGAGTCCATCGGTCACGGCTGATGGTTGAATACAGCAGAACGCGACTGGCCTGCAAGTATCTTGCTGCAGGATGAGTTGAAGACTCCATGCTGGGTTCGTACATGAGCGTTTCATCCGGCGTCATCAGACCCAGATTTTCGCCAGAGCGGAACAGGGCCATGCTGGTTGCAGGTTCGGCCATCAATGAATGCCCTGCTGAGAAGTAGTTGCCCTCAATGCCCAGCAGATCAATGGCGGTATCGAACACATCTACCTGAGCGCCAATGCGTGTGTCCACACGATGAGAGAAAATTGCGGGTGCATAAATGACCATCGGAGTATGGAAACGATCACGCAGCTGTTCATCACTGCCGCGCGTATGGTCTGCGGTAAAAATGAACACCGTGTTATCAAACCAGGGTTCCTGACGCGCCCGTTTGATGAATTGGCCGATGCTCCAGTCTGAATAGTGGATGGCATCGAGAAACTCACGATCAGGGTTGTCAGGGCTCACGGGTGCCCGCAAGTTTGCTGGCACCGCTGCGACGGGCGTATGTGTTGAACCGGTAAACAGGAAGGCCAGAAACTGTTTCTGCTCACCATGCAGATGATCCACCATGTTCTGCAGACTTTCGTAATCCAGTCCGAAGCGGAATGCATCCGCATCAGGATAATCAAGCAGCACCCGCGGTACATCTTCTCTGCCGTAATACTCCGCAAACCCAAGACTCTTCGCGACGGCATCCAGACGTAATGATCGTCGTTCAGATGCCTGCATGAATAAAGTGCGCACACCCTGCTGTGCAGCCAGCGAGCCCACCTGAGTAGTACGGATGGTGAGGCCTTCAGACAGCGATGGAATGCCGGGCAGGGCGGGCAGGCCGGTCATGACCGCCTGTATGCCTTCATAACTGCGTTGTCCTGCGGCATAAAAATTGGAGAACACCAGACCATCACTCGCAAGCGCATCCATTTCGGGTGCGACACCAAGATGCCGGCCATTGTTGAAGGTATCAACGTAACTGGCGCTCCATGATTCCAGTAACACCACTATGACGTTATGCGGTGTGCGCTTGCCGGCATGTCGGCTGAATGGATTGGAGTGGTCATCGAGTCCCAGCGTGGCGCGTGCCTGAGACAAGGTATCTGCATTAATAGAAGGTGTGGTGCGTGAGATGGACTTGACCATCGAGAACGGTCCATTGAGCGACACCTGCGCAAGCTCATAACTGGAGCTGGCAAACGCATCAATGGGATTAAGTGGTTTGGATGTAACCGAACCGCGAATTGCCAGCGTGGTCAGCAGCAGCGCAGCAATCGCCACAATCAACGAAGGCCGCTTGGTGCCGATCCGGGTCTGCATCTTCCATTGAAAGTACGCGGCCACCGCCAGTAATGCCATCAGCAGCAGTCCCGGTTTAGCGGGGCCCAGCGCATAGGCCAGCAGAAAATCCAGATCATGCGCAACGGTCATGATCTCCTGACCAATGTGCCGCCGCACTTCATCAGCGTAGAAATAATCTGCAATGCAGGCCAGTGTAAGCACCATTACGGCCATGCTGGCCATGGCCAGCCAGAAAGAACGCCAGGCACGATCAATTCGTGCGGGAGTGGGTAGAGCCAGCATCAACAACGGCAATCCGATGAACATGGCCGTGGCAGCCAGATCGAACTTCAAGCCAAGCAGCCATGAGGAAATGAATTCAGAGGCTGAGAATGTTATCAGCCGCTCGCGGGCATTCAGCGCATAGGCAAGACGGGATAGCTGCAAGACACTCAGACAGGCAGATACATACACCAGTGCGATACGACCATATGAACGCGGGCCTGTATCCCGTGTGTGGTCATTTAAGCGCATGCATGATTCCTGATTGTGATGAAAATTATGATGGGACCGGCTGTGGGACTGCTTCCGGTGTCCGCTGATAGAGCTTGCAACACACGGCGATTATTACACCCAACATGAGTCTGTGCCAGTTGCACAGGTCAGCGCATCAGGTCACCTGCAAAGCAGAAAGGCGGAGTGCAGCATAAAGCAGCACTCCGCAATTGCTCACGCAAAAAGCGAAGAGCAACTACAGGCCAAAGCTGGCCGTGAAGGCAATACTTCTAACATTGCCGAATTTATACGGGTTGTCTTTATAGCTGACACCCAGAGCCACCGTGTCACTGATTTTCTTCTGCAAGGTTAACTCCCAGAAGTCATCGTAGTCGCGGATGGTGTTCGTGCGATCTGCATCAGGATGCAGTAGCGTGTTTTCCTTCGAGTACAGATCCCAGTGCGTGCGACCCACCTTGGGTATCACCCGGAAGCCGTGCTGAGTTTCGAACTGGTAGCCCACCGCAAGGCTGTATTCGGTAAGCCGGTATCTGTCCACCGTGCCAAACCAGTCCCAGTTACCTTGCGAGCTGTATCCACCTTCGACCATCAGGCCAATGGGTGACACATAGGCCATACGCACGCCGGTCAGCAGGGTTTCCACTTCATGCAGCTGGTTGTCCTTCAGCTGATCGGCATCAATCTGCAAGGTGGACTTGCCGATGCGCGGACTGATCTGAAAGCCTTCTGCGGCCAGCACCACCGAGGTGCTCGCTGCCTGAAGCAGCAACAGCGAAATCAGCACGGATTTGATCTTCATAATCTGCAACTCCTGAAAGACGCCCGTCAACGACAGGTGGAGCAAGTAAGCGCCTGTACCGCTAGTCGTGCAACGCAGGGCCGGGAAGTGCGACCGGCTGGTACTGCAAGCAGTGGATTTCGCGACTGCCAACCCTCTACACTGCGAGGAATGTGACGAATGGAGCAACACTGTGAGCGAATGCGCCCGGATCATTGATGTACTGAAACGCACGCTAAAAACGCGCGGCATGACCTATCGCGACCTGGCCGGCAAGGTCAATCTGAGTGAAGCGTCCATCAAGCGCGTATTTGCCGAAGAAACCTTCACGCTGCAGCGGCTTGAAAAAATCTGCAATGCCATCGGCATCACCATGGGTGAGCTGGTACGCATGTCAGCCGAAACCCACGAACCGAATTCGCAATACCTCAGCCTTGAACAGGAACAGCTGCTGGCTGCTCATCCCGCCTTGCTCGCCTGCTTCTACCTGTTGCTCAATGGCAGGCCCTCAGCAGAAATTCAGGCGCGACTTGATCTGAATGATCGCGAACTGCGTTCTCTGTACGTCAAGCTGGACGATGCGCGACTGGCCGAACTGCTGCCGGGCCTGAAGGCACGACTGCGTGTTGGTCCTGTGGTCAACTGGCGCAGCGATGGCCCGGTTCGGCGTGTGTATGAACGACGGGTCAAGGCCGAGTTTCTGCAATCAGAGTTCATGGGTGATGGTGAAGCATTGCACTTTCACTCCGCAGAACTTTCCGAAGCTTCCGCCGCCCTGCTGGCCCGCAAGCTGGAACAGCTTGGTCATGAATTTGCCGATTACGCCAAACTGGATCGCGATCTGCCCATTAAGAAAAAACGCAGCGTCGCTCTGTTGCTTGCCTTCCGGCCCTGGGTGTTCTCGATGTTTGATGGGTTGAAGCATGCAAAAAAGTAGTTTCCCAATGGTGCTAGTTAACTGAGTTGAGCGGTATGTTGCTTGCGGTCAGGATTTCACTGTCGATTAGTTGATCTTATTAAGGTGCGTATATGAGGCTGTTCGAAAAGTTCAAAAAAAGTATGCCAACCAATGAGGCTCTGTGTGATGCAGCTGTGAAGTTGGTATTGGAGGGGAGAGACAAACTTTATATCAAGAGCAACTTTTCGAGCTTGATTGATGAAGCAAACGACAGGATTTACAAATCCTATCTGAAGGCCCAAGCCGAGGTGGGTGAGCCGATAATTGTTGAACGCTTTACTGAATCAAAAAAGGGTTTGTTTGAGGAATTTGACAGCTTTTTTATGTCGATTTTCCAGTCGAGAAAGTCAAGGGCTGGAGATGCGTTTGAGCACATGATTCGCAGTTTATTCAAGTCTCTTGATTATCCTTTCGCAGAGCAGATAAATATTGAGGGGGCCACTCCTGATTTTGTATTACCGAGCGAAAAGCGTTTCCGGGAGCAGCCACTGGACTGCATAATTTTTACAGCGAAGAGAACACTCAGGGAGCGCTGGCGTCAGGTGGTAACAGAGGCGAACAAGGGTTACGGATTCTTTCTTGCAACTATCGATGAAAAAGTAAGCCAGAGTCAGATAGAGCAAATGGCCAGACACAAGGTTTTCATGGTTGTTCCCCAGAAGCTGAAGAACGAGAAGTACTCTGGCTACTACAGCGTTCTGAGCTTTGAGGAATTCTTTGCGAGACATCTGGACCCAGCAATGCAGCGTTGGCAGATGGGCTGAGTGTCGTAGACATGATTTGGCTGTTCTGGTTCAAGCGCCTTTCTTGATCAGCTTTAACAGGGGGTTCAGCTGCTTTGCTCTGACGCGGCACTCCCAGACGACGGTTGTGCGCCACCCCAATTTTTTCAGCAACCGCATTGAACGTTTGTCACGGGCAGTATTTGATTCAAACTTTGCTTCCCAAGAAGCAGTTCTTGTTTTTGGTGTGTATGCAAGGCGGCATCCCTTATGACGATGCCAGAAGCAACCATGTACAAATACGGCTAGCTTGTATTTTGGCAAGACTATGTCTGGGCTACCGGGCAGGTCTTTTCTATGTAACCTGAATCTGAGTCCTTGTGAAAACAGGAATTTTCTAACTGCAATTTCGGGGCGCGTGTTTCGCGCCCGAATATTGCTCATCATCCGACTTCTGGTTTTCTTGTCGACTATGTCAGCCATCTTTTTTCTGTTGAGGAAGAATCATCTCTTCCCGAACTGCATCAGCACAAGATGCGGCAATAAATTCTGCATGGCCCCTATCCATGTTTAAACTTTCAGTCAGATAACTGACGCATTCCGTTGTCGCCTCATCAAATTCATAGCCATCAGCTTCCACTAGTTCAAAAACCCTGGTGTAAATCAGGTGTTGGATCTGTTCCATTTTGATATCTCCATTCTCTGTATTTAAGTGGGTAATTTCAGGCGGTTCTTCTGGTGACATTAGCCGAAAGGTCAATGTCACTAGAGGCGAGTACGGGCTTCATCAGTTTGGCAACGTGGCGCATCACATCTACTACTACTGAATTGCCAAACTGCTTGTAAGCACGCGTGTCAGAAACGGGAATCCGGTATGTGTCCGGGAATCCCATCAGTCGGGCGCATTCGCGGGGCGTCAGCCGGCGTGGATTCTTGCGTGTGCCCTGATATACAAGAATCTCCGAGCCATCTTTGTAATAACGGGCTGATAGAGTTCTAGCCACGTTGTCCGGTCTGACCAGGCCGAATCCGAATCCATTTCCAGCTGCTTTGTGTTTGGCGGCATAGTTTTGTAGGTATGCCCAGAGCTTGTCTGTAAGCGTGTATTTGTCGAGCGCTCTTTTCTTCATATGGTCGAAATACTTATCGCCATCCCATTCAAGCAGGGGTTCTGAACCGTCGGTCTTGTGCAGAATGTCGCGCATTACCCGCTTGCCTTTTGCTGGAAGCGGTCTGGCATCGAAATCAAAATCAACCGGATCACGGAATCCAACAATCAGTATTCGCTCTCGGTGTTGAGGAACAAAGTGTGCGCCATCAATAACTCTGTAGTGAATGTGGTACCCAAGGTCATCGCGTAGAGTCCGGCAGATCACGTCGAACGTGCGACCCTTGTCGTGTGATGTGAGGTTCTTTACGTTCTCCAGAAGAAAGGCTTGTGGTCTCTTTGCTTCAAGTATTGTCGCTACATTAAAGAACAGCGTCCCTTGTGTTTCATCATGAAAACCATGCGCTCTGCCCAGTGCATTCTTTTTGCTGACTCCTGCGATCGAGAATGGTTGGCATGGAAAGCCGGCAAGTAGTACGTCGTGATCGGGAATAGTTTCAGGCTCTATCTTTGTGATGTCACCAGCTGGAAGTTCTGTGTCATGAAAGTTTTCAACATAGGTCTTCTGGGCATAGTTATCCCATTCGCTTGTGAAGACGCATCGCCCGCCTATGCCCTCGAAGGCCGCCCGCATGCCGCCGATTCCTGCAAACAGGTCTATAAATCGGAATTGACCTTCTCTCTGCGTGACTGACCCAAAAGGTAGTATTAGTTGCTTGAGCGCATGGAATACGTAAGGCTTTGGCTCGATTTCTCTAACTTGCCAACGTCGTATGGTTCTAGGGTCAACATCAAGATGTTCAGCAATATGGGCGAGTGAATGGTGTTGGCGAGCAATGGACAGATATTTAAGGACTTCTTCCGTGTCTGGCCCGATCTTGTAGTTAACGCTCATGCGGGTCTCTCGCTGGGTTGAATATCGGACATTTTGCCCGAAAAAAAATCCATGTAAAGCAATTTTTCTGTTTATTTATACAGTAATCATATGGGGTCCTTTTATACAATTGCCTAGATAGTCAGGTGTATGCTCTGGCTGGAAATCCTGTTACTGATCTCTGGCGTATCAATCAGTCATGATCCTGATTTAGCCCGTATGCCGCTTCAGCATTTTCATTCTGCCGTGCAAGCCTGGTTCGACCGGGCATTTACTGCGCCGACTGCGGTGCAGCGAGATGCGTGGGCGGCGATTGCTGAAGGCAGGCACACACTGATTGCTGCGCCAACCGGATCGGGAAAGACGCTGGCGGCTTTTCTGACGGCGATTGATGCGCTGGTGCGGCAGGCATCGCGTGGCTGGATCGATGATGCGGTGCAGGTGGTGTATGTGTCGCCACTCAAGGCGCTCTCCAATGATGTGGAGCGCAATCTGCAGGTGCCGCTGGCGGGTATTACGGAAGTGCTGATGCAGCAGGGGCATGCAGCCGCTGAGATTCGTGCGCAGGTACGTACCGGTGATACGCCGCAGATCGAACGCATGGCAATGCGTCGTAAGCCGCCACATATTCTGGTGACAACGCCTGAATCTTTGTATCTGTTGCTTACAAGCAATTCAGGTCGTGATCTGCTGGCTACAACACGAACTGTTATCGTCGATGAAATTCATGCAGTGGCGAACAGCAAGCGGGGTGCGCATCTGGCGTTGTCACTGGAACGATTAAGTGCGCTGTGTGCGCATCCGGTGCAGCGCATTGGTCTGTCAGCTACGCAGAAGCCGATTGAGGAAGTTGCGAATTTTCTGGTGGGCGTACGCATAGATACGCCGTCTGATCTGTTTCATGATGTGCAGGATGAAGGCACATCTCCAGATACAGCATTGGCAGGTCAAGACTGCGTGATAGTGAACACCGGTCATGTACGTGAGCGCGATATTCAGATGCTGCTGCCCGATGCGCCGCTGGAAGCGGTGATGTCAAATGAAGTGTGGCAGAACGTATATGACAAGCTAGCGACGCTCATTGATGCGCATCACACCACGCTGGTGTTTACCAACACACGGCGCATGGTGGAGCGCGTGGCCAGGCAGCTCACTGAGCGACTGGGTGAGCAGCATGTGGCGGCGCATCATGGTTCACTGTCGAAGGAAACACGATTCGATGCTGAACAGCGCTTGAAGGCAGGCAAGTTGCGCGTGCTGGTTGCAACGGCTTCACTGGAACTCGGAATCGACATTGGTGATGTGGATCTGGTGTGCCAGCTCGGTTCGCCGCGCTCCATCGCGGCATTTCTGCAACGAGTGGGACGAGCCAACCACTCAGTCACCGGCGTCCCGAAAGGGCGACTGTTTCCGTTGAGTCGTGATGAACTGGTGGAATGCACGGCCTTGCTTGATGCGGTGCGAATGGGCGAGCTGGACCGGCTCATCATGCCCTACAAACCGCTGGATGTGCTGGCACAGCAGATGGTCGCCGAAGTGGCTTCGCGTGAGTATGGCGAAGATGAGCTGTACGACATGGTGAGGCGTGCATGGCTTTATCGCACTCTGCAACGTGATGAGTTTGCTGCTGTGTTGCAGATGCTGTCTGAAGGTTACGCAACCCGGCGTGGCCGGCAGGGTGCCTATCTGCATCGCGATGCGATCAACGGCAGGCTGCGTGCGCGCAAAGGCGCGCGACTGACGGCCATTACCTGTGGCGGCGCGATTCCTGATGTGGCCGACTATCGCGTGATACTGGAGCCACAGGAAGTGTTCATTGGTACGTTGAATGAAGACTTTGCCATCGAAAGTCAGGCGGGCGATATTTTTCAGCTGGGTAATGCGTCCTACCGGATTCAGCGTGTTGAAGCCGGTAAGGTGCGTGTAGAAGATGCCAGAGGCCAGCCACCGACGCTGCCATTCTGGCTGGGTGAGGCACCGGCGCGTACCGATGAATTGTCGCTGGCTGTGTCGCGCTTGCGTGAGCAGATCAATAGCGCGTTGTCTGGTGCGGATGCAGATTCACTGAAGCACGCTGTTGACATGCTGGTGCAGCAGCATCAGCTGAGTGAAGCCGCAGCGCGGCAGCTGGTTGATTATCTGGGTGCGGCCAGAGCCATGCTCGGCGAATTGCCTTCGCAGCACTGTCTGGTGCTGGAGCGTTTCTTTGATGAAAGCGGTGGCATGCAGCTGGTGATTCATTCACCCTTCGGTGCGCGGGTCAATCGTGCTTATGGACTGGCGCTGCGCAAACGCTTCTGCCGCAGTTTCAACTTTGAATTGCAGGCTGCGGCCACTGAAGATGCGGTGATTCTGTCGCTGGGCGAAACGCATAGCTTCGAGCTGGCCGAAGTGGCGCGCTATCTGACCAGTCAGTCCGTGCGTGAGATTCTGATTCAGGCGATGCTGGATTCGCCATTGTTCACCACGCGCTGGCGCTGGGTTACGACGATCTCGCTAGCGGTGCAACGCTATCGTGGTGGCAAGCGTACTCCCGCGCCGCTGCAACGCATGGCCGCAGAAGATCTGGTATCAGTGGTGTTTCCGGAACAACTCGCCTGTCTGGAGAACATTCAGGGTGATCGCGAGATTCCTGATCATCCATTGGTGAATCAGGCGATTCATGATTGTCTGACTGAAGCTATGGACATTGCCGGACTTGAGCGATTGCTCAGTGGACTTGAGCGTGGCGATATCAGGATAGTGGCCTGCGATCTGCCGACGCCTTCGCCACTGTCTCAGGAAATTCTCACCGCCAAACCTTATGCCTTTCTGGATGATGCGCCATTGGAGGAACGGCGTACTCAAGCCGTTGCCAGCAGGCGCTGGCTTGATCCACAGACCGCAGCCGAATTCGGCAAGCTGGATGAGCGTGCCATTGCACAGGTGCGCTCGGAAGCCTGGCCTTCAGTGGATAATGCCGATGAATTGCACGATGCCCTGATGTCGATGGGTTTGTGCAGTGACATTGAAGCCCGGCAGAGTGGCTGGGAGGTGTTGTTCACTCAATTGGTACAGTCAGGCCGCGCAACCCGACTCGCCATTGTTGAAAGTGAAAGTCAGGCAAGTGCAGATGTGCCTGCTTACTGGCTCGCTGCCGAGCGCATGCCGATGCTTGCCGTGCTGTATCCGCAGGCACGATTCAGCCCGGCCGTGAATTTGCCGGACATGTTCAGTCATCAGCAATGGGATGCAGACACTGCGCTGGTAGAAGTGTTGCGCGGCAGATTGCAGGCGCTTGGGCCGGTGACTGTGACCGCATTGAGTGCTTCATTGAACCTGTCCGTTTCAGCCATCAACATGGCGCTGCTCAAGCTGGAATCACAGGGATTTGTCATGCGCGGCCAGTTCACGGCGGATATCTCTGAACTGGAATGGTGTGAGCGAAGATTGCTGGCACGTATTCATCGTTATACGGTGCAAAGTCTGCGCGCTGAAATCGAGCCGGTATCAACAGCAGACTTCATGCGCTTCCTGTTGCAATGGCAGGGACTCATCCGTTCTCCGCGTCCGCAGGGTGTTGAGGCATTGTCGGGCATCATTGAGCAGCTTGAAGGAGTTGCGGTACCGGCCGCAGCGTGGGAGAGCGATATCCTGCCGGCCCGTATGCAGGACTATGATCCGAACTGGCTGGACAGTGTGTGCCTTTCCGGGCGTGCCTCATGGTTGCGTCTGCAAGCTTCTGCAAGTGGCGCTGCACCGGTAAGAGCTACACCGATTGTGCTGCTGACCCGCAAGCATCTGGCACTCTGGCAGACATCTGAAATAGACGAGAGCGGGTTACGACTCTCGCATCCGGCACAACGCATTCGCGAATATCTGCAAGCACACGGTGCCTCGTTCTATACCGATATTGCACATGGATGCGGCGTGCTGCCAACGCAGGCAGAAGAGGGACTGAGTGAACTGGTGTCAGCGGGGCTGGTGAGTGCTGACAGTTTCAGCGGCCTGCGCGCACTGGTGATGCCGATGGATCGCAAACGCAAACTTGCTGCACGTGGTCTGCGTATTGCCCGCTTTGGTCTCGAAGATGCCGGTCGCTGGTCATTGCTGCGAAGGAGCGCGACTGCAACAGTCGATGATCGTATGCAGCAGCTAGCATTCATCCTGTTGCGTCGCTATGGCGTGGTGTTTCGCAAGCTGCTGATAAACGAGAGTGCACAATTGCCACCCTGGCATGAAATGCTGCGCGTGTTCCGGCAGCTGGAAGCGCAGGGTCTGATTCGTGGTGGTCGTTTTGTAGGTGGTGTGACCGGTGAACAATACGCATTGCCTGAAGCGGTGACGGCATTGCGCACGCTTCGCAAACAGCCGCACGATGGTCAGATGGTGTCATTGTCAGCAGCAGATCCGCTGAACCTGAGTGGCGTGCTGATGCCCGGTCCACGTATTCCGTCTTTGATCAGTAACAGATTGCTGCTGCGTGATGGCGTTTTGATTGCCAGTCAGGTGGGAGGACAGACAGAGCTGCATGTTGAATTCACACCCGCTGCGGAATGGCAGGCACGCAATGTCCTGTTACACAAGCGCATGCCGGGTCTGGTCATGACAACGCAATAGCCGGTCTGAGCACTGAATAGTCTGATGCAGACTCAGGAGCGCCAGAATCTTTCCATTTCGACAAAGGTAAAAGAAGCAGACCAGGTCAGCAGCACAAATCCGGTCAGTGCCTCCGTGCCTGTTACAAAACGGATGGCGCCCGTAGGTATCACATCGCCCAGTCCGAGCGTGGTGAAGCATACGGCTGAGTAATAGATGCAATCCAGAAAGCCGATGAGGTGATTGGCCACCAGCGAACCATGCCCTTCATTGGATATCAGCAGGTAGTAGCCGATTCCGAATATCCATACTTCAAGCACATGCAGCAGCAGGATTGCGAAAATCAGTAACAGGATGTGCCGGCGTGGTTTCAGCTGGATGCGTTTGAGCAGGGTGGTCAGCCAGCTCAGTGATTCGTAATGCAGTACCACACAGGCAATGACGATGCCCACGGTGAGCAGCACCACTATTGAACGACTTTGCAGTGTTTCCAGTGACTGTTGCGCATGAGCCGGCTGGATCAGGCAGATGCTGGCCAGTATCAGCAGGCAGTAAGTCCAGATGGAACGCGCTGCTGTCCGGAAAATAGGTGTACAGGGAAGATGCATCACGAACCCTCGCGTGACCGGCGACTACATTGATGGAGTGTAAGCGGGAAGAATCATCCGGCACAGTCGGGGATGCCCGCAATCGTGATCTGGTTAGGCAAAAGAAAACGGCCAGCCAGTGTTTTTCTGGCAGGCCGTTTCAGATCGGCAAAGATCAATCAGACAGAGACTGTGCTGGCCTCGTCTGCATACTCTTCGATCTTGTCGAAGTTCATGTAGCGATACACAGAAGCTGCGTCCTTGTTGATGACGCCCATGTCAGCGTTGTATTCATCAACAGTGGGGATGCGGCCCAATTTGGAAGCAATTGCCGCCAGCTCCGCAGAGCATAGATACACGTTGGTATTCTTGCCCAAGCGGTTCGGGAAGTTGCGGGTACTGGTGGACATCACCGTAGCGCCTTCCTTCACTTGTGCCTGATTACCCATGCACAGACTGCAACCAGGCATTTCCATGCGGGCACCGGCGCCACCCAGTGTCGAGTAATGACCTTCTTTGGTCAGCTCGGCCTGATCCATACGGGTTGGAGGTGCGACCCACAGGCGGGTGGCGATGTCCTTCTTGCCTTCCAGCAGTTTGCTGGCCGCGCGGAAGTGACCGATGTTGGTCATGCATGAGCCGATGAACACTTCATCAATCTTCGCGCCTGACACTTCACTGAGCACCTTTGCGTCGTCCGGATCATTCGGACAGCAGACGATAGGCTCCTTGATATCAGCCAGATCAATTTCGATGACCGCAGCGTAGTCGGCATCGGCATCCGGTTGCAGCAACTCTGGTTTGGCCAGCCAGGCTTCCATGGCCTTGATACGGCGTTCAATGCTGCGCTTGTCGGCGTAGTTGTTGGCGATCATGTGCTTGAGCAGAACGATGTTCGAGTTGATGTACTCAATGATCGGTTCCTTGTTCAGGCGCACGGTGCAACCCGCAGCGCTGCGTTCGGCCGATGCGTCGCTCAGCTCAAATGCCTGTTCAACTTTCAGATCGGGCAGACCTTCAATTTCCAGAATGCGACCGGAGAAAATATTCTTCTTGCCCTGCTTGGCCACGGTCAGCATGCCGTTCTTGATGGCATACAGCGGAATCGCATGCACCAGGTCGCGCAGCGTGATGCCGGGCTGCATCTTGCCCTTGAAGCGCACCAGCACTGATTCAGGCATGTCGAGTGGCATCACGCCGGTGGCAGCCGCGAAAGCCACCAGACCGGAACCCGCCGGGAAAGAAATACCGATAGGGAAACGGGTATGGCTGTCACCGCCGGTGCCGACCGTATCCGGTAGCAGCATGCGGTTCAGCCAGCTATGAATTACGCCGTCACCCGGACGCAGCGCAATACCGCCCCGGTTGCTGATGAATGCCGGCAATTCGCGGTGGGTCTTCACGTCGACTGGTTTTGGATAAGCCGCAGTGTGGCAGAAGCTCTGCATCACCAGATCCGCTGAGAAGCCCAGGCACGCGAGGTCCTTCAGCTCGTCGCGGGTCATCGGACCGGTGGTGTCCTGACTGCCGACTGAGGTCATCTTCGGTTCGCAGTAAGTGCCGGGGCGCATGCCCTGACCTTCGGGCAGGCCACAGGCGCGGCCGACCATTTTCTGAGCCAGCGAGAAACCTTTCTTCGATGAAGCGGGCGGTACCGGCAGCCGGAATGTCGTCGAGGCGGGCAGTTTCAGGAATTCGCGGGCCTTGCCGGTCAGTGAACGACCAATGATCAGATTGATACGGCCACCGGCGCGCACTTCATCAAACAGCACATCGTTCTTGAGCTTGAAGTCGATAACTTTGACGCCATCTTTCTCGATCTTGCCTTCATATGGATAGATATCGATGACATCGCCCATTTCGAATCTGGATACATCCACTTCGATAGGCAACGAACCCGAGTCTTCCTGAGTATTGAAGAAAATCGGTGCGATCTTGCCGCCGAGGGTGACACCGCCAAAGCGCTTGTTCGGAACAAAGGGAATGTCTTCGCCGGTTGCCCAGATCACGCTGTTAGTAGCGGATTTGCGGCTGGAGCCGGTGCCGACCACGTCGCCTACATAGGCCACCAGATGACCCTTCTTTTTCAGGTCTTCAATAAACTTCATCGGGCCGCGCTTGCCATCTTCCTCAGGAACGAATGCGGCGCCGGGGCGCGTGTTCTTCAGCATGGCCAGATAGTGCAGCGGAATGTCGGGACGGCTCCAGGCATCTGGCGCAGGGGACAGATCATCGGTGTTGGTTTCGCCCGGTACCTTGAACACGGTAACCGTGATTTTCTTTGCGACTTCCGGACGGGAGGTAAACCATTCCGCATCGGCCCAGCTCTGGATCACTTCCTTCGCATGCTTGTTGCCCGCTTCGGCTTTCTGCGCCACATCGTGGAAGAAGTCGAACATCAACAGGGTTTTCTTCAGTGCATTGGCTGCAACCGAAGCCACATCGGCATCATCCAGCAAGTCGATCAATGGTTTGACGTTGTAGCCGCCCACCATCGTGCCGAGCAATTCTGTTGCCTTCGCCTTGCTCACAAGTTTGACCTGCAGGTCGCCGTGTGCGACGGCAGCCAGAAACGAGGCCTTAACCTTGGCGGCATCATCTACACCGGGCGGTACACGATGGGTCAGCAGATCCATCAGGAAAGTTTCTTCGCCGGCGGGTGGATTTTTGATCAGCTCGATGACTTCGGCGGTTTGCTGCGCAGTAAGTGGCAGGGGCGGGATGCCCAGCGCGGCGCGTTCGGCTACGTGCTGACGATAAGCTACTAACATAGGTTCCTCGTGAATCTCGACTCGCGTGAAAACGGGCCGGCGTTGCAATGGGAAAACCCACCAAGGCCAAGCTTGTGTGAGACCAGCCAGTTTAATGAAGCCCCCCTGTTTTCACCAGCGTTAAGGGTCACGCAGGCAGGCAGAAAGGGCGATTCCGGCGGGATGGCCCGCTTTTCAACTTAATGCGGGGGAATTATTCAGTCCGGTAGCAGTGACCATGCCGGGCGGCGATTTGCGGCGGTTACTGGTTCGTGGCCTGAACTGAACCATAACGCTGTACACGGCCCCAGCCGACCCGGGGACCGCGCAATGCAGCGAGGAAAGAGCGAATCGCAACGTAGTACATCAGTTGTCGGTAGAAGAATCTCTGCAGCAACAGCCAGGGGAGCAGCCGCCAGTCTTCGTCTGGTTCGAACAGGTAAGCAACCAGCGCTGTGGTCATGTCGAGCGACAGGAACAGACTGTAATAAAACAGACAATGCCAGAAGCCGCTGCTCATGCCATCTGCCGGATGCTGCATGTAATTCAGTGTTGCTTCCATGGTGGTCCACAGCATCGTGAAATCCATCACAGGCGATATCAGCGGAAATGCAATCTGGAACAGAATGACATTCGGCAGAGCGATGAAGCCCAATGTACCACCTTTGCGACGCAGCAATATCGAGCGATGCTTCCAGCAGGCCTGAAGGGTTCCATACATCCAGCGGAAGCGCTGATTGATAAACGCAGCTACTGTCTGTGGTGCTTCTGTGTAGGCATGGGCGGATTGCTCATACACTACCTTGTAGCCATTGCGGACAATGCGCATGGTGAGGTCGGCATCTTCTGCCAGGGTGTCATCCATGAAACCGCCCGCTTCAGCAACCGCAGTACGACGCCACGCGCCAACTGCCCCGGGCACGACTGTAATGCAATTCAGTTTTTCGAATGCACGGCGATCCAGATTCTGAGAGGTAACATACTCAAGTGCCTGCCAGCGCGTGAGCAAATTGATCCGGTTGCCTACCTTGGCATTGCCAGCCACGGCGCCAACTTTCGGGTCGCTAAATCGTGCGGCCAGCCTTGCTGCAGTGTCCGGGGTAAACAGGGTATCGGCATCCAGTGCGATGATAATTTCCTGATGAGCATTGCGGATTCCATGGTTAAGCGCCTCCGCTTTGCCTGCATTTTCCTGGTGGATCAAACGAACACGCGGCTCGTGTGCGAAGTTATCGAGCACTGTTGATGATGTGTTGTCGGTTGATCCGTCATCCACGACGATGATTTCCATGTCTACGCCTTCAGATTTCAGCAGCGTATCGATAGTCCGGCAGATCAGCTGCTCCTCGTTATGCGCTGGCACTACAAAGCTGACTCGGGGAATGGCAGTGTTATGAGAAGTAATTTCCTGTTGTTTCCGCATCAGGGCAAGCAACCCGATAATCACGAATCGGGCAATGCCCAGACCGATGCCAAGAATAAAGATGGCACGTAAGGTACGGCCGAGATAGTTGATCATCACGAAGCCGTATGTTTCCAGCAGCAGGCCGATATTCAGTTTTTCTCTGACTTCAGGCATGACGGCCTCACGTGTGACATCAGGTGAGGTTTCATGCAGCAGTTCGGACATCGTTACAAGGCGATAACCCGCATTCCGCAGTCCGTCGATCAGGCCCGGCAAAGCCGCAATGGTTTCGCTGCGATCGCCTCCTGCATCATGAAGCAGAACCACATTCCCTTCACCAGATGCAGCCTGGTCCATTACACGCCGGATGATTTCCCTGGCGGGCGGTTTCTTCCAGTCATCTGGGTCAATCTGCAGGCCCACGCTGTAGTAACCCAGACTACTGGTGAATACCAGTGGTCGCACCTGGTCTGGAGTTTCGGGTTCTACATCTTCTGCATAGGGTGGACGGAATAACAGAGAGCGATGCCCGGTGCGGCTTTCCAGCAGCCTTTCGGTTGCATTTAATTCCAGTGAGGTACGTTTTTCACTGATATCTGCGATGTTGGGATGAGTGAAGGTGTGATTACCAAGGTCGTGCCCCTCTGCATAGATACGATCAATCAGATCCGGATTCGCCGCACCGTTTTCACCAATGATGAAGAATGTTGCATGGACTTTTTTATCGCGCAGTATATCCAGCACCTCGGGTGTCCATTGCGGATCTGGTCCGTCGTCGAATGTCAGAGCGATGGCGTGGTTTTTATTGAAGCCCCAGCGCTGGATCACATAGCCACGCGGGAATTTCTCAATTTCATCGTCGGTGAGAAGTCCATCATCCGGATCATAACTGACGGTGCGCTGGCCATTTTCGGGTGTGCCAACGACACGCAGAATTTCGCCTCTACCTTCGTAATCAAGGTCATATCCGAAACTCAGTGTCTGCAACTGTTCGGCTACTGTTGCGTCGAGAGCTGCAGGTTTGCCCAGTACTCTCCAGACATCAGGGTCTTCTGAACCCAGTCGCCACAAGGCATAACCGCGCGGACCGAGACGGTTTGCAGCTGTTACCTGATTGAATGCAGTGACTGCATCCAGAAACCACACCGAATGGCTGGTGCCTTTCTCATCTTTGTAGTTAAAGCGCGGGTTGCCAGAGTTTTCGTCAAGCTCAATATCATCATCTGAATCCTCCGCCAGACCGAGTGCATCCTGGAAGGACAGTTCTGCTGCGGGCGTCTTGCCTGCTACCCAGTCATATCCATAGCTGCCTATGCCGGCGACCAGTTTGTCTGCCGGAACATCCTGTATTCTTCGCTGAATACTGCTGACGAACCAGTCCTGGGAGGCGATGGGGCCGGCATCATTGTCGGATGCGTGCTCGTCGTAGGCCATGAGGATCAGATAGTCTGTGTTCTGGCTTAATTCTGCGAACCGGTAATTTTCGTCATCTACTGGCACCGATTGCGAAATCGAAAAGTGCTGAGGATGCAATCGATCATGCAGTTCACGCATGAACTCAACGAGTTCATGCTGCGCCGTGTTGGGCACAGCCTCAAAGTCGATGCTCACCCCTGCCAGTTTCCATTGCTTGAGAAACTGCTCAATACCATCAATACAGTGAGTGCGTGCCGCGGGGTTATCCAGCATGGACTTGAGCATGGTGCTGTCCCACTGGCCATCGTGGAAATTATTGATGAGTGCAACGATCGGCATGTCAGCTCGCTGTGCGCGCACATAGCGCAACACGATGTCCTGTTGCTTGCTGTCATCGATACGCACGTGGCCGCCTGTATCACTCAGGTGCAGCCACTCGGCAATGAGCGTGTCTATGTTTCCCACATTGTGCTTGAGGGATACCCAGCTGTTGTCATCCCAGTTGACGTAGAAGGCAATCCGTTCGAACTGACTTCGAGGAGTGGCAGGAAGAGCCGGCAGCGAGCTTTTCAGATGCTGTTCGAGTGCTTCCCGTGCAGTTTCAAATCGGGCGTCACGGGCTGCTGTGGCAACTCTGGGTGTCAGGCGTGGCGTATGTGCCCGACTGTTTTCCAGTCCGAGTCCGGGGAGACCCGGGTTGATCGAGATGGCCAGTAGCACCGACCCCAGCAAGATCATTGCAATCAGACTGACAACCGTGCCCGCTCGTAACACGCGCTGCCAGCGGCGGGACGATGGGTCAAAAAATATCGGGTTGCGCGAACGGTTAGTCATACGGTCGGGATGGTGGCCAAGGCCGGAATCGAACCAGCGACACGCGGATTTTCAGTCCGCTGCTCTACCAACTGAGCTACTTGGCCATCTTAAAGCGCGTGGTCTTGTGAATAGAACCCAGTGCGCGACGGGGGGCGTATTAAACCGGCGGCATCGGGGGTAGTCAACCGGAAAGGGCTAAATATATGCGGTCACTGGTGACTAATCGCTATAAATACTCGTTTTTCAGGGCGACGTAGTGATGGGAGGATTCATGCAGCTCAGCGATCTCGCGCTCAGTCAGGTCACGCACCCGGCGGGCGGGGGTGCCCAGATACAGTCCCCGGGCTTCCAGCCGCTTGCCCGGCGACACCAGCGCGCCTGCACCGACAAACACGTGATCTTCAAGCACCGCGCCGTCCAGTATTGTGGCACCCATGCCGATCAGGCTGAAATTTCCGATGGTGCAGGCGTGCAGAATCACGCCATGGCCGATGGTGACATCTTCGCCGATCACCAGCGTAATGCCATCTGGCATTTCCGGATAGGGGCTGGTGACGTGCAGGATGCTGCCATCCTGAATATTGGTGCGCGCGCCAATACGGATATCGTTCACATCACCACGGATGACCGTGCCGGGCCAGACAGACACGTCGTCGCCCAGTGTGACGCGACCGATTACCACTGCGCTGGGGTCAACATAAGTGCGTGCGCCAAGTTGTGGCTGGATCTGGCGGAATGGGCGGATGTTCATGAAAGCCTTGTGATTGATAGTGCTGGTCTTGGACGGCGATAGAAAAGACGCATTGTGACCAACTTGAATGGTGCAGCTCAAGTCCGTATATCCTAGCGGCATATCTGACTGCGATTCTTACCTTAACTTTGACTGTACCTGTATGACCTGCACACTGCTGACTTTTACCGGCCTGCCGCCTTTCAACCACATTCCTGCAAGTGAAATCGAACCGGCCATCCGGCAACTGCTGGATGAAAGTCGGGCGCAGCTGCAACAGATTCTGGCGCAACCGCTGGCCACGTGGGATAACACCATCGCGCCACTGGAACAGATTCAGCATCGCATTTCCCGCACCTGGTCGCCGGTGGGGCACTTGAATGGTGTGATGAATTCAGACGAGCTGCGTGTGGCATACAACGCCTGCCTGCCATTGCTCAGTGCGTGGCATACGGAACTTGGCCAGAACGAGGGTCTGTTCAAGGCCTATGAGCTTGTGCGGCAGAATGAAGCTGGCAGCCTGAATGGGGCTCAGCTCAAACTGCTCGACAATGCTTTGCGGGATTTCCGGCTGAGCGGCGTTGCTCTGTCAGCAGAGAAGAAGGTCCGTTACAAGGAAATCATGGAGCAATTGACCAAAGTACAGGCGAAATTCGACGAGAACGTACTGGATGCAACCAACGCATGGTCGCGGCATGTCAGCAATGAGATTGAATTACAGGGATTGCCGGCGCCGATCATTGCGCGGGCCCGCGCCGCCGCGGAAGCAAAAGAGCAGGCAGGCTGGCTGTTCACGCTGGATGCGCCCAACTACATGGCGGTGCTGTCACATGGTGTCAATGAACAGCTGCGTCGTGAGTTCTATCAGGCATGGGTCACGCGTGCATCTGATCAGGGCAGCAATTCGCAATGGGACAATACTGATCTGATCGAGCAGATCATGCGGCTGCGGCATGAACTGGCGCAGCTGGTGGGTTTTGATAACTACGCCAGCTATTCGTTGGCAACCAAGATGGCCAGCTCCGTGCTAGAGGTAAATGATTTCCTAAAGCATCTGGCCAGTCATAGCAGGCAGGCTGCACAGCGCGAGCTGGATGAGCTTAAAGCTTTTGCAGGCCGCGAGCTGAATTCATGGGATGTGGGTTACTACTCAGAGCGCATGAAGCAGCAGCGATTTGATCTGTCCGAAGAAGCCTTGCGCCCATATTTCCCTGCGCCGCAGGTGCTGCTGGGACTGTTCGCCGTTGCTACACGTTTATATGGCGTACGGATTGTTGAGCGCCTTGATGTGGAGAAATACCACGCCGATGTCCAGTTCTTCGACATTCTCAATGCGGATGGCACACGTCGTGGCAGTTTCTATGTAGATTTATATGCGCGTCCCAAAAAGCGTGGTGGTGCATGGATGGATGATTGTGTGGGGCGCATGCAGATCGGAGGCACAAGCTATCTGCCGGTGGCCTACCTGGTGTGCAACTTCATGCCGCCGGCTGCTGATGGCAGTAAACCGGCGTTACTGACGCATTCGGAAGTGGTAACGATGTTCCATGAGTTTGGTCATGGTCTGCATCACATGTTGACGCGGGTTGATTATCCCGGTGTATCCGGTATCAATGGTGTGCCATGGGATGCCGTGGAATTGCCCAGTCAGTTCATGGAAAACTTTGCCTGGCGGCCGGAAGTGTTGCCGTTGATCTCAAAGCATGTCGAAAGCGGCGAGCCTTTGCCGGCAGCTGAACTGGAGCGGCTGCTGGCCTCGCGGACATTTCAGTCAGGGCTTCAGACAGTTCGACAACTTGAGTTCGCGCTGCTTGATCTGCGCGTCCATGCCGAATACGACCAGGCTCGTGGTGCACGTGTGCTTGAAATACTGGATGAAGTCCGCGCACAGGTTGCGGTAATCAGGCCGCCGGCGTTCAATCGCTTTCCGCACAGCTTTTCGCATATTTTTTCAGGTGGCTATGCAGCGGGCTATTACAGCTACAAGTGGGCAGAGGTGCTGGCCGCAGATGCCTTCAGCGCGTTTGAAGAGCAAGGCATTTTCGATGAGAACACTGCCGGACGTTTTGCCAGTGCCATTCTTGAAAAAGGCGGCAGCCGGGATGCCATGGAAGCGTTTATCGAATTTCGCGGCCGCAAACCTGAAATTGAGCCCTTGCTCAGACAACTGGGGTTGATCAATAAAGTAGCTGCCTAGTAAGTCTTGCTAACTTGGAATTTGAACCTGCATCGCATAGAAAAAGTCGGGCATTACCTTGCAGCCAGTTGCGTCGAGGGCTGTAGGTTCGGGAAAAGTGTGCGGCATTTCGCGTAATTGATATTTTCATTGCGCGAATGTGACTTCAATCCAGCCTGATGCATGGACAAGCCTGATGGCTCAATTAGACTGCGTTCAAACAGTGTCGACCCATTACTCATGGCACAGCAGGGATTGCGGCCATCAATAACACAGCTGCAATGCAATACCGGCGCAACGATTACGATGTAACCAATACCGTGCAGGTCAGTTCACCTGAGTCGGTACGTCGTGCCGTGCGTGAGTTGTACGCACAGACCTGGCCCTATTTTGTATTTGATCGTCTGGATAACGCGTTTGCTGACTTTGAACGACTGTTCACTGGCAACTATCCGGGCTATCACGGCTGCGATACCGTCTATCACGACATGCAGCATTCACTGGATGGCACGCTGGCAGCTGCAAGATTGTGTGTGGCGCATGATCGCGCTGTGCCCAGCGAGCAGCGCATCGGTCCGGAACGTGCCATGGTGTGTGTGATCTGCGCCCTGTTCCATGACTCCGGTTACATCCGTGAAGTGGACAATGCGGCCGCCAATGGTGCTGAACTGACCAGAAGCCATGTGTCGCGTGGCGCTGAATTTCTGGCGCGCTACCTGCGCGTGATTGATCTGGGTGAATGGATACCTGTTGTCACCCAGATCATCCACTTTACCGGCTACGAACTGAGCTTTGATCTGATTCACGTGGAAAGCAGTCTGGACCGGACTGCCGGACATCTGCTGGGTACGGCTGATCTGATCGCGCAAATGTCGGACCGGTGTTATCTGGAAAAATGTCGCGACCGTTTGTATCCCGAATTTGTTCTGGGTGGCATTGCTGTTCCGGAAGATGCCACCAGTGGTAAGGCCAAGGTGATGTTCAGCTCTGGGCTCGACGTCTTGCGAGGTACGCCGCAATTCGTCGATAAGATCAGGCGCTCACACCTGGATGGAGAATTTGGCAGTTTGTACAGCCATCTTGCCGTTTTATTTAATGGACAGAATCCCTATATCGAAGCTATTGATTCACATCTGGCCTATCTGAACGAGATTCTCCGCACTGAGCAGTGGCCGCTGCTACGCAGAGATCCGCCATGCTTTACCTCGGAGAAAAACCCGGTGCAGAACATCCGTTCACTGGCGCTGACGCGTCTGAAAAATCTCTGGGCGCGTACCTGATCCGCTGATCCGGGCAATTTCCTTCAGGGCATGTCTACAGCGATCAGGTATCGGGTGTAGATTTCCGGCAGGCGGGTCAGAACCTGTTGCTTGCCTTCAATGTCACTCTGCTCCAGCACTCGACGCAATATAGAAAGAGTCAGTGAATCCAGCGCAGGAAGCGAAACCGGTGCATAACTGAAGTGCCAGGGCTCGGGGCTGACGCCGCCACGATCAGTGCAATACGGACGGAAGAACCCGTACTCAGCGGCATGCTGATTCAGCCAGTCGGTCATATGCGCAAAAATCCCATCGGCGGCGTATTCAGACGGAATCAATTGAATCTGATAACCGGCAGGGACTGCGGTCATATCAATCAGATCCAGATCCGAACCCCAGTGATGCCGGCTGCCGCCCGGAATGGCTGACCAGGTCAGGATGGCGTCCAGCAAGTCGTCAGGACTTAGTTCGGCATGAATCAGTGGTGTGCCGTCAGGTCCGTACAGGGTGCGCTCACCACGCCACTTGGCGTTCCATATCTTCAACTGCGTTGCAAAGCTTCGATAGGCGGAACGTGATTGCAGGTTGATGCCTTCTCGTCGTGCGGCATCACACATGGCCAGAAAGGAGCTGGCGACTTCATAGTGCAGGGCACATTTCGGCTGTTCCAGCTCGATGATGTGGCTATCGGCCAGACCTGTGAGTTCGAGTTCGTTCATGGGTCAAAGTGGTGCATGCTCAAGATCAGAAATCCCGCAATCTGGCCGATTGTGTCGAAAATGTGCAAATCCTGCGCAGCATTTTAAGGGTTTGGCTGTCTGTCTGTTTGTCATTGGCATCGGTATGATACCCAACACACTGTGACTGTTTGTGCCCATTACTTACCAAAGCCATGCGCATGACCTGTCCGAGCAATAAATATTTGTGAACAAATATAAAAATACTGCCAAAGCCCTGCTTGTTGTTGGCCTGTTAGCTGCGGGCCTGCTTGTGTTGCTATTTGTATTCTCGTTGTCACGACAAGTCGAGTTCTGGCTGTTCGCCCTTGTCCTGGCGGGAATTGCGCTGGCGTCACTGGCTGCCATATTGACCTGGGGTGTAACCCGATCACTTGACCAGCCTATCAATGAATTGATCAAAAGCGCTGAACGGATCGGCAACGGTAACTACAACCATCAGCTGGCAGTCAGTGAAGATAATGATCTGGCGCCACTTGAGCATGCGCTGGAACAGATGCGGCTTAAGCTGCAGCAATCTGCCATCAACAACAACTATCTGACCACCGTGCTGGACAGCATGAATGATGCGGTGCTGGTTACCTCCGAGTCCAACATCATCAGCAAGGTGAACGTGTCTGCTGAAAATCTGTTCGGTTTCAGCAGCGCTGAACTGATCGGAAAGCCGCTTCATGAATTGCTGGTGCCAGTGCAGCGTGATGGACAGGCGCCCGCCACAGGTCTGGCGGATCTGGAGGAGTCGGTGATCCGTACGGCCAGCGGCCAGACCATTCCGGTTTCCATTTCCAGCTCGGCGCTGAATTCGGCCAACGCCGAATTTCAGGGCACCATTTTTGTGATGCGTGACATTACGGACCGAAAGCGGGCTGAGCGCCGTATCCGCTATCTGGCACGGTTCGATTCGCTGACTAAGTTACCCAATCGGATGCAGTTCCAGCACCTGCTGCAACAGGGGATCGCCCGGGCGCGTCGCGCTGAACGTATTGTTGCCCTCCTGTATCTGGATCTGGATCGATTCAAGGAAATCAACGACACCTTCGGCCACGAAGCGGGCGATCGTACGCTGGAAATCCTGAGTGACAGATTGACCCGTGCGTTGCCAAAGGAAGCCGTGCTGGGCAGGCTGGCAGGCGATGAATTTGCCGTGTTCATTGAAGGTATTGACCCGCAGGAAGATGAACGCGCGCAATCAGCCAACCTCGCCCGTGTAGTGCTGGCAGAAATCAGCAAGGCATTTTACGTACAGCAGCATGAGCTGTTTCTTACTGCCAGCATCGGCATCGCTTTCTGCCCGCGTGATGCGGAAAATGTAATTGACCTGATTCGCCATGCTGATGCAGCCATGTATTACTCCAAGCAGAATTCCGGCAACAATTTTGCTTTCTATTCGCCGGAAATGAATGCCGCTGCGGTTGAGCGGCTGATGCTTAAATCCAAGCTGCGGCGTGCGCTGGAGCGTGATGAGCTGGTGATGCTGTATCAACCGAAGGTGGATCTGCAAACCAACATGGTTATCGGTGCCGAGGCACTGCTGCGCTGGCGCCTGCCGGGCTATGGTGACATTCCACCCAGCCAGTTTATTCCGCTGGCCGAAGAAACTAGTCTGATTCTGGGTATCGGTGACTGGGTAATGAACCGTGTGTGCGAGGATTACAGACGCTGGATGGATTCAATCAATAATCCCGGACAAATCTCTATCAATCTTTCTTTGAAGCAGCTGCGTCAAACCAGCTTTGCCACACGCTATCGCAATATCTTCAAGCGCCATGAAGTAAGTCCAACCAGCTTTGAGCTTGAGATCACTGAAACCACCCTCATGCAGGATCCGAAGCGAACTGTGAAGTTGCTGGATGAGCTGTTTGCCATGGGTCTGACTCTGTCCATTGATGACTTTGGTACGGGATATTCTTCACTCAGTGCCTTGCAGCAATTCCCAATCAGCAGCCTCAAGATAGATCAATCGTTTGTCCGCGGTATCGACAACGACAAGGGTGATGCAACCATCGTCAGAACCATTATTGAGATGGGCAAGGCCATGGGCATGATGGTGGTGGCCGAGGGGGTTGAGACACGCGCACAGCTTGAGTATCTGAGAGCGCATCAGTGTCATTACGCGCAGGGGCATCTGTTCGGCAGGGCAATGACCGCTCAGGATTTTCTGGCCATGATGATCGGCCAGGAAAAAGGCCAGTATCAGATAGCTGCGCTGTTTGCATAGCCTGTTTTGATCCCGCCACTGGCGGTCAGCTGCTAGACTGTGCGGCTATGCTTAATTTTTCAGACATCTCCATCCGGCGTGGCACGCGATCGTTGTTCGAAAAAGCCACCTTCAACCTGTTCCGTGGTGAAAAGGTCGGTATCACAGGTGAGAACGGCAGTGGTAAATCTTCGCTGCTGGCGCTGGTGCGCGGGGAAATTACCCCGGAAACGGGCAATTTCGACATGCCTGGCAATCTGGCGGTGGCACACGTCGCGCAAGAGCTCAGCGCCAGTGATGATCACGCTATTGAATTTGTACTGGATGGCGACGCCGAGTTACGGTTGATTGAACGGCAGATTGCTGAAGCAGAGGCGGCCGATGACGGACACAGGCTGGCCGAGCTGTATGGCCATTACGACGCTATCGGTGGTTATAATGCCCGCAGCAGGGCTGCGACGCTATTACACGGTCTGGGCTTTACCTCTGAAGATGAAGTGCGCGCGGTGCGTGACTTTTCCGGTGGCTGGCGGGTGAGGCTGAATGTCGCGAAAGCGCTGATGTGCCGGTCCGATTTGTTGTTGCTTGATGAACCCACCAATCACCTGGATCTGGATGCGGTGATGTGGCTGGAGCAATGGCTCAAAGACTATCGTGGCACATTACTGCTGATTGCCCACGATCGCGATTTTCTTGATGCGATCTGCAACCGTATCGTCAATATCGAGCAGGGGCGTGCCGAGGTCTACCGTGGCAACTATTCCGATTTCGAAGAAGCACGCGCGGCGCGACTTGCACAGAATCAGGCGCTGTATGTACGTCAGCAGCGGGAACTGAAACACATCGAGTCGTTCATTGCACGCTTTCGTGCACAGGCCAGCAAGGCGCGCCAGGCGCAGAGCCGTATCAAGGCGCTGGAGCGCATGCAGCGCATTGCACCGGCGCACGTGGATACCGAATTCACATTTTCATTTCTGGAGCCGAACAAGTTGCCACGCCCGTTGCTGACGGTTGAAGATCAGGCGACGGGTTATAACGATACAGTGCTGGTCGGCAAAATAAATTTCACCATCGCGCCCGGTGCACGTATTGCACTGCTGGGTCACAACGGTGCGGGCAAATCTACCGTGATAAAAATGCTTGCCGGTGAATTGCCGTCATTGTCAGGTGAACGCACCGAGGCCAAAGATTTGCGGATCGGGTATTTTGCCCAGCATCAGCTTGAGCAGCTGAAAGAAAACGAATCACCGCTCCAGCATCTGCGTACTCTGGGTGGGCAGGCTGCTGCCAAGGCACCGGAACAGGAACTGCGTGATTTCCTGGGAACCTTTGGTTTCCGTGGGGACAGAGTGTTTGAGCACATTGGTCCCTTCTCAGGCGGAGAAAAGGCGCGGCTGGTTCTGGCCTTGTTGTCGTATCTGCGACCTAATCTGCTATTGCTGGATGAGCCGACCAACCACCTTGATCTTGAAATGCGTCAGGCTCTGGCGCTGGCCTTGCAGGATTATTCCGGTGCCGTGTTGATGGTCTCGCACGATCGTCACTTGCTGCGTACCGTGGTTGATGAGTTTTATATTGTGGCCGATGGTAAAGCCACCCCGTTTGATGGCGACCTCGATGATTACGCCAAGTGGGCCGCAACGCATCCTAAGGATGCTGCTGCCAAACCCGTTAAAGCGGTGAAGGTGGTGAATAAGGACTCTGAAGAAGATCGAAAGCAGAAACAACGCGCGACGGCTGATCAGCGCAATCGTATTGCGCCATTAAAGAGTGAACTCGGCAAGCTGGAGAAACAGCTGGCTCAACTGCAAAAAAAGCAAACGGATGTGGAACAGAAACTGGCAGCACCCGATATCTATGACGCAGCAAAAAAATCACAACTGCGTGACTTGATTGATGAGCAAACTAGGTTGAAGCGACAAGTCGACGAAGTTGAAGCGGCGTGGCTTGATATTACGGCTCAGCTGGAAGAGTTCACCAATAATGTAGTCGAGTGAAGTATTGTCCGGTTGTTGTTCAGCCTGATGACGGCTGAAAACACGCAGGCTTTACTCCATCCACTTCAGTCTTTCTTCTATTGCCGAAGCACGCGGTTCACCGGCAATCTCAATGCTGCCCAGATAGATCAGCGCGACAAGGTGGTCTTCTTCTGCAAAGCCGAATGCCGTTTTGATTGCGGGGTTGTAAGCCGCAGGACCGGTCTTCCACATCGCGCCATAACCCAGTGCATGTGCGGCCAGCAGCATGTTCTGTGCTGCGGCACCTGCGGCGAGCACCTGTTCAATCTCCGGCACCTTGTGCGGTCTGGTGATATGTGCGGCGACAGCGATGATGCAGGGTGCGCGCATGGCTTTGTTACGTTCGCGTCGTAACTCATCCGCATCGGCAGCAGGATTACGATCTTTCAGGCTCTGTGCCATCAGCTCACCAAGGACGAGGCGAGCTTCTCCCCGCAGAATAGTGAAACGCCACGGAGCCAGTTTGCCGTGATCAGGTGCGCGCCCGCCTGCCTGCAGAATGCGTTGCAGGTGCTCGTGACTGGGTGCGGGATCACACAGCTTCAGTGCGGAAGCGCGTGTGTCAATTGCGGTGAATAAATCCATGGCCACTCCGGAGGTGTTCCTCGGGAGTATGCCTTATCCTCAGGCCGCTTTGTTTTCTTCGAGACGAATCACATTGACGACCTGATGATGTGATTTCCAGATGTCATTCAGCATGGCTTCGATGCCGCGTTCCGGGCCGGTCACCTGCACCACGCACAGGGGGCGCTCATGCTTGTGCAGCGACACAAAACTCATGACACGCAGCCGATGCTGGTGTGTGACTTCCGCTATCAGCGGAAATACATCCTGACCTGATGAGTTATCAAACGTGATGCGTACTCCATGTGTGCCGGGATCAAACAGAGCAGTAAAGGCACGGAATACATCTGACTCAGTGATGATGCCAACCAGTAAGCCTTTACGCAGAACAGGCAGCGCGCCAATTTTATGATTACGCATCAGGCGCGCCACTTCTTCAATCGGTGTCTCGGATTCAGCCGTGAATGGAGAAGGTGACATGACGTCGGCCGCCGTCTGCTTGATGGCAGGCTGGCCGGCAACCTGGCCGCTTGCGACTGCAAACGGGTTCACATCGGCAGGAAAGGCATGCAGGACATCCGGTGACGACACCAGACCCAGCAGCTGACCAGCCTTATCCACCACCGGCAGCCGTCGAATGCTTTTTTCCCGCATCATGCGGGCGATATCCACTACCGGAACATCGGCTGTGATGGTGATCGGGTCTTTGCTCATCCACATGCTGACAAACATGGTTTCTGCCTTGGTTATTCATGGGTGACCACCGCTGAGGCGGTCGACTACCCGGATTAGCGGCAGGAGTCGGGTCAGGCTTGAGCCGGTTTTGTTACAAAACGCGAATATTTTTGCCGGACTAACCCAGTTCCGGCCGGCTGACAAGCCGGTTACGCCGGCCCATTCAATCCGTATACTGCCCGCCCTTTTTGCAGTGGCTGGTCGTCATGTGGTTCAAGAATCTGATCGTGTTTCGGCTCGCCTCGGGCTGGGTGCTGTCGCCGGGTGAGCTGGACGAACAGCTGTCCTACCGGCCGCTGATTCCCTGCGCGGGGTACGACATGCAGACTGTAGGCTGGGTGTTTCCCGGCCTGCAGGAGCGGCTGGTGCACACAGTGAATCAGCACCTGCTGATTGCGCTGGGAGTTGACCAGAAAATATTACCGGCTTCGGTCATCAATCAGGTGACCCGGGAACGTGCAGCAGAAATGGCGGCCGAGCAGGGTTATCCGGTGGGGCGTCGCCAGATGCGTGAATTGAAAGAAAGGGTTGCCGATGAACTGCGTGCACGGGCTTTCACCCGACGCTCCATGACCCGTGCCTGGATTGACACTGAAAACGATCTGCTGGTGGTGGACGCAGCTGCCCCGGCCAAGGCAGAAGAACTGGTTGCCACCTTGCGTGACACCATCAATGGATTCAGCGCGGTGCTGCTGGAAACTGAAAAGTCTCCGTCCGTTTCCATGAGTGCCTGGCTGATGTTTGGGGATGCGCCCGGCCGCTTTCATATTGAACAGGATCTTGAACTGCAATCCGTGAAGGACGACAAGTCGATGGTGCGCTATGTGCGACATCCACTGGAAGGCAAGGAAGTGCAGAAACATATCAGCTCGGGTAAAAGCCCCACCAAGCTGGGCTTGAGCTGGAATGATCGAGCCTCCTTCCTGCTGACAGCGGACATGCAGATCAAGCGCTTTCAGTTTCTCGACATCATCAAGGATCGCAGTGAAGGACAGGATCAGGCTGCCGAAGAGCAGTTTGACATCGACTTTACATTGATGACCGGTGAACTGTCGCAAATGCTCAAGGAGCTGATTGAAGAGCTCGGTGGTGATGTCAAGGCGGGTACTCAGCAGGCTGCCTGATAACCTCTTTCTTCTGAGAGGCTGCGCGATGCCGGTACACTCCGGCCAAGGTGTAAACAAACTGCCGGGAGGGTATCAATGAAATATCTGCACACCATGGTGCGTGTCACCGACATTGATGTATCGCTACGCTTTTATTGTGATGCGCTCGGGTTACAGGAAGTCAGGCGCATCAGCAATGAAAAAGGCCGGTTTACCCTGGTGTTTCTTGCAGCGCCGGGTGATCACGCTGCGCAAGTTGAGCTGACTTACAACTGGGATCCGGAGGTGTATACCGGCGGGCGCAATTTCGGGCATCTTGCCTATGAAGTGGCTGACATCTATGCCATCTGCCAGCGGCTTATGAATCACGGCATCATCATTAACCGGCCACCGCGTGATGGCCGCATGGCATTTGTACGTTCCCCTGACAATATATCTATCGAGTTATTGCAGAAGGGGGAAGCACTGGCGCCACAGGAACCTTGGCTCAATATGCCCAATGCAGGTGTGTGGTAGTTGCTGCGCTTGCAACCGGAGAGGTTCAAGCCACTGTTCAACTTTCGTGCAGTGCCATTACTGGCACAGGTTGCTCATCTGCTTCATCTGCTGCTCGCACTGCGCCCGATACTGATCAGGTGCCTTCGCGCACATCTCAGCCAGTTTTGCTGTGTCCATACTGCTCATTTTCTTGCAGGCACTGCTGTTTTTGTCGAGCTGGATCACAGCATCTGACTTGCATTCGCCTTCGTAGCTGTAACGCGCCTGCAGTGAACGTTTGTTGCCATCCTTGCTGGTCATTTCAGAATCAATCAGGTAGCTCTTATCGTTTTCACGATTGAGCTTCAGATGACTGTGCGTGCCATCCTGGCAGGTCACATCAACCTCTGCTGCATCCTTGCTGTTGCGCAGTAGTTTGGGTTTGCAGTTCTGTTCATCAAGCTGATTGTTTTTCGACATCTGCTTTGCCACATCCGCGCAGATGCTCATCTTGCCGACAGCGCTGGCGCCCTGACTCAACATGGGATCGCTGCTGCTCAGCAGTTCCATGCGCCACAGACCCTGGGTCATGCCGCCGGATTTGAAGATGGCCAGATCTTCCAGTGTGCTGGCAGCATACGCGCACTGTGTGGCTGTGATGGCGATGAAGGTAACGACAAGTCTGTTGAAGGTGATCATGGCTTTTCCAGTGATGGTCAGTTGCTTTTCTGTGCGCTGGAAGCAGCGCTGCTTGAGGCTGAGTGACTGGCTTTGCTGCCTGACTGTTTGCCCGTTTCACCTTTTACGGCTTTGGTGAATTCCTTTGCCCCCTCGCGGGTGGCGTGTCCGACTCCGACGGCCACTTCAGCTACTTTCTTGCCTGCCTCCTTACCTGTTTCACCGACCTTGCGCGCCATCTCACCGGCTTCCTGACCGACTTTTCTGGCGCCTTCCTTCAGGGTGGATTCCTCAGCCATTGTCAGAGTGCTGCTGAATAAAGATGACACAACGATTGCAGCAAGGATGAAAGTGGTTCGCATGAGCGGATGACTCCTCTTGTATGTCGCGTACGCTAATGGGGAAGGCAGGTCATTGCAAACCCCAGGGTCTGGATGTGGCATTACACCAACAGGTTCCACAGCGGCACGGTAATAAATGACAACAGTATGCCCAGCCCGACCATCATGTTCGCCAGTGGGGGATTGAGGTTGTGCTGTTCTGCCAGAATCGCAGCAGAAATCATCGGCGCCATTGCAGCTTCAAGCAGAGTAACGGTCAGGATGGGCGGTTCAATATGCAGCAACCAGCCACAACTCAGCACCAGCAGTGGAGCAATGCCCAGTTTCCAGCTCAATCCGGCCAGCAGGGTCTGTGTCTGATGTCTGATGGACTTCAGTTGCAATTGCAGACCCACTGAGAACAACGCCAGCGGAGCAAGTGTATTGCCGATGCGGTTCAGCAGATCATTTATAAGGCCGGGCCAGCCGGGTGTGAGTGATACCAGTAATGCAACCATCAAGGCGATGAAAGGCGGGAAGGAAAGCACTTTGCGGGTAATGATCTGCGCACTGGTCTGTCCTCCGGTATAGATCGCCACCACCAGCGTGCCACCGATACTGATCGCCATGAAGGTGCCCACCTGATCAGCAATCGCCGCATAGGTCAGCGCTTCTTTGCCACGCAGGGCTTCGATCAGCGGAAAACCAACGAATGAGGTGTTGCCAAGACCCGCAACCAGCACCAGCGCACCGATGGTGTCGCGGGACCAGTTGCAGTAGACGCCCAGCCGATGAAATAGCAGCCATGCACAGATGAAGGTCAGCCACAGGCTTGCGGCCAGAAACCACAGGGACCCACTGAATTGCAGTGCCGGAATAATGGCCAGCACCGTTGCTGGTAGCGCAATGTTCAGCACCCACCAGTTCAGGCTGCGGGCCAGTCCCGAAGGTGGATGAGCCAGATGCGCGACTGCCATGCCGAGCAGCAGGCACACCATCAGTAACAGGAAAGACGCCATGACAGGCCTTGCAGTGAATTTACTGGGCCGTGATGTTACTGCAAGTGACCGTGAAGTGAATGAAGTGGACTCAGCTCAGGCCTTGTTATCAAACAGATACTTGCTGAGCAAAGTTGCCAGCAGGGCGCCTGTGCATTGAGCAATGATGAAGCCCAATACATCCTGCATGCGGATGCCGCTGAAGGAATTCGTGAGTGAACGCGCAATGGTGATAGCCGGGTTGGCGAATGAAGTGGATGACGTGAACCAGTATGCAGCGGTTATCCAGCCGGCCACCATCCACGCTGCTGCTTCAGCTCGACGATGACCCAGCACGACCAGCAGCAAGCCGGCAGTCGCCACCACTTCGGCAAGCCATTGCGCCATGCCGGTACGAGCATGCGTGGCGACCTGTATCAGCGGCAAGCCAAACATGCCATGTGCCAGCAGGCAACCTGCTCAGCAGAACAGAATTTGCGTCATGGAATAGGCAAGCATCTCCTTCCATGTATGTCTGCCGAGTAACGTCAGCGATATGGAAACCACCGGATTGAAGTGCGCGCCACTGATCGGTGCGAACAGTGCGATCAACGTGACAAGTGCCGCCGCAGTGGCCAGCGTGTTGGCCAGCAGAGCGAGTGCGGTGTTACCGCCGGATAGTTGCTCGGCCATGATGCCCGAACCCACTACCGTTGCCGACAGCAACATGGATCCTAGCGCTTCTGCCAGCAACTTGCGTTGCATATTCAGCCTTCTTGAGCCAGCGCAGTCAGGGCGGCTTTGAGTTGGGCTGGCCCGTATTGTTCAAGCGGTAGCCTGGCCATGCGTTGAATACGATGGTTCAGTATGTTGAACGCCTGCTCAAAGGCCGCACGCTGGTCGGCTTCGCTGCCCACTACGGCAGCAGGATCAGCAATGCCCCAATGAACTGTGACAGGTGCGCCATGCCATATCGGACAGACTTCATGCGCGGCGTTGTCGCAGACCGTAATGACTGCATCCAGTGGCGGTGCGGTGGGTGAGGCAAATTCATTCCAGCTTTTACTGCGCAGCCCGGTGATATCAATGTGATGTGTTTGCAGGGTTTGCAATGCCAGTGGATGCGGCGTCCCCTTCGGTTTGCTGCCTGCACTGTGAGCCTGCCAGCGACCGGCGGCGTGATGATTCAGCAGCGCCTCACCGAGCAGGCTGCGGGCCGAATTGCCAGTGCACAGTATCAATATCTGTAAGGGGCGCGTATGGGTCATACGGATTGTTTTAACTCAAGATTACTCATCAAGATTGATCGTCAACATTGATCGGGCCTGTCAGTGCCGGTATTGTCTGACAAGTCTGGACAACTATGACTACAGGAATATTGCAATGAACCTGCCTGCCTACGAGAAACTCGGAACGTTTTATCTGGGTCGAGTTGTGGATGACAGCGGCAAGGATACCGCTGAGCAGGTGCTCTACGATGCCCGCGATCTGACTACACATGCGGTGTGTGTCGGCATGACCGGCAGTGGCAAGACCGGTCTGTGTCTGTCATTGCTGGAAGAAGCTGCGATAGATGGTATTCCGGTGCTGGCCATTGATCCCAAGGGCGACATAGCCAATCTCGCCCTGCAATTTCCGCAACTGCGCACGGAAGACTTCCTGCCGTGGGTGGACTCCGGTGAAGCCAGGCGCAAGGGACAATCCACTGAAGAGTTTGCAGCCGCCACCGCTGCCAGCTGGAAAAAGGGCCTGGCTGACTGGGATCAGGATGGCGAGCGTATTCAAAGGTTGAGCGATGCTGCCGAAGTCGCCATCTACACACCGGGCAGCAATTCGGGTCGTGGCCTGTCGGTGTTGCGTTCCTTTGCCGCACCAGATGAAGCACTGCGCAACGATACATCAGCATTGAAAGAACGCATTGCCGGTGCAGCTGCCGGGTTGCTTGCGCTGCTCGGCATTGATGCCGATCCGCTCAAGAGTCGTGAACACATTCTGTTGTCGAGTGTGCTGGATACCGCCTGGCGCAAGGGTGAAGATCTTGATCTTGCGGCATTGATACAGCAGATACAGAAGCCGCCGTTCGACAAGGTGGGCGTGTTTGATCTGGAAACTTTCTTTCCCGCAAAAGAACGCCTAGGTCTGGCCATGGCGATCAACAACTTGCTGGCTGCGCCGGGATTTGCCGCCTGGATGGAAGGTGAAGCACTGGACATTCAGAGTCTGTTGTTCACTGCTGAAGGCAAGCCCCGCATAGCCATCATTTCCATAGCGCATCTCAGTGATGCCGAACGCATGTTCATCGTTACATTGCTGCTCAATGAAGTGGTGGCATGGATGCGCAGGCAGTCCGGCACCTCTGCCTTGCGGGCTCTGGTGTACATGGATGAAATCATCGGTTACTTCCCGCCCACTGCTATGCCGCCTTCGAAGCTGCCGCTGCTCACTCTCATGAAGCAGGCGCGAGCTTTTGGTCTTGGAGTCGTGCTCGCCACACAGAATCCTGTCGATCTGGATTACAAAGGGCTTTCCAATGCCGGCACATGGTTCATCGGTCGCCTGCAGACCGAGCGTGACAAGGCGCGCGTGGTGGAAGGTTTGCTCAGCAGTGGTGGTGAGGGGCTGGAAAAGGAACGTATCGAATCCATGATTGCCAATCTCAGTCAGCGTGTGTTTCTGATGCGCAAGGTGCATGAGGCCGCGCCAGTGCTGTTGCGTACCCGCTGGGCCCTGTCTTATTTAAGAGGCCCGATCACCTTGCAGGAGATTCAGCAATTCAATCAGAAAAATCCCCCACCAGTGGCCACTGCTGCCAGTGCCAAGCCTGTGGCAGGCAAAGTGGCAAGCAAGCCCATGCTTCCTGCGGGCGTAAATGAGTATTACGCCAATGCTGGCGCCAGTAATACCTATGTGCCCATGTTGCTGGGCATGGCCAAGATTCACTTTGTGGATAGCAAGGCCAGTATTGATGAATGGCAGAATCGTGCACTGCTGGCTCCGCTGGCTGAAGACGGATCAGGTCCCGACTGGTCGGCTGCCAGTGAGGTGGCAGGTGGTAAGGCATCCCTCGCAGCGCAGGCAGTAAAAGAGGCCAGCTACGGCGAAGTGCCCGCAGCCTTGTTGCGAGCTCAGAACTATGCCGGGTGGAGCAAGGAGCTCAGCAGTGCCATCTATCAGGGAGTCACGCATTCTGTATTTGGATGTGATGTCCTGAAGCTCAGTTCCAAAGCGGGTGAGAGTGAAGGTGAGTTCCGTGCCCGTATCGGTCTGCAGTTGCGCGAACAGCGTGACGCTGAAGTGGATCGCCTGCGCAAGAAGTACGCGCCCCGTCTGCAGACCTTGCAGGATCAGCAGGTCAGGGCGCAACAGAAAATCGAAAAAGAAAAATCAGAGCTGTCACAACAGAAACTGCAAACTGCATTAAATGTCGGCGCCACTATTCTCGGTGCCTTCTTCGGTCGCAAGGCGATCAGTACGGCGAGTGTGAGCCGCGTTGCAACCGCTGCCCGTTCTGCCAGCCGTATTGGTCGTGAAAGTCAGGATGTGGATCAGGCCGCAGGCAGTCTCGAGTCAATTCAGCAGCGGCTCGCTGATCTGCAAGCCGAGCTGGAACAGGAAATTGCACGGGTGCAGGGCGAGCTAGACCCGGCGGCAATTACTTTGACGCGAATTGAAATGAAACCCCGCAAGACTGATACGGTGATCAGTGAAGTTGCGCTGGTGTGGAAGGCCGTATGAATCGTTACCTCGTATTAGAAATGACGTGGTGTTCAGCGGGAAGTGGCTACATGCACGTGTAATTACTGATTGTTAGCAGTTCAGGTCCGGCTAGGCTGTTGGGGATCGTGAGAATCCATTCGTGATGGCAACTGTTCCTGCTGGATCAGTATCAGCTGTCACACTTCCTCCCGGAGCAGAGCCCGTGACCCGTCGAATACTTCGTTTCCCAGTTGTTTCTGTGCTGATTGGACTGTCCATGCTGGCTATTTTCAATCAGGCGCAGGCGGTGCCGAGTTTTGCCCGGCAGATGAACATGGAATGCAGCGGGTGTCATACACGATTTCCAAAGCTCAATGCCTTCGGGCGTGAGTTCAAGTTAAGTGGCTACACCATGGCAGCAGGCAAGCAGATTCAGGGGGTGGATGGAAATCAGAAGGAAACACTTTCAGTGAATGAACTGCCACCCCTTTCTGTGATGCTTGAAACGGCCTATACCAATACGGGTAAATCTGTTCCGGATGCGCAGAACAGTGATGTGGAATTGCCGCAGCAGCTCAGTCTGTTTCTCGCGGGTCGTATCTCGCCGAAGATCGGATCCTTTGTGCAGATGACCTATACACAACAGGATGACAAGCTCACTATGGATAACGCTGACCTGCGCTATGCAGATCGCGGCTCTGTCGGCGGCAAGTCGCTGACATATGGCATTACGCTGAATAACAGTCCGACAGTGGAAGATCTCTGGAACTCCACTCCCACCTGGGGTTTTCCTTTTTCCGGCCCGGATACTGCACCCACGCCTGTTGCAGCAACTCTGGTTGATGGCGGACTGAGTCAGGATGTAGCCGGTGTCGGTGGTTATGTGATGCTGGATCAGACGTGGTATGCCGCTGCTTCGCTCTATCGTTCTGCCCACCTTGGCAGCAATGCGCCGACATCAGGCAGCACGAATACGCTTGATTCCGCAGCCCCTTATTTGCGGATGGCCTGGCAGCATCAGTGGGGCGCAAACTATCTTGAGATCGGTGCCTATGGCATGTGGAGCAAGCTGATGCCTGATGGAATCCATGGCGAGTACGATAAGTACAAGGATATCGCAGCCGACTTCCAGTACGAACGCACTCTCAACAAGGGTCAGCTGACGGTGCATGGTACGGTGATCCGCGAGACACAGAATCTGGATGCTACCTTCGCTGCGAATAATTCAAGTAACGCCTCCAACAAGCTGCACACCGCTCGTATGGATGCCAGTTATGGGCTGAAAAACTGGGAATGGACTGGCGGCCTGTTCTCAACAACAGGTGACCGTGATGAAACACTCTATGCCCAAGCCAGCGTGGATGGCAGTGCAACCGGTAAACCGGACAGCAGTGGCTGGTTGTGCCAGGTGTCTTACTCCCCATGGCAGAACGTACAGTTGACGGCACAATATACCGGCTACGCAAAATTCAATGGCAGTCGCAGCAACTATGACGGAGCTGGGCGAAACGCCAGTGACAACAACACATTGTTTTTGCAGGCCTGGTTTGTTTGGTAGGGAAAACTTTTTAATCAGCTAATTAGAGCTGGGTGATGTTTTATCTGCAAAACGCCATCCAGTTTCATGTGCCTTGCACACGTTGTTGCCCGCAGCGTGAACACTGTTGCGTGGTGACCAGTTTGCCCTGCTTCACATCGAAGTGTGAATGCTTGAGTGTTTCCCATTTATGAAAGCCGGAAGAGCAGAGCGTCTTGCCTTCGGCACGTTTGGCGGTGCGCTCCGATCTGACCTTGCGCAGTTGTACGACGTTGTTAGGTGGACCGCTCATTAGAAACCTCGGCCTGAAAGTGCTTACGCCCTGCCTGCATTGCGATCATTCGGTGAATGGAAGTATTCGCTTTCGGTTGAGAAACTTTCTATAGCCTTGCGCAGCTCGCTCATGCGGGCTTCGGCGGTGGCAATGGGAGCGCAGTCATCACAGTGCGCATCGCCACAGGGCTGGCGTGAATACAGCCAGAATTGCAGTGCACCGGCCAGAATGCCGTCTGCGACATCCCACAGATCGGCCTGCTGATCCTGATCGGCGATGCTGTTGCCGACATTGATGGTGCGGGTAAAGGCTTCGTCGAAGTGGGTGTCAGGTTCTTGCATGGTCGTCGTCTGTGCAAAGCGGGCTGGTGATCATTGTAACTGCTTGCCCGCCGGTGTGTGCTGAACCCCTGTGTCATGCGATACTGTTGACAGTGTCAACTTCGGTACCTTCAGGGGTTTATATGTCGCAGGATTCACAGGCTGATTCACAGATGGACCTGGCCAATCTGTATCGTGAGGATACCTACACCGACCGCAAGCTTGGCGTGATCCGGTGTATGACTCCGGTGACCGGTGAGGGGATGGTCGATGCCAGCCGTCCGGTGCAGTATCTGGGTCAGGCGGAAATCATGACCAATATGGGGCCGGTGCCGATCAATTTTGAAATTGAAGCCGGGTCTCTGGCCGAAGCGGTGCAGGGTTTTGCCGATGCAGCCCAGAAGGGTATCGAGCGCACCATGCAGCAGATGCAGGAGATGCGTCGCCAGCAGGCTTCGCAACTGGTGGTCGCACCAGGCATGGCAGGGCTGAAAGAAGGCCCACGCGGCGGTGGCAAGATCCAGATTCCATGATGAGGTCGGTGAAGAGGGTGCCAATTGTCCGTAAATAGTGCGGACGGGTGGTACCGGCGCATGGATTTGGTGCGTCGTAATGAGAGCATGCGCCAGTCTGGTAAGCGGCGGGCTTGCGATCCGGCCTGAACAGGGCAACTATTCACTGGCATGCTTTTCGCTGTGTAGTAAAGGACGATCAACAAATGAAAAGGGGTTTACCGCCGAATGGCTTTGTCGCAACCACCCTATGATGAGATGCATGACAGTGATGGGGTGCGCCCGCATTACCGTACTTTTGCCAACTGGCTCAAACAGACTCCCGCTGAAAAGCTGCAACGAAAGCGCGCGGAAGCGGATGCGCTGTTCCATCGCGTGGGTATTACCTTTGCGGTGTATGGCGAAGAATCAGGCACAGAGCGTCTGATTCCGTTCGACATCGTGCCGCGCATCATTCCCGCCGGCGAATGGCAGCAACTGGCCGCTGGCCTGAAGCAGCGAGTGCGTGCGCTCAATGCCTTCATCAAGGACATCTATCACGACCAGGAAATTCTCAGGGCGGGCAAGTTGCCAGCGGAAGAGATATTGAATAACGCCCAGTTCCGTCCGGAAATGAAGGGCGTGACTGTGCCGAATGATATTTATGCGCACATCGCCGGTGTGGATATCGTGCGTGCCGGCAAGGGCGAGTTCTATGTGCTGGAAGACAACCTGCGCGTGCCGTCCGGTGTCTCGTACATGATTGAAGATCGCAAGATGATGATGCGCCTGTTCCCTGAGCTGTTTGCGCAGTACGCCGTGGCGCCGGTGGAACATTATCCTGATCTGCTGCTGGATAATCTGCGCAGTGTGGCGCCTGCGGGTGTGAATGATCCCGTGGTGGTGGTGTTGACGCCGGGTTCATATAACAGCGCCTACTTTGAGCATGCCTTCATCGCACAGCAGATGGGTGTGGAGCTGGTGGAAGGTGCCGATCTGTTCGTCAGAGACAACTATGTGTACATGCGTACCACTCGCGGCCCGCAGCGTGTTGATGTGATCTATCGGCGCATAGATGATGACTTTCTTGATCCCCGGGCATTCCGTCCCGATTCCCAGCTGGGCGTACCGGGTCTGCTGGATGCCTATCGTGCCGGGCGCGTGAATGTAACCAATGCCATCGGTACCGGGGTCGCGGATGACAAATCCATTTATCCTTATGTGCCAGACATGGTGCGATTCTATCTGGGTGAAGAGCCGCTGCTGAACAATGTGCCTACCTATGTGCTGCGACGCGAGGAAGATCTCAAGTACACACTCGATCATCTGAGTGAGCTGGTGGTTAAGGAAGTGCATGGTGCGGGTGGCTATGGCATGTTGATCGGACCGGCGGCCACCAAGGCCCAGATCGAAGCCTTCCGGGCGCGCATCATTGCAGCGCCACAGAAATACATTGCGCAGCCGACGCTATCGTTGTCGGCGTGTCCGACCTTTGTCGAGAATGGTATTGCCCCGCGTCATATTGATCTGCGGCCGTTTGTGTTGTCGGGGCGTGATGTGACGCTGGTTCCCGGGGGGCTGACGCGTGTGGCGCTGACGGAAGGTTCTCTGGTGGTGAATTCGTCACAGGGCGGTGGCACCAAGGATACCTGGGTACTGGAGCGATAACGATGTTAAGCAGTACGGCAGACAAACTGTTCTGGATGGCGCGCTATGCCGAGCGTGCGGAAAATCTGGCGCGTATGCTGGATGTGAATTACCGCATGTCACTGTTTCCGCAGGGACCGCAGTCGGTCAATCAGGGCTGGAATGCCCTGCTTGCCATCAGTGATCTGATGGGCGAATACCAGAGCCGGTATGCGGAAATCACGCCTGAGAAGGCACTGGCGTTCTTTGCCTTTGATGGCAGTCATCCTTCCAGCATCATGTCATGCTGGCGCGCCGTGAGAGAGAATGCCCGTGCCGTGCGCGGTGCGCTGACCGCTGAAACCTGGGAGACCATCAACTCAACGTGGCTGGAGTTACGCACTATTGAAGCGAATCTCACGGCCGGTGGTGATGTGGGCGGCTTTTTCGAATGGGTGAAGTATCGTTCGCATCTGGTGCGTGGTGTATTGCGTTCCACCATGTTGCGTGATGAAGCCTTTCACTTCACCTGGCTGGGCACCTATCTGGAACGTGCCGACAATACTGCGCGTATTCTCGATGTGAAATATCACATGCTGCTGCCGGGTGGTGAAGGTGTAGGTGGCGCAGCGGATTACTATCAGTGGAGCGCCTTGCTCAATTCAGTGGCGGCCTTCGAGATCTATCGCAAGGTGTATCGTGATGTGATCACCCCGCGCCGTGTGGCGGAGCTGCTGATCCTGCGCGAAGACATGCCGCGCTCGCTAGGTCATTGCATTCGCCAGAGCTATTTCCATTTGCAGCAGATTCGCAATCATCATTCTGCTGAAACCGAGCGGCGCGTTGGTGTGCTGGATGCCGAGCTGCATTTCGGCCGTATTGAAGATATCTTCGAGTCCGGCCTGCATGAATACCTGATGAACTTCATCGAGCGCGTGTATGAGCTGGGTGAGCGGGTGTCCAAGGACTTTCTGGTGTCTTCTGAAGTGGCCTGAGACCACTTTGATTCCAGTTTTCGTGCATTACAGCCTTTGACCTGACTTCAAGGCATGCCTAACATGCATGCCTTGTTTGCAAGCGAGATCCGTATGACATATTGCGTTGGCATTCTGGTGGATGAAGGCCTGGTTTTTCTGTCCGATTCGCGTACCAATGCCGGTGTGGATCAGATCAGTACCTTTCGCAAGGTAGCGTTGTTTGAACATCCGGGCGACCGCGTCATGGTGCTGATGACGGCTGGCAATCTGGCTATCTCGCAGGCGCTGATCAGCATCCTGCATGAACGGTTTGCCGACAAGACCAGTGAGGCAAATGTTTCACTGGCCAATGCCAAGAACATGTTTGAAGCCGCGCGGATTGTGGGTGAAGGTCTGCGTGAGGTTTATCATCGCGATGCGGCCGCATTGAAAGAAAACGGGGTTGAGTTCAATGCAACATTGATTTTCGGTGGACAGATCGCCGGAGAGCTGCCACGACTGTTCAATATTTACTCAGCCGGCAATTTTATTGAAGCCACGCCTGATACACCTTATTTCCAGATTGGTGAGTCCAAGTACGGCAAGCCGATACTTGATCGGGTCATTACCCGCAGTCTTGGTTTGCAGCGGTCAGTCAAGTGCGCGCTGGTTTCAATGGATTCAACCATCCGCTCCAATCTGTCGGTGGGATTGCCGCTTGATCTGATCACCGTGAAACGTGACGCGCTCAGGATCGGCAGTCACGTGAACATTGATGCGCAGCATCAGTACTACACCATGATCAACCGGCAGTGGAGTGAAAGCCTGCGACACGCATTTCATGCCATTCCTGATCCGGACTGGTTATAGTTGCCCTCACCTTCGCATCGCTGAGAGCTTCATGCCCTGATGCTGCGCGGTTGCATTCAAACCACCTGTTTCCCTATTCTTCAGTAAATCTGAAGGGGATATCCATGACCAAGACACGTTATTGCCTGATCGCTGCCACTGCACTGATGGTTTCTGCCTGTGGCAGCAAAAACCAGGTAACCAGTGAAGCGGGCTCGCAGACCGGTGCTGCAACTGAACTGACGGTCAGGATCGGCCATGTTGCACCGATTACCGGTGACCAGGGACATCTTGGCAAGGACAACGAAAATGGCGCACAGCTTGCTATTGATGACCTGAATACCGAAGGCTTGGTGATTGGCGGCAGAAAAATCAAGCTGGAGCTGATGAAAGAGGACGATCAGCATGACCCGAAACAGGCACCCATCGTGGCGCAACGTTTTGTTGATGCACAGGTGGCGGGTGTGATCGGTCACCTCAACTCCGGTACAACCATCCCCGCATCGGCCATCTATAACGCAGCCGGCATTCCGCAGATCTCACCTTCTGCTACCAATCCGGTTTACACCAGTCAGGGATTCAAGACAGCATTCCGCGTGATCGCCAACGATGTTGCGCAGGGTGCGGCACTTGGCAAGTTTGTGGCTGAAAGCCTCAAGGCCAGTAAGGTGGCAATCATTGATGACCAGAGCGCTTACGGCAAAGGTCTGGCGGATGAGTTTGAAAAGGCAGCCAGGGCAAACGGTGTAGAGATCGTTGCGCGTGAAGCCGGTGATGACAAGACTACTGACTTCAGTTCCATACTGACCAAGATCAAGGGCAAACATCCCGATGTGGTGTTTTATGGCGGGATGGATGCGCAGGCAGGTCCGCTGGCCCGTCAGCTGAAGAAGCTGGGTATCGCTGCCAGAGTGATTGGCGGTGATGGGTTCCAGACTCCGGAGTTCATCAAGCTTGCGGGTGATAATGCGGAGGGTCAGTACGCATCACAGCCCGGTACACCCAAGGACAAGATGCCCGGATATACCGAGTTCGATGCAAAGTATCGTGCCAAGTACAACCTCGAAATCCAGAATTATGCTGCCTTCACCTATGATGCGGTGATGGTAATGGTGGCGGCCATGAAGAAGGCGGATTCCACCGAACCGGCGAAGTATCTGCCCGCATTGGCCAGTACCGACTACAACGGCGTGACTGGTAACATTAAGTTTGATGCCAGGGGTGATCTGCTGAATGGTGCGGTCACTGTGTATCAGGTCAAGGCAGGCAAGTGGGAATCCGTAGCGACCATTGCCGCTCCTTCTGCAATCGTGCAATAGAAAGCTGATCCCTTCGCCGTGAGTGAACTGCTACAGCAAATCCTGAATGGGCTGGTGGTGGGCAGCATGTATGCGCTGATCGCCCTCGGCTATACAATGGTGTACGGCATTTTGCAGATCATCAACTTTGCGCATGGTGAAGTGATGATGATCGGTGCGATGGTTACCATATCAGCAATCAATATGCTTACCGCTGCAGGCGTTGAATTGCCCGGTCCGCTGATGTTGCTGGCAGGATTACTGATTGCTGCACCAGTCACGATGTTACTGGGCTTCCTGATTGAGCGTGTTGCCTACCGGCCATTGCGCAATGCACCCAGACTGGCGCCGCTGATCACTGCCATCGGTATTTCCATACTGTTGCAACAGGTAGCCGTACTCATCTGGAAAAGTAATCCGCGTTCCTTTCCCGATGTGGTGTCACAGCAGCCCATTGAAATACTGGGTGCTAGCATCACCACCGTGCAGATCGCTATTGTCGTGCTGGCGCTCTCCATCATGGCGGGTTTGTTGCTGCTGGTTGAGAAAACAAGGCTGGGACGTGCCATGCGTGCTGTTTCCATGAATCAACCGGTTGCTGCGCTGATGGGTGTCAATACCAACCGGGTGATCGCCCAGACCTTCGTGATTGGTTCGGCACTGGCGGCTGTGGCGGGCGTCATGTGGGCGGCGAATTACGGGCTGGCCAATCCTACGATGGGCTTTACACCGGGCCTCAAGGCTTTTACGGCTGCAGTGCTCGGTGGCATCGGTAATCTCGGCGGAGCAGTGCTGGGTGGTCTGTTGCTTGGCCTGATCGAAAATCTAGGTACCGGTTATCTGGTGCCAAGTGAATACCGGGATGTGTTTGCCTTTCTGGTGCTGGTACTGGTGCTGGTGTTGCGACCTTCAGGTTTGATGGGTGAGCGTGTTGCCGAACGTGCCTGAACCGATCGGATTTCTGCTTATAAACTAATGAGTACCTTTTATGTGGTTGGCGCCAGTCTCAGTGGATGCGCACCCGTAAATTAATAGAAAATTAACAACGTGCCCGGTCCTGTATTGCGATACTGGTCGGCAGGGAATCCAGTACTTTGTCAGTCAGTAGCAGAAATCGCTGGAATCCCCTGATAATAAGCGAGCAGCAGGTGCTGACAGCGGAGCGTCAGGCTGGATGGGGCATGGGTTTTACCCTATTGCCTTATTCAGTGACCAATGGCAAGGTTAGGAAAATACACACAATGGTGGAATGACTTTTTTCAGTGAAATTCGAATAAGGATGTTTGCCAGTTTTGTCATTTAATGGTGCATTTTTTAAATGCCAGTTGTTTTTCTTTGAAAAATAAGCCTTAATTCGGTGCCGCTTGCGGCAATTATGTAACTCAATGAGAGGATTGTTATGAAGAATGCGAAAGTTCTGTCTGCGTTGGGATTGATGACTCTGGCGTCAACCGCCGCACTGGCAGCCAGTGCCGCTCCGACGCTGGGCAGTGTACTGGATGCATCCGGCATCAAGGTGAGCGGCAATGTGGCCGGTTCCTACATTCAGGCTGCGAGCGTACCTGCTGATCAGCCTTCCCAAGCTACCGGTACCTTTAACATCGATCAGGCGCTGTTGTCGATCGCCTATCAGCCCAAGAGCGGCTTTGGTGCCGTGGTAGATATCGCCTCTGGCACTTCAGTGACTGGTCTCCAAGTTGGTACAAACAACTACCCTGTGTATGGTGGACAAGGTGGAAAGGTTAGCGGCAACAACGAAACTTCAACTGCGCTGACTCAAGCCTATATTCAGTATGCCAATGGCGGCCTGACTGTAATCGGTGGCCGTTTTTACACAGCAGCAGGTTATGAAGTGTTCCCGGTTACGGGTTATGGCTTCGTGACCCACTCTCAGACCTACGCACTGGAATCTACTTACCACACTGGCGTGCGTGCCAGCTATGCAGTCAATGACATGCTGAGCCTGAGCTTGGGTGTCAACGACGGTGTGTTTGCCATGAAGGATCAGTATCAGAGCACTCTGGGCGATAAGACTGTTGAGTTTGGTGCAGTAGTGACCCCGATTAAGGACCTGTCAGTGGCTTTCACTGGGTACGTGGGTCACACCGGTGCAAAGAACAACACGGATAAGGAATCTCTGTTCAGCCTGGTAACCAGCTACAACATCACCAAGGCATTGTCAGTCGCATTGAATGTTGATCAAGGAAAGTATTGTGATACAACAGATAATTGTAAGTACACTGCTTATGCATTGTATGGTAGCTATGCGTTTAACGACCAACTGAAACTTGGACTCCGTGCGGAACAAGTTAAACCAAAGGGCAATAATGTTGCTTTCCTGTCGGGATCGGTCTTTGCTACAACTCAGCAACAGAAGACTGATGCTGTGGCTGTCGTCTTGGGTTACAGCCCAGCCAAGAACTTTGAGTTGCGCACCGAACTGTCGGATGTTGATGTTCAAGGCGCCACACCACGCATCATGATTGGTGCAGTACAGGGTGTCCTGAAGTTCTGATCGCCGACTAATCTATTCGGCCATGCCGGATAAATTAACGGGCCCTGCACTTCGGTGCAGGGCCTTTTTATTTGTGGTGATCTTGGAGCGCGGCCACGCTATGTCGCTCATGCAAGCAGCACGCTCTGGATGATGAAAGCAGGGTGGAATGGCTTTCCTTGCAGGGGATGTTTATCCTTGCCGCTCACCCATGAATGTTGCAACTGTGCGCCGCCCCCTATTCCTGCTTGTCCTGGTCGCTTTGTCGATTTTGCCGTTCGTGATCCAGCAGACGCTGGGTAATGCATGGCTGCGCACACTTGATACAGCGATGCTGTACATCATGCTCGCGCTCGGACTGAATATCGTGATCGGCTATGCCGGCCTGCTGGATCTTGGCTACATCGCCTTCTATGCAGTCGGGGCTTATACCTACGCGCTGCTCAACTCTCCGCAGCTGTTACCCCTGTTGTCCGGCACCGGCTATGAAGGTCTTCTGCATACGCCGATATGGATTGTGCTGCCGCTTGCGGCGTTCCTTGCCGGGCTGTTCGGCATGCTCCTCGGCGCACCTACGCTGAAGTTGCGCGGCGACTATCTGGCCATTGTGACCCTGGGTTTTGGCGAGATCATCCGTTTGTTGCTGCGCAATCTGACCCGGCCGGTGAATATCACCAATGGGCCTATCGGTATCAATCAGATTGCTCCGGCCAGTTTTGCTGGCCACAGGATAACCAGTCCTGTTCATCTGGGAAGTATTGAGCTGTCCAGCCTCCATCAGTATTACTTCCTGTTTCTGGTGCTGGTGCTGTGTGTGATTCTGGTGTCCGCACGCTTGCAGGACTCACGTATCGGACGCGCCTGGATTGCCATCCGCGAAGATGAAATTGCAGCGCAGGCAATGGGTATCAATACCCGCAATGTGAAGCTCATGGCCTTTGCAATGGGTGCCAGTTTTGGTGGTGTATCAGGTGCCCTGTTTGCAAGTTATCAGGGCTTCGTTTCGCCGGAGAGTTTCATCCTGATGGAATCTGTGATGGTGCTGGCGATGGTGGTGCTGGGTGGCATGGGCAATATTCCGGGTGTCATTCTCGGCGCGATATTGATCAGCCTTACGCCGGAGGTATTGCGGGATATCGTGAATCCGCTGCAGGATCGCTTTCTGGGTGAACGTATTGTTGCACCTGATGATCTGCGCATGCTGGTGTTTGCTATGGCATTGATACTGGTAATGCTGCTTCGGCCAGAAGGGTTGTGGCCATCGCGGCGTCGCAAGGCTGAATTTCATGAGGCCGATCCGGTAGTGACACCGGGTACCAGGGCAGGTCAGCATGACTGAGGCATTGCTGGAAATACGCGGTATCAACAAGCGTTTCGGCGGGCTGCATGCGCTAAATGATGTCAGTCTGTCCATCCGGCGCGGTGAGATTTATGGTCTGATCGGCCCGAACGGTGCAGGCAAAACCACCTTGTTCAATGTACTGACCGGTCTGTATCAGCCGGATGAAGGCAGCTTCACATTCAACGGGATTGATCTGTTCCGCAAGAAGCCGCACGTGGTGGTGGCCAGTGGCATTGCCCGCACCTTTCAGAACATCCGCTTATTCCACAACATGACGGCACTGGAAAATGTCATGGTGGGGCGGCATGCGCGGGCAAAGGCAGGCATCCTGGGTGCGGTATTGCGCAGCAGACGTACTCAGCATGAAGAAGCGGCAATAAAACAACGCGCTGCTCAATTGCTGGACTATGTTGGTATCAGTCATCGTGCAGACGACATTGCAAAACATCTGTCATACGGAGATCAGCGTCGTCTTGAGATTGCACGTGCGCTGGCCACCGATCCGATACTGCTGGCGCTGGACGAACCGGCGGCAGGTATGAATAGTACTGAAACTGAATCGCTGAAGCGGTTGATGCAAACCATACGTGACAGCGGCATCACGATTCTGCTGATCGAGCACGATGTAAAATTGATGATGGGTCTGTGTGATCGCATTGCCGTCCTCGATTACGGCAGAAAAATAGCAGAGGGTGTGCCGGAGACGATAAGAACTGATCCGAAGGTCATTGAGGCCTACCTCGGAGTGGCCGAATCATGAGCGATCACGCATCACTGCAATCGCCGCTGCTCAAGGTGAGTGGTCTGGAAGTGGCGTACGGTGGCATTCAGGCTGTTAAAGGAATTGATCTTGAAATTTGCAGCGGCGAACTGGTTGCATTGATCGGTGCCAATGGTGCCGGTAAGACCAGTACGCTCAAGGCACTCAGTGGTCTGTTACGGCCCGTTGCCGGCCACATCAAATATGACGGTGAGGATACAGGTCTGATCCCGGCGCACGGCTTTGCGCAGCGGGGACTGGTGATGGTGCCGGAAGGTCGCGGCGTGTTCAGCCGGTTTACCGTGCATGAAAATCTGTTGATGGGTGCGTACTGTCGTCGTGACAATGACGCTATCGCTGCGGATCTCGAACTGGTTTATCAGCTGTTTCCGCGCCTGAAAGAGCGTTATAAGCAGCTGGCAGGTACGCTGTCAGGAGGCGAGCAGCAAATGGTGGCGATTGCACGTGCGATGCTGGCGCGGCCACGGTTGTTGCTGCTTGATGAGCCTTCCATGGGGCTTGCACCGCTCATTGTGCAGAAGATTTTTGAAATCATCCGCCAGATTGCCAGCGAGGGTGTGACGATATTGCTGGTGGAGCAGAATGCCCGGCTGGCGCTCAAGACTGCACAGCGGGGCTATGTCATGGAAAGCGGGCGCATCACCTTTGCCGACAGTGCTGAAGCACTGCTGGCTAATCCGAAGGTTCAGCACGCCTATCTGGGTGAGTAGAGAGTCAGTCTGATACTGCAGCAAAGCCACGCTTGCGCAGCAAGGCATGCACATCCGGGTCACGGCCCCTGAAACTGCGATAAGCAACATCTGGTTCCTGCCGGTTGCCGGTGGTGAATACAGCGGTGCGTAATCTTTCCGCAAGCACTGCGTCGAACAAGTCCCCACTGCTGGTGAAGGCTTCCCATGCATCAGCCACCAGAGTGTCTGCCCACAGATAACTGTAATAACCGGCGGCATAACCATCACTGGCGAAGATGTGACTGAAATGGGGCGTGCGATGCCGCATGACCACTTCCTCAGGCATGTTGAGCCTGCTCAAGGTGACTTGTTCAAACTGGTCGGCATCAATTTTTATATCGCCAGCCAGATGCAGTTCCATATCGATCATCGCGCTGGCCAGATATTCCAGCGTGGCAAAGCCCTGATTGAAGTTACGTGCGCGGATGATCTTGTCTGTCAGTGCCTGCGGCATGGCCTGTCCCGTCTGATAGTGACGCGCAAAACGATCCAGCACTTCCGGAGCCATCAACCAGTGTTCCAGCAGTTGCGAAGGAAATTCTACGAAATCACGCGCGACGGAAGTGCCTGCCAGAGTCGGATAGCTGACATTTGATAACAGTCCGTGCAGGGCATGGCCGAATTCATGGAACAGGGTCACGGCATCATCCCAGTTGATCAGTACCGGTTCGCCCGCCTTGCCCCTTATGAAGTTGGCATTGTTGGATACGATGGGTGTAGTGCGACCGGAGAAGTAATGCTGGCTGCGATATTCACTCATCCAGGCGCCGGACTGTTTGCCCGGTCGTGCGTAGGGATCAAAGAACCACAGCCCGACATGCTGATCATTTTGATCCAGAGCTTCCCAGACGCGCACATCCGGATGATAGACGGGTACCTGTCCGCTATCGAGTGCAACGAAACGCAGGCCGAACAGTCTGTTGGCGACAAAGAACATGCCTTCGCGCAGTTGCTCAAGTTGCAGATAGGGCTTGAGTTCAGTGGCGTCCAGATCATAGCGCGCCTTGCGCACCCGCTCTGCATAGTAGCGGTAGTCCCACGCAGCGATCCTGATGCCATCGTCATTCGCAAGTTGCTGCATGTCGGCTACTTCCTCATGCACGCGTGACACAGCCGGTTGCCACAGTGCATTCAGCAGTCCGGCAGCAGCCTCAGGTAACTTTGCCATTGAATCTTCCAGCTGCCAGTGCGCATGAGTGGCATGACCGAGCAGCTGCGCACGTTCTGCGCGTAGTGCAAGAATCTCGGTAATCAATTGTTTGGTGTCAGTGGGGCCACTATTATCGCCGCGCATGACAAAATTACGCCACACCCGTTCACGCAGAGTTCTGTTGACTGCATAGGTGAGAAACGGCTCAACGCTTGAGCGTGTATTGCCGATCACCCACTTGCCTGGCAAGCCACGTTCAGCCGCTTCATGGGCAGCGGAATCAATTTCGGATTGCGGCAGGCCCAGTAAATCGGTCGTGGTATCAAGTACTACATAGGTGTCGTTTTCATCCTTGAGAATGCGCTGACTGAACTCTGTGAACAGACCGGCCAGTCTCTGATTGATTGCCGACAGACGTTGTTTGGCAACGCTGTCCAGCTGTGCGCCGGCACGCGCGAAATCCTTGTATTGCACCCAGGTCAGTCGCTGCTGTTCAGATGTCAGATCGCTCTGCTCACGTTGAGCATAGACAGCGGCGATGCGTTCAAACAGCATGGCATTCTGCGTAATGGCATCATGAAATGCGGCCAGTCTGGGCTCCATTTCACGTTCTACTGCCTGAACGGTCTCGTCGCTCATGCAGCCCGTATATATGTGATAGATGGCTAATACCCGATCCAGCGTGCGGCCCGATGCCTCCAGTGCCGCAAGAGTATTCTCAAAATCAGCTGCAAGCGGGTTGTGAGCGATCGCATCAATCTCACGCAGTTGTTCATCCATCGCAGATTGCAGGGCGGCAGGCAGGTCGGCAATCTGCACGCTGGCAAACGGAGGTACTCCACCGTAAGCACCTGACCACGGTGCGAGCAGTGCTTTTAAAGAGTCAGCGTGTTGGTTGGAGACGGGATTCATGTTGAACGGATGGCCTGAGTAAACCGTGAGTCTGCCGTGTGATGGCTATACAAAGCAATTGACTTGTTGACCGGTTAGCGGTCATGTTCGGGGTACCAGCAGATTGGGAATTCATATGTCGGCACCTGAATGGTTCGGTCATCCGCGCGGTCTGGCAACCCTGTTCTTCACTGAAATGTGGGAGCGCTTTTCCTATTACGGTATGCGAGCCATTCTGGTTCTGGCCATGGTTGCGACGATTGAGCAGGGTGGGCTGGGTCTGGAGGATCGTTCTGCCACTGCTATCTACGGTCTGTACACAGCCAGTGTCTACATGCTCACGCTGGCGGGTGGCTGGGTGGCAGATCGGCTGACAGGTCAGCGTGCGGCAGTATGGTATGGCGGAGTGCTGATTACCTGTGGCCACTTCATCATGGCCATGCCCTGGACTCAGACTTTCTTTATCGGCATGGTGCTGATTGTGCTCGGTACCGGCCTGCTCAAGCCCAACATCAGCGCCATGGTCGGACAGCTGTACAAGGATGACAGCAGTGCGCGACGCGATGCCGGCTTCTCGATTTTCTACATGGGTATCAATCTGGGTTCCTTGATCGGTCAGCTGATCTGTGGCTATCTTGGTGAGCGTGTGGGCTGGCACTATGGTTTCGGCGCGGCAGGCATATTCATGCTGATTGGCCTGACTCAGTACCGACTTACCGGACATTATCTGGGTCAGGCCGGGTTACCGTTCATCAGGACAGAAGATAAAGAGACGAACCTGCGCCGGCAGCGTGACTGGCGCAGTGTGCAAGGATCGTTGCTTGTGCTGCTGGGGTTGCTGATTGCGATGAGCACTGGCGCACTCAGAATCAGTCCGCTGCTGCTGGCGCAGTCCACAGGTGTATTCATTGTGGCGGTATCACTGGCCTACTTTGCCTATGTGCTTGTCTGGGGTGGCTTGAATGCTGCTGAGAAAAAACGGATTGGCGCGATCATTGTCCTGTTTGTCGCTGCTGCATTATTCTGGTCGGGCTTTGAGCAGGCAGGATCTTCCTTCAACCTGTTTGCAGAACGCTATACCGATCGCATGATGTTCGGCTGGGAAGTGCCTGCATCATGGCTGCAATCCATCAATCCATTTTTTATTGTGCTGTTTGCACCCATGTTTGCCGCGCTATGGATACGACTGGGCATACGCGGGCTGGAGCCGTCTACTCCGGTAAAGATGGCACTGGGATTGGTGCAGATGGCGCTGGGCTTTCTGGTACTGTTTTTCGCAGCAAGGTATGTGGTGCAGGGTGAGCAGGTTGCGCCCGGCTGGTTGTTGCTGACCTACTTGCTGCATACGACGGGCGAACTCTGTCTGTCACCGGTGGGTTTGTCTGTGGTGACCCGCTTGTCACCCCCGCGCTACGTCGGGCAGATGATGGGTGTATGGTTTATGGGTGCTTCACTGGGTAATCTCATTGCAGGACTGTTAGCAGGTTTCTTTGGCGAAGACTCTGTGGCCAATATGCCGGACAGATTTCTTTCAATCTTCCTGTTTGGTGCAGTGGCGGCGCTGGTGCTGTTACTGGCAGGCAGGGCGGTGCAGCGTTTGATGGGCGATGTTAAATAGACGAGCTTCAGGAGCAGAGCATGCGAATTGCAATTGCAGGGTTGGTCCTGCTGGCTTGTGGTGTATCCGCTTGCAGCAAACATGATGCGCCGGATGCACAGAGCGCCGATAAATTCATTGCAGATGTAAATGCTGAGCTGCTGGCCAAGCGGCCGCTGTGGGGTGCAGCAGGGTGGGCAGCTGCCACTTACATCACGGACGATACCCAGAAGCTGTCTGCGGCTGCGACAGAACAGGAGCTTGAGTTTGACAGTCGCACCATTGAAGGTGCCAAACACTATAACGGTGTTACTGGCCTGAAGCCGGATACCGCGCGTTCATTGATGCTGATCAAGCTGGGTTCATCAATGCCTGCGCCGAACGATCCTGCCAAGCGGGCTGAACTGGCCCGGATCGCAGCGAAGATGGACGCGAATTATGGAGCAGCAAAGTGGTGCAGCAAGGATAACGCCGGTAATGAACGCTGTTTGCCCTTGCAGGAAATTGAGAAGATTGTTGATAACGCGGATCAGTCTCATAGCCCGGCAGAAATCGCCGCTGCCTGGGCCGGCTGGCACGCCACCGCAAAACCCATCCGCGATGACTATCCACGATTTGTCGAACTCATGAATGAAGGTGCCAGGGAAGTGGGGTTCGCGGATACCGGTGAACTATGGCGCGGCGGCTATGACATGACGCCTGCGGAGTTTGACCGGGAAATTGAACGGCTCTGGTCGCAGGTGCAGCCCCTTTATGAACAGTTGCATTGCACGGTGCGCAACACGCTCAATAAAAAGTATGGTGATGACATTGTTCCGAAAAACGGGCTCATCCCCGCGCATCTGCTCGGCAACATGTGGGCGCAGGAGTGGAGCAATCTGTATCCCCTGCTGGAGCCCTACAAAGGAGTGGCGAGTCTGGATGTGTCCAGTGCATTGAAGGCGCAGCGTGATCAGGAATATCAGCGACTACTGGCCGCATACAAGGGCAAACCCGGTGCTGTGCAGCTGGCAGATATTGCCCATCAGGCTGATAGCGCCATGGCGGTGAAGATGACGCGCATGGCGGAGGACTTTTATACATCGCTCGGTATGCCGGGATTGCCGGAATCCTTCTGGCAGAAATCAATGCTGGTGCAGCCACGGGATCGCGATGTGCAATGTCATGCCAGTGCGTGGGACATGGACTTGAGTGTCCCCGACGTGCGTATCAAGCAGTGCATTGAACCCACTGAAGGTGAGTTGACCACTATTCATCATGAAATGGGTCATATCTATTACTATCTGATGTATCAGAAGCAGACGCCGCTATTCCAGCGCGGTGCGCATGACGGGTTCCACGAAGCCATCGGCGATACGATTACGCTGTCCATGACGCCAGCGCATCTGCAGAAGATCGGACTGGTCAGGCAGGCACAGACTGATCAGCGGGCTCTGATCAATTCCCAGATGAAACTGGCACTGGACAAGATTGTGTTTCTGCCATTCGGCAAACTGGTCGATCAGTGGCGCTGGAAAGTATTTTCCGGCGAAACCAGTCCGGTGCAGTACAACGATAGCTGGTGGGCGTTGCGAGCCAGATACCAGGGCGTGTCCATGCCAATGGCGCGTGCGGCTGATGACTTTGATCCGGGTGCCAAATATCACATTGCCGGCAACACTCCCTACACCCGTTATTTTTTATCGTTCATTCTGCAATTCCAGTTTCACAAGGCGCTGTGTGATGCGGCTGGTTATACCGGCCCGCTGTCGCAGTGCGACATTTACGGTAACAAGGCCGCAGGCGAGAAGTTCATGGCCATGCTGGCAGCGGGTGCATCACAGCCATGGCCGGACACGCTTGAGAAACTGACTGGCACCCGCAAAATGGATGCTTCTGCACTCATCGAATACTTTCAGCCGCTGATGGACTATCTGGCCGGACAGAACAAGGGGCTAAGCTGTGGCTGGCAGGAAGAGGGGAAATTCTGATTGCAGCTCCAGTCGGGCAATCGTGTTGCATTCAGCTAACTTATGTCCAGTGAATGGCCCTGATCTGCCTCATCAGTCTGGCTCTTACACAACTATTACACTGACACGGCTGCAAGATTGCTATGGTTGATGCCTCACAAACTTTGAGGCGAAAACCGTGTCAGGTATCCTTTCCAAGTGGTTTGGCCGTTTGAAAGAAAAAGAACCGAACTGGATCACCAAGCTGGCCCTGGTGGTGTTTCATGTGGGCGCGGTGCTGGCGCTGTTCAACTTCACCTGGACTGGATTGATCTTTGCCGTGGTGTTGTGGTGGCTGACCATCGGGCTGGGTATCGGTCTGGGCTATCACCGGCTTTTGACTCACCGTGCCTACAAGGCGCCTAAATGGTTTGAATACTTTGTCACCGTGCTGGGTACCATGTCACTGGAAGGTGGGCCCATTTTCTGGGTGGCGACGCATCGCAAACACCACAAATACACTGATCAGCCGGGCGATCCGCATTCACCACGTGATGGCAGGTGGTGGTCACATATGGGCTGGATCGTTGGCGGTACCGCATTGCATGGCGACACCTCCACGCTGGCCCCGCACGTGCCCGATCTGGTCAATGACAAGTTTCATGTCTGGATCAGCAAATGGCACTGGGTGCCGTTGACGGTTACCGGGTTCACCATTCTGGCGATCTATGGCTGGCCAGTGACTTTATGGGCTGTATTCCTGCGGGTCACAGTGGGTCTGCACTGCACCTGGCTGGTGAATTCAGCATGTCATCTGTGGGGCTCGCAACGTTTTGCAACGGGTGAAGACTCGCGCAACAACTGGTGGGTTTCATTGCTCACCTTCGGTGAAGGCTGGCATAACAACCACCATGCACATGCACAGTCAGCGCGTCATGGTCTGATGTGGTGGGAAATCGATATCACCTGGTACACCATCAAGCTGCTGAGCCTGTTGGGACTCGCAACAAATATCCGGCTGCCGCGCTATGACGGCCGGGTGCCCGAAGTGGGTGAACAGTCCACTACCGCCATCGCTCCAGCTCAGACAGGCCAGAGCTGAGCTGATCATGCTTCCTGCAGGTCAGCAATCACACTGGCCTGCGGGACAGATGTTGCATGAGCTGCTGCTTTGGCAGCGCACGCGGTACACTCAGCTCGCCATGCAGATCACCACCCGTCGTAACGCCATCGCATTTTTTATCGTACTGTGCAGTACGCTGGTTGCGATTGCGATCGGACTCAATATTTACTGGATCATCCAGTGGCGTAGCGTTGTCTCGCTGGTGGTTGGTATCGTCCTGTTCGCCCTGATTATTGCTGGACTCATTCTCAATACCATTTTTCTGGTGCGTGAGATCCGCCGTAACGAGCAGCATGACAGTTTCATCAATGCCGTTACGCATGAACTCAAGACGCCTATTGCCTCACTGCGACTATATCTGGAAACCCTGCAAACCCGTGATGTTTCGGAAGCGAAGCGTCAGGAGTTCTATCGCATCATGCACAAGGATGCCGATCGCCTGACCGAAACAGTGGAGCAGGTGTTACGTGCAGCAGAAGTTGTACAGACCCGCAAGGAGCGTAACTGGTCGCCGGTGAATATGGCGGAACTGCTTGATGAGTGCGTGGAGATTGCACGCCAGCGGCATCAGCTCGGTCCTGAAGCGCTGGCCTGTATGCATGATGAACATGCCAGAGACGCAGCTATGGTGATGGGTGACGTTGAGGAGTTGCGCACCACGCTCACCAACCTGCTGGATAACGCTGTTAAATATTCGCCAGAGGGCGTGTATGTCACTGCGCAGCTGCTCTCGACAGACAACGAAGTGCTAATCCGGGTCAGTGATCAGGGTGTGGGTATCCCGACGGCTGATCTCAAACGGGTTTTCAAGCGCTTTTACCGCACCGGGCGCTCACGTAACAAAGTAAAGGGAACGGGTCTTGGGTTGTTCATTGTCAAATCTATTGCCCGGAAACATCATGGCGATGTCATGGCAGAGAGTGCTGGCGAAGGCAGAGGCGCCACCTTTACTCTACACCTGCCGAGACTCGGCAAGTGAGCAGGGTGCTGGTGGTGGAGGATGAAGCGCATCTGGCTCAGGGATTGCGCTTTAATCTTGAAGCGGAAGGTTACGAAGTCACGATTTGTGAAAACGGAGAAGCTGCGCTGACACATTTGCTGCGCGGTAGCGGCGCAGATGTAGTGGTGCTGGATGTCATGCTGCCGGGCCAGGATGGTTTTGCTGTAGTCAGTGCATTGCGGCAGGCCAGTAACTTTGTGCCAGTGCTGATGCTGACCGCTCTGCATCGGCCAGAAGATGTGCTGAAAGGTTTTGAAAGCGGCGCAGATGATTACCTGGCCAAGCCCTTTGATCTGAAAATTCTGCTGGCGCGTATCCGCAGTCTGCTCAGGCGCCGCGCATGGGTGAATGAGGCGCCAGTGCAGAAAGATACGGCTGAGCTCAGTGCTTATGAGTTCGATGGAAAAGTTGTGGATTTCCGTGCGCTGGAGCTGCGCACGCAAAATGGCGCTTTCAAACTCACCCTGATGGAAGCGGATTTGTTGCGTTATCTCATCCGGCACCAGGGTTTGCCTGTATCACGCCAGCAGATCCTCAAGGATGTATGGAATCTGCCGGCTGACATGGACACCCGTGCCATTGATAACTTCATTGTACGTTTGCGGCGTTACATCGAAGCAGAGCCGGGCACGCCCAGATATCTGCTCACAGTCCGGGGTGTGGGCTATAAATTTGTGGCGGAGCCTGTTGCGTAATTGCAGGAGGCAGCAGGAACACTGTGAATATGGTTCTGGAAGCGATTCACTGTCACCCATCTCACCGCAGCACCGTTTACAATAGGCACCCAACCCGTGACCGGTAATCCTGTCTAGATGAACGCTTCCCTGCCTCTACCCTTTGAAGACAACGAGTTAGAGCCACCGCGAGTGAATTTCGAGCCGCACCCACGGTTGCGAGAGATTCCCTACAACTACACCTCCTTTTCTGATCGCGAAATCGTGATCCGCCTGCTGGGCGAGCCCCTGTGGCAGGTCTTGCACGAGTTGCGTGAGGAACGTCGTACCGGGCGTTCGGCGCGCATGCTGTATGAGGTGCTGGGTGATATCTGGGTGGTTCAGCGCAATCCGTACCTGCAGGACGATTTGCTGGACAACCCTAAACGCCGTCGCCTGCTGGTACAGGCGCTTAACCATCGTCTGGGTGAGATTGATAAACGGCGCGATGCGAATGACGTAGAAAGAGACCGGAAAGTTGGTGAACTATTGACTGCGGCACGCGCGTCGGTGCGTGAGTTTGAATCTACCTTCAGGCAAACCGGACTTCTGCGTGCGCGGGCCCGCAAGCTGCTGACCCGGCATACGCGCAAGGACAATGTCTGTTTTGATGCTTATGCACGAACTTCGCATGTCACGGATGCAACTGACTGGCGTGTTGAATTTCCGTTCGTGGTGTTGATGCCGGACACCGAAGCGGAAATACCTCAGCTGGTACGCAGCTGTTTTGAGCTGGGGCTGACAGTGATTCCACGAGGTGGCGGTACGGGCTATACCGGTGGTGCGATTCCGCTTACGGCGTTTTCTGCGGTAATTAACACTGAAAAACTCGAAACCATTGCCAAAGTGGAATTGATACCGCTACCTGAAGTGGCGAATCCTGTACCGACTATTTTCACAGAAGCAGGAGTGGTGACCCGACGCGTTGCTGAAGCCGCTGAGCGTGCAGGCTATGTGTTTGCAGTGGATCCCACCTCCGCCGATGCCTCCTGCGTGGGTGGCAATGTGGCCATGAATGCCGGTGGTAAGAAGGCGGTGCTATGGGGTACGGCCGTAGATAATCTTGCCTGGTGGCGTATGGTGGATCCAGAAGGTAACTGGCTGGAAGTACAGAGGGTCGGACACAACCTCGGCAAGATACATGATGCCGAAGTGGCAAGTTTCGAACTGACCTGGAAAGATGGTCGCGAACATCCCGATCAGGCACGTGTGTTACGCACCCAGCGGCTGGATATAAAAGGCAGCCGTTTCCGTAAAGTGGGATTGGGCAAGGATGTTACTGACAAGTTTCTGGGCGGTTTGCCCGGAGTACAGAAGGAAGGCTGCGATGGTCTGATTACTTCTGCGCGCTGGGTAGTGCATCGTATGCCCAGCCACACGCGTACCGTATGTCTGGAGTTCTTCGGTCAGGCGCGGGATGCCATTCCCTCTATTGTCGAAATTAAAAATTATCTTGATGCGAATCAGCAGCGTACCGGTGTGATGCTGGCGGGGCTTGAGCACCTTGATGAGCGTTATCTGAAGGCGGTGGGTTACACCACCAAATCAAAACGCGGCGTATTGCCGAAAATGGTGCTTCTGGGTGACATAGTTGGTGATGACGAGAATGCAGTCGCGCTGGCCACCTCTGAAGTAGTACGGATGGCCAACAGCCGCAGCGGTGAAGGGTTTATCGCAGTGAATGCCGATGCCCGCAAGAAGTTCTGGGTGGATCGGGCGCGTACTGCTGCTATCGCCAAACATACCAATGCCTTCAAGATCAACGAAGACGTGGTGATTCCTCTGCCGCGCATGGGTGAATACACCGATGCCATCGAGCGTATCAATATCGAGCTGTCCTTCAAGAACAAACTGGAGCTGCTTGACGGTTTGCAGCAGTATCTGAGCGGCAATCTGAAACTGGCTGAGACTGATGATCCCGAGTTGAATCGTCTGCCCGCTTCAGAAATGCTGGGTGAGCGTCAGTCGGAAGCTATTGCGTTTCTGATGCGCGTTCGCAAGCGGTGGCAGTATCTTTCTGATCACCTGGATCAGCCATTACAGGAGGCATTGCCGGCGCTGGAGCAGCTTGGTTACAAACCATTACTCAAAGATTTCGAACAGCGTATTGCTCAGGATGCAACTCAGCGTATCTTCGAAGTAGTTCAGGATCGCAGCATCCGCATCAGCTGGAAACTTGAGCTGCGCAATGAATTGCGGCACATATTCTCCGGCGCAGTATTTTTACCCGTGCTTAATGAGTGTCAGGCTATTCATCAGCGTGTGCTGCGCAGTCGTGTCTGGGTGGCGCTGCACATGCATGCCGGTGATGGCAATGTACACACCAACATCCCGGTCAACTCTGATAACTATGAGATGCTCAAGACAGCGACGCACGCTGTGGAGCGCATCATGGCTATCGCACGCAGTCTGGATGGTGTGATCTCCGGTGAGCATGGTATCGGCATCACCAAACTGGAATTTCTCAGTGAAGATGAAACAGCTGATTTCCGCGCCTACAAGCAGCGCGTGGATCCTGAGGGACGCTTCAACAAGGGCAAGTTGCTGCCGGGTGCGGATCTGCGTTATGCCTATACGCCCAGCTTCAACCTGATGGGGCATGAGTCACTCATCATGCAGCAATCAGATATCAATTCAATATCTGATGCCATCAAGGACTGCCTGCGCTGCGGCAAGTGCAAGCCGGTCTGTTCCACGCATGTACCGCGGGCCAATTTGTTGTATTCCCCCCGTAACAAGATTCTGGCTACTTCACTGCTGATTGAAGCATTCCTGTACGAGGAGCAGACGCGGCGTGGGGTTTCGATCCAGCACTGGGACGAGTTCGGCGATGTAGCTGATCACTGCACCGTATGCCACAAGTGCGAGACGCCCTGTCCGGTGGATATCGACTTCGGTGATGTGTCCATGGCGATGCGTGACCTGCTGCGGCGCATGGGCAAGAAACGCTTCAATCCGGGCACGGCTGCGGGCATGTTTTTTCTGAATGCCACTAATCCCGAAACGATCAAGCTCACACGCAAGATTATGATCGACTGGGGTTACAGGGCGCAGCGTGTCGCCAGTTCCATGCTTAGTCTATTTACCAGACAGCAAACACGGCGACCGCCAGCCACCACGGGTGGACGCCCCCCGGTTCGTGAGCAGGTAGTTCACTTCGTCAACAAGAAGATGCCGGGTAATCTGCCCAAGCGAACAGCCCGTGCCTTGCTGGATATTGAAGACAGTAATTATGTGCCGGTGATTCGTGACCCGAAGCGGGGCGCGGCAGATAGCGAGGCGGTCTTCTATTTTCCGGGATGTGGTTCCGAACGTCTGTTTTCGCAAGTGGGGCTCGCCACTCAGGCCATGTTATGGCATGTCGGTGTGCAGACCGTACTGCCGCCGGGTTATCTATGCTGTGGCTATCCGCAACGTGGTGCCGGCCAGTCTGAGAAGGCAGACAAAATGGTGACCGATAATCGCGTGCTGTTCCATCGCGTTGCCAATACGCTTAACTATCTCGACATTCAGACCGTTGTAGTCAGTTGCGGTACATGTTACGACCAGTTGCAGGGATACAAGTTTGAAGAAATCTTTCCGGGCTGCCGGATCATCGATATTCATGAATACCTGATGGAGAAAGGGGTGCGGCTGGAAGGAGTTACCGGTACGCGCTACATGTATCACGATCCGTGCCACACACCGATGAAAAGCTATGATCCGCTGAAGGTGGTCAATGCGCTGATGAATGACAAGGTGAATGGCAAGATTGAAAAGAATGATCGCTGCTGTGGTGAGTCCGGAACATTTGCGGTGTCGCGTCCGGATGTGGCAACACAGGTGCGTTTCCGCAAGGAACAGGAGATGCGTGCAGGAGCTGAGAAATTGCGTACTGACGGGTTCACAGGTGAGGTGAAGATTCTCACCTCATGTCCATCCTGCATGCAGGGCCTCAAACGCTATAACGATGATTCCGGTACGGATGCTGATTACATCGTGGTGGAAATTGCCCGCCACGTGCTGGGTGAGAACTGGCTGCTGGACTACGTTCAGCGGGCCAACAATGGTGGCATTGAGCGAGTGCTCGTCTGACAAAGAGATCAATGAATTGAGTTCAATGCCGCCCATTACCCGAACGCTGATCTACGCCAATGCCGGTGTGTTTTTGATACAGAATCTTGCCGGCAGTGCTGTTGAGTTTTCCTTTGCCTTGTGGCCGCTGGGTACGCCGCTGTTTCATCCGTGGCAGTTGCTGACCTATGGATTCATGCACGCCACATTCTCTCATCTGTTCTTCAACATGTTTGCGCTTTACATGTTCGGAGCTGATATCGAGAGGGTGCTGGGTGCGCAGCGTTATCTTAACTACTATCTGGTGAGCGTTATCGGCGCGGCCGTCATGCAATTGCTGGTGACCAGTGTAATCGCCGGCCCGCCACTCCCTACGGTAGGTGCTTCTGGTGGTGTATTTGGTTTGTTGCTTGCCTTTGGCATGTTCTTCCCGCAGCGGCGCATCATGCTGCTGATCCCTCCGATCCCCATGAGAGCCTGGGTTTTTGTCACATTATATGGACTGGTTGAGCTGGCTATGGGCGTACTGGGTACGGAACAGGGGGTGGCGCACTTCGCCCACCTGGGGGGCATGCTGGCCGGCTTTCTGTTGCTCAATCATTGGCGCAAGCAATCAGATCAGGAATGAACAGACCGGGCTGGTAGTTGTCACTGGTGCAAAGAATTGCCAATTGCCGCAAAGTACACGACAAGATGGTTGGCGAGGGCTGGAGATGGCGTTCAAATGGTAAGCAGGGTCTGGGGCTATGGTAGTTCTCCCGAAAACTTGCGGTTTCAATTCAGGAAACGCGGAACAGAGTGAGCAATAAATTATGAGTAATGCAACATCGGTACTGATCGTTGATGACGATCGCGAGTTGGCACAGATGCTGACTGAATATCTGACCGCAGAAGGATTTGTAACGACCGTAGCGCATGACGGGGTCACCGCGCTTAATAAGCTGGGCGCAAACAAGTATGAACTGGTCATCCTGGATGTGATGTTGCCTTCGCTGAATGGTTTTGATGTGCTGCGTAACCTGCGTCAGACGCTGTCGGTGCCGGTCATCATGCTCACAGCACATGGTACGGATGTAGATCGCATTGTGGGTCTTGAGCTGGGTGCCGATGATTATCTGGCCAAGCCATTTAACCCACGGGAACTGGTGGCGCGTATCCGGGCCGTATTGCGACGCTTCTCTCCCCGTGATGGCGGCTCAGGTTCGCCAGCGCCACCGGTCACTGTCGGTCAGTTGCGCCTTGATCCTGCAACGTTCGGCGTTACGCTGGATGGCAAGGGGATTCGTCTCACAGGCACTGAGTTCCGGGTGCTGGAAATGCTGATGCGCACGCCGGGTCAGGTTCAGTCCCGGGATCTGCTCACAGAAAGAGTGCTGGGTCGCAAGCTCACTCCATATGACCGGAGCATCGATACACATGTCAGCAATTTGCGTCGCAAGCTAGGTCTTGGTGTGCCGGGTCTGCCGGAAATCCGCAGCATTCGCGGCACGGGTTATGTGCTGACCGCGCAGGGTGAGGACCACGAGTGAAGAGTCTGTTCGTCCGGATCTTCCTGTCTTTCTGGCTGGCCATGGGCCTGATCCTGACAGGCAGTGTAGGAGTGACGGCAGCATTCATTATCAAACGCTCGACCGAGATTCAGAGTCTGGTGCCCGGTGAGCTGGCAGTTACCGCCGAACAGCGGCTGGTGGCCGGCGGGCTGGACGGATTGCGTGATTGGGCGCGTGACATCCGCAACACCTACCCCGGACTTGATGTGTTCATTGTGGATGCGCTCGGTCAGTCGGTTACCCGACAGACACCACCCGAATTTATCCAGCGTCGCATCAGTCGACTCCAGCGTGAAGGGCTGCTTAATGGGCCATCAAGGCGCACCAGTTCCCCCGGCGGCGATCTGCTGCGCACCGAGCCGCAGATAACAGCAGCAAATGGTGCGGTTTATACCCTCGTATTTTCTCAAGTACCGGACTGGTCACCCGCTGTGCTGGGTACGCCCGATATTCAAATCTTGCTGCTGCTGCTGGCTATCGCCGTCAGCGGGTCCATCTGCTGGTATCTGGCCCGGTCAGTCACAAGGCCGGTAGAAAAACTTCAGGCGGGTGCGCGATCACTGGCAAACGGCAATCTGGATGCGCGTGTCGGAGCGGAGTTTTCCGGGCGCAAGGATGAGCTGGCAGTACTGGCACATGATTTTGATCAGATGGCAGACCGATTGCGAAGCCTCATCGATTCTAAGGAAGTGCTGATGCGCGATGTATCGCACGAGTTGCGTACGCCGCTTGCTCGATTACGGCTGGCGCTGGGTCTGGCTCGACGTGAGGGCGCAGATCTGGAGCGTGAGCACGATCGCATTGAGCGTGAGGCTGAACGTCTGGATGAACTGATTGGTGAGATTCTGCGTCTGGCACGTTTGAATAGCGCGCATCAGAATGTGAATCGGGAAGAATTTGATTATGCCGGTCTGATTTCAGCTGTAGCAGAAGATGCCAGAATTGAAGCCAGTGCCCAGGGCAAGCTGGTCAGCTTTGGTTATTCAGGCGCTTTGCAAATTCAGGGTGATCAGGAACTGCTGCGCAGTGCGATAGAAAATGTTGTGCGTAATGCGCTGCGATATACGGCAGTAAATACGGCAGTTGAGATTTCACTGCGATCGGAAGGCCAGATGGCGTTACTGGAAGTGCGTGACCATGGGCCGGGCGTGCCGGAAGCAGAGTTGCAACGGTTATTCGAGCCATTTTATCGGGTCACTATGCAGGCCCGTGAGCGAGACACCGGAGGATATGGTCTGGGTCTGGCAATTACGGCCAGAGTGATGGGCGTGCACCATGGCAAGGTTGAAGCGCGTAATGCAGTGGATGGCGGTTTGCTGGTGACCTTGAGCGTGCCGCTAAAATCACCGACTGCAGCGGCGGGCGATTGATAAATATATCGCCAGTGATGTGATTCGATGATTGACAAGGAAAATTGATCTGGGAGTCTGGTGGCGCTGCTTTCCTATTTGTATTTTGTCAGGCCATCCACACCTTGCCATTGCTCAGTAGCCTGACGATGTGACTGTGATTCCCGGCTCGCCAATGCCTGACTTCGCAACAGACTGGCGCGGTTGCGAATCACGTTCAGCATGTCTGTTTCCCGTTTGATATCCAGAATCTGCTGCTGGCGTTGCATGCGCTGAGGTCGACCACGTTCATCAAACTGGATTTCCAGTCCCAGGGCATCACGATAATGTTGCAACAGCGCACCCTTGAATTCATAACGGGCTTTGACAGGTTGCGGCGTGATATTGCTTCGTTCTTCCTCCAGCCAGACTAGCAGCTCATTTTTCAATCCGATTCGATACAAGGTGACATCACTGGCAGTGCGCATTTCGCCCTGAAATATTGTTTCGTCATTTGCAACAGACGCAGAAGCAGAGGAGCTATTGATGTTATCGGCGGCTGATACCTGCAGATTCAGCTCATGCGGCTTGCCCTGAGTCAGCACTTCGTGCGGTGTATCAGTTGCATAACTCAGATGCTGACCGGAGTACACGCGAGCTTCGATGGTATAACGATGCGCCGGGTTGATCTTTTGCGCAGGGTAAGCTAGCGAAAAACGACAGGGCAGTTCAGTGAGATGATCAATATCAGTGCTGGCTATCTGAATCGCAGGGCCTTCAACTGAGACATCCGTGAGTATCAGTTCCAGACGCGCATTTTCTGAGAACCTGACAGGCGTGCTGTAACTGACTTCGCCGGTGATGCTATGTTGAGCATCTTCAGTATGCCTGGCGCAGCCGGTAATCAGCAGCATGCAGATCAGGACAGAATAATTGGCGTATTTGTTCATTCGACAAGCAGATATGGCTGACAGTGTCCGAGAGCGTACGTCATGGGCCGGGGTATGACTACTGTAGCCGCTGGCAGAATGGCATCAAACATAAGGCGTATGTGTATGCGTTACTTTTTCATAGACGCGAAGGGCTTCACAGGCCGGAGCAGGGGGATGCACTAATCTTTGTGCATGCTTTCAGCTGTGTCGTTCACGGCACTCTGTCACGCATCTTCTGAAACTGATCACGAGGCAATTACATGCGTTCTGCGACTGCATCTCAAGCGGTATCGACTGAATCAAAGTCCTACAAGCAGCGAACCGGCTTTTCGATGGCTTCTGAGGAAGAAGCCCTGTTGAAGCTGGATCTTTCCGATCTGACCGTGCCCGTGATAAATGACTTGCAAGTAGATGGCTTGCGGTCATCCTGGTTGTCACGATTGCTGGGTCGCTGAACTTTAATACCCTCTCGCACTATTCTCTCCTCGGGGTAATTCACTTCTAAGTGTCCCGATGCATCTCCGCGAAACACCTTTTCCTGCTCCCTGGGCAAAAGGGATTGTGCTTTTGTGCCGTATGTCTAATTTTTCCGCCAATAATTAAGTAATATCAGCATGGACTGGGGAGCTGGAGGTGTGTCTCCGCCAGTCTGAATAAGGGGTACTAGCTGCCAATTGACAGCATGGAGTCAAGGAATACATTTCCCGATGGCCATGATTGTGTAATCCGTATTGGTAGCGGGGTATAATGGCATGAGAAGAGAATGCATTTTGCATTTCAATGTGCTCAGAACATTTATTGTCGGTATATCGACCGTAATGTTGATAGTCCCGGCCTTCTCTCAGGACGCGCAGCCAGGATACGAACTGGAAGAAGTGATCGTTACTGGTTCGCGAATTGCCAGAACTGAGCTTGAGTCTTCAACTCCAGTTCAGGTGATTACATCTGAACAACTGCAACTGCAGGGTGTGGAGAACCTAGCTGATATTCTGGCACGTCTGCCGGCAGTTGGCACTGCGGCAATCAGCAAGGCGAACAGTAACTTCAATACCAGCTCGAATGGTGTATCAACCATCAATCTGCGAAATCTGGATGACAAGCGTTCACTGGTGCTGATCAATGGGCGCAGAGTTGTTTCGGGTGTGGGTGGTACAACCACTGTTGATCTGAATAATATACCTGCCGACCTGATCGAAAGTGTGCAGGTTATGACGGGCGGTGCTTCTGCGGTATATGGCTCGGAAGCTATTGCCGGGGTCGTGAACATCATTCTTAAAAAAGACTTTGAAGGAATCAGTGCCGGCCTTCAGCAAGGTATGACCGGCAAAGGAGATAACAATCGCACGTTGGCTTCAATTACTGCGGGTGCTGCGCTTGGCTCAGTAGGACACTTTGTTCTTAACTATCAGTACGACAAGGATCGGGGTCTGCATTCCCGGGATCGTGCTATTTCCTCAGTCGATCAACTTACAAAAAGTGGCTACCCATCTCAGGGCAGATTTTTCTCCGACAATCTGGATTGGACCTACGATAGCAGCAACAACCTGATTGAATGGCGTGACAACAATACAGACGGATATAACCGCAATGGAGATCGACTTATCTCGGTTCCCTTGCAGCGACATCTGCTGACAGGGCTGTTAAATGTTGATTTTTCTGATTCACTCGGCGGGTTTGTCGAAGTGGGCTATTCGAAAGTGAAGTCTTCAGCAAGCCAGGAACCTTATGCGAGTGATAACTCCGATGCGCATTTACCGGATGGGTCACAGTACGCTGGATTGACATCAGATAATCCATTTATCCCTCAGGCGATTCTGGATGATTTGGGACCTGACAGTACTCTTTTCATGTTGAAGCGATTGAATGGCGTGTTTGACAGAGGCAATGTAGCTGAGCGTGATTTTCATCGTATAGTTACAGGATTGAAAGGCAAATGGTTTGATCAGCTGAATTGGGAAGGCTACATTGAGCAGAGTCAGACCCGTGAAGATAATAGGTCCGGTACTGCTTTGCGTGATCGTTATTTCTATGCCCTCGATGCGATAGCTGATCCTGATACGGGACAGCCCATATGTCGCGATGCGGTAGCACGTGCTGAGGGGTGTGCTCCGTTCAATCCATTCGGATTCAACTCGGTATCTCCTGAGGCAATTGCCTATCTCACCCGTAACGGGACAGCATTTGATCTATACCGGGCGAAGGTCAGTCAGCAAATGGCAGCCTTCAACATGAATGCATCAGTGTGGAAATTACCAGCTGGTGATTTGCAGTTTGCGGGTGGTCTTGAGTGGCGTAAGGAAAAGAGCACGGAAGTTTATTCGCCTGAAACGCAATCCGGAAACACTATGGGCAATGCGTTGACCAATACGCTTGGGCAATACTCTGTAAAGGAAGCCTATTTGGAGACGCTGGTTCCGCTAGTCAAGGATGCCCTGTTTGCCAGGTCATGGGATGCGGAAGCCGCCATTCGTGTGGGTAACTATTCTACGGTGGGAACGGTAAGTAACTGGAAACTGGGTACGACCTGGGCGCCGGTAAACAGCTTGCGATTCCGTGCTGTCTATGCAAGTGCGGCGCGAGCACCAAACATTACAGAACTCTATGCTGGAGCAAATCAGACCTATCCGGTTGGTCTGACCGATCCATGCGATGGAGTGGATGGCACCACGCCCGGTGGCGTGGCTGCATGGTGTCGCTCTATACCTGGTGTGGCAGACCAGATCAATACAAATGGCGTTTTTCAATACGATCCGAATCGCGATTCTGAAAGCATTCAGGGCAATGATCTCAGTAATCCAAAATTGAATGTAGAAGTAGCAAAGACATGGACAGTTGGTCTGGTGATCACACCGGCTTTTTTACCGGAGTTCAATATGACAATTGACTGGTACAGTATACGTATCAGGGATGCGATCAGCTTTCTGCCAAGACAAACAATCATTGACGAATGCGCCAGTTCGCTCGGTACATCCAGTTACTGCTCCTACATTACGCGTGAACCGGTAGGCACTGCCAGACCACGCACTCCCGGTACGATTTACAACATTGATACTCTGCCCATCAATGCGGCTGAAATTTCCACCAGCGGTATTGATGTAGGTGCAAGGTACACACTTGATTTTCTGCCATACATTGGTCAGTTAGAGCTGGGGTTGCAATACAGTTATTTAGATGCATTGAATCTGAAGACCTCATCTGCTGCGCCAGTTGAGAAGGAAAAGGGACAGCTGAGTGGTGATGGACGTCTGGGCGCGGGATTCCCACATCGGGCCAATTTATCGGCCACCTATAAGCGAGGTTCCATTAGCGCCAGCTGGCGTCTGAACTATCTGTCAGGAATGAAGGATACGCTGGATGCGAATGCACCCGCGCTGGATCCTGCATTGAACAGGATTGGATCCTATCTCTATCACGATATGCAGTTGCGCTGTAACCTGGGTAAGGACAGACAATACAGTGCCTATGTTGGTGCAGATAATGTGTTCAACAAGTTGCCACCATTCATACCCGATACGGCTGGTGGTGCATCTAATGTGACCGGTACAAATACCGCAGCTGATTCATACGATCCGATTGGCCGGTTCATCTATGCGGGTGTAACAGCCCGGTTCTGATGGCGAGTTCAAGATGACGAGGCAGAACAGTAACGAGTTCTGTCTGTTTATTCGCTAACGACGACCACCCACGGATGCAAATGCCGGGTGTTTCACAATCGCGCCGGTTTTGATTCCCAGCTTCGCGGCACTGCCACCGGCAATTTCAAGTACGCCCAGTACCGGATTCCTGGCGGCGATAATCTTCAATGACATAGGAGTGGTATTGGCGGCGATGCTGTCGATCCGGCCATCGGCATCAATGAATACCATGTCGAGCGGAATGAGGGTGTTTTTCATCCACATCTGTACGATTTGCGGGCGGTCAAAGATGAACAGCATGCCGGTGCTGATCTCCAGCGAATTGATCATCATGAGACCTTGTTCCCGATGTGCGTCGGTATCGGCCACCCAGATTCTGAAGGGGTGTTGACGGCCATCTGGCGTGACGATGGTCAGGCTGGTTTGGGGGAAACTGCTCAGCGGCTCAAACGCAGGTTGTGCTGCGCCGCTGTCCGCACTTGAAGTGTTTATCTGGCAAGCGGCCATCAACAAAGTAATCAAAAGGCTGCGAAAGATTTTCATGGTTGTGCTCTATAACCAACGGTCAGGGATTGGCGGGCTGTGTATCTATAGTGTCATCTGAACTGTAATCGGCACGCCCACTGAAGTCGAAGCGGCTCACCAGAACTGCGCCGTCGCCATTCAAGGCCCGCGCCGGCTGGGTACAAAAGCCACGTGCTGTGACGCGGTATGATCTTTGACGTGAGGGAATGCCCTGAAGTGGCACCTGTCGTACCTCATCGGCTGTGCATTTGTTATCACCCTGGGTGGCGTAAAACTCTCCCTTGCCTTCCACCATGATGGTGAGATTGACGGGCAGCGCCTTGCCGTCGGTTCCTTCCTTGAGTCCGGTAATACCAAACAGTAATGCCAGCTTCGGCTCATTGTTTTTTGCGGTTGAGCTGAAGCGCATGCGCAGGCCGTCGTTGCTTGGGCGAATTGATCCGGCGCAGGTCAGTGACGTGCCGCTCCAGGACAGTTCACGGGTGATGCTGCCGTCAAGGCGGGCGCGCAGAAATCCTTCTCGCTCTGGCAGGCATTGCAATTGGCTCGGGCCATCTGTTCGTGAAGTCGAAGCAGGAGACGAGTGGATCGACGCGCTGAAGGCGGGTGGTGCAAGGGATAGTACGTATGAAAGCAGGGCAGTGAATCGCCATAACCGACGATGATGCGTTACAGTACAAGCATCTGACAGGTCTTGCCGGACGTGTTTGCAGAGTCTGGGCATTGTGCTGAATGAATCCCGGAAATTGAGTTGTAGATGGCTCTGCACAGTGTAACGGGGACAGGTTAAAGTTAACATGCAGCCGGGTCAGCGTGGGCTGCATGAATAAGCAAGTGAGATTGTAATGGATCAGCCAGATCATAAAGATGCCAAATCACCAGTGTCCAAGCCGGTCGCACCGAAACGCTATGAAAGGCGGCTGTCGCAAGGTACTCTGGCAATCATTATGGCCGGTGGTCGTGGTGAACGACTGAAGCATCTGACGGCCAATCGCTGCAAACCCGCTACGCAATTCGGCGGCAAGTTCCGCATCATCGACTTTGTGCTGTCGAACTGTGTCAACTCCGGTATCCGCCGCGTTTCGGTACTTACTCAGTACAAGTCACATTCTCTGATCCGTCACCTTCAACGGGGCTGGAATTTCCTGCGTGGCGAATTCGGCGAATTCATCGAAATCATTCCTGCCCAGCAACAGCTGAGTGAAAACTGGTACCAGGGTACTGCTGATGCGCTGTACCAGAATCTGTCGATCATGAAGCTGCATCGGCCGAAGCTGATACTGGTGCTGGCAGGGGATCATATTTACAAGATGGATTATGGTCCGATGCTGGCATTTCACCGCGAAAGCAAGGCTGATATCACGGTGGGTGTGGTCGAGGTGCCGCGTCAGGATGCCACTGGTTTTGGCGTGATGACCATTGATGATGAGCATCGCGTAGTGAAATTCTCGGAAAAACCGGCCAATCCGGATTGCATTCCCGGGCGGGAAGATCTGTCTCTGGGGTCGATGGGCATTTATGTGTTTGACGCAAACCTGCTCTTCAGTCTGCTTGAAGAGGATGCAGCGGACCCTGAAAGCTCCCATGATTTCGGCAAGAACATCATTCCACAGGCCATCGGCAAGCTGAATGTCATGGCCTATGCCTTCCGTGACGTCGTGACTCGTGCGCAGCAGTACTGGCGCGATGTGGGTACGGTGGACGCATTCTACGATGCCAATATGGAACTGGTTTCAGTCGATCCTGAACTGAACATCTATGATTCACAATGGCCGATCTGGACATATCAGCGGCAGCAGCCCCCTGCCAAATTTGTCTTCAATGAAGATGGGCGGCGCGGCATGGCGATAGATTCAGTGGTATCAGGCGGGTGCATCATTTCCGGTGCGGAGGTGGTGGGCTCCCTGCTGTTTACCAATGTGAGAATCAACGAACGCAGCTACATTGAAAAATCATTGTTGTTCCCTGATGTCACTATCGGCGCGGATTGCATAGTAAAAAACGCAATCATTGATACCGGCGGAGTTGTACCACCGGGTACAAAAATTGGTGTTGATCCGGCTGAAGATGCCAGACGCTTCTATGTGACTGAAAAGGGAAGGCTGCTGGTTACCCGCGATATGCTCGCGAAACTGTCGTAACCAGAGTCATTGCAATGATTTTGACTCCAGATTATGCGGTTTCTTCTGTGTCCGGTCGTTTCAGTGGAATGACATGAAGCAATTCATAAAGGGCTTGCTGTGCCTGTGTGTCCTGGTGCTGAGTGGCTGTGCTACGGTCAATTTTGAGTCACCGAAACTGTCGGTAGTCAGCGTGGGTATGGTTTCGGCTGATGTATTCAGTCAGCAATTCCGTATTCGACTGCACGTAAGCAATCCCAATGATCGTGACCTGCCAATCAAGGGTATTGAATACAAATTATTCCTGCAGGGTGACAGCTTCGCCGAAGGTTTGAGTAACCAGCCATTTCTGGTGCCCGCGCTCGGGGAGGCGGAGTTTGATACGGTGGTCCGTACTAATTTCATGAGCAGTATCGGCCGGATGCTCAGCAAGTTGAACAGCAGCGATGATGGCAAAGTTCAGTATGCATTCGTCGGTACGGTTCTGCTGAGCAAGGGTGTGTTGCGAAAGATTCCATTCAGTGAACAGGGAATGGTGGATCTGAGTATCAAGAAGTAACTGTGTACCGGCTTTACGCCAGCAACTGCTGGTATAGCTGTTGATAACGCAACGCCTGTTTCTCCCACGAAAAATCCTGACTCATGCCGTTGCGGATCAGTTGTTGCCAGACCGCCGGTTGTCTGTACAGATCCAGCGCAGTGTTCATGGCCCAGTTGACGGCAGGTGCGTCATAGTCGTTGAACACGATGCCAGTGCCGTTTCTGCCGTCCCACATCTGAACTGAATCAGCCAGTCCGCCAGTATTGCGCACAATGGGAATAGTGCCGTATTTGAGGCTGTACATCTGATTCAGGCCGCAAGGCTCGTACAGTGAAGGCATCAGAAACATGTCGCTGCCCGCTTCGATCAGATGTGCCAGCGATTCATCGTAGCCATTACGGAAGTACACCCGCTGCGGGTATTCCTGCATCAATTGATTGAAAAATTCGACGTACTGGGGATCACCGCTACCCAGTACACACAGCGCAAAATTCCGGGTCCGGAGCAGCCCCGGCAGGCTGTCCATCAACAGACCAATCCCTTTCTGATGCGCCAGTCGTGATACCAGTCCGACCACCGGAAGGTCATCGCCAGCGTCGAGTTTTCCCAGCGCCAGTAGTGCCTGTTTGCACTTTGCTTTACCGGACAGATCGTCAATGGTGTATCGGGCGGGCAGGGTGTTGTCGGTTTCCGGATTCCAGCTGTGGTAATCCACTCCGTTAAGGATGCCGATGACGGCATCACCGCGGGCGCGCAGAGTTGTATCCAGGCCGTAGCCACCCGCTGGAATACAGATTTCGTGGGCATAGGTAGGGCTTACCGTGCTGACCACATCAGCCTGGACGATGCCTTCTTTGAGCCAGTTGATCTGACCATTGCTCCGGTCTTCATGGCGGATATGACCCATCACGTCATCAATGCCCAGATCCAGCATGGCAGAGGCAGGGAATATGCCCTGATAACCGATGTTATGAATGCTCATGACAGTGCGGGTGCGGCGGAATAGCAGATGATTGCTGTAACGGGTTTTGAGCAGGAGTGGCAGCAGTGCCGTGTGCCAGTCATTGCAATGCAGGATTTCTGGAGAGAACTCCATGATATTCATCGATTCGAGCGCAGCACGCTGGAGCATGATGAAACGGCGGTGTTCGTCAGCGTCCGCAGTGTAGATCGAACTGCGGGCAAACAATTCGGGGCAGTCAATCAAGTGAACGGTCAGGTCTGACGCCGGCATGACTGCACTGAGCACTGAGAAATGATAGGTCTGTTCGCCTATCTTAAGCGGCACGTTCTGCAGATCCGGAACTGCACGAAGTGCAAATGAACCGTTACGGACCCGGGCGTAGAGTGGCATGAATACACACAGCTCGTGACCCATGTGATGCAGGGTACGCGGCAATGCGGCAGCCACATCAGCCAGTCCACCCGTCTTGGCAAAAGGCGTAATTTCGGAAGCAACGAATGCAATTTTCATATTAAGAGGAGTTTAGCAGCACTTGATGTTGCGCATGAATTGGATGGTCGCATGTGTAATGCATTTGAAAAATATGGCTGCTGCTGATCGGGGTAAGAAGTTACAGAGATGAAGGTAGCGAGGTGGTGGGCTGAAGCCCGTGATGGGTGCAATCTTCTGGTTTGGCTCAGCGCCTGCTTTCATGTGGTGAGAGCCGGTATCTGCACTGGTGGAGGTTGCGGCGGGCGATATTCAGCACTGGCGGGTGAGGCGGGGTTGTACTTATGTCTCGTTCGCTTGATTTTCCAGTTTCAGCTGCGTTTGACCGTAATATCAATCCGGTATGTCAACAGGAGGTAAAGGCACTCGCCTCCGGGTGCTGAACGGGTGATACTTGCGGTTTGAATTCACCGGGAGTTCCCATGATTCATGACAGCATTCTCGGCACCATCGGGCGCACTCCTGTCGTGCGTATCAACAGGCTGGCGCCAGCACATGTCACGATGTACGTGAAGTGCGAATTTTTCAATCCATTGTCTTCAGTCAAAGACCGTCTGGCCATCGCCATTATCGAAGACGCTGAGCGGCGCGGCGTGCTCAAACCCGGCCAGACTGTGGTGGAAGCCACGTCCGGGAATACCGGCATCGCACTTGCCATGGTGTGCGCAGTCAAGGGCTATCCCTTTGTAGCCACAATGGTCGAGACCTTTTCCATCGAACGGCGCAAGATCATGCGCTCCCTGGGTGCCAAAGTGATACTGACCCCGGCGGCTGAGCGGGGAAGCGGGATGGTGCGCAAGGCCAAGGAGCTTGCCGAAAAAAATGGCTGGTTCTGGGCCAGACAGTTTGATAATCCGGCTAATCCGGAGTATCACCGCAATACAACCGGGCCGGAAATTCTTAGTGATTTCGCAGGCAGGCCTCTGGATTTCTGGGTCACTGGCTGGGGCACGGGCGGTACGCTCACCGGTGCAGGACAAATGCTCAAGAAGGCGCGACCGGATATCAAAATTATCGCTACCGAGCCGGCATCGGCCGCATTGCTGCAAGGCGCCGAATTCAAGCCGCACAAGATCCAGGGCTGGACACCAGACTTCATACCATCGGTGCTGGATCGCACAATTGCCGATGAAGTCATTTCCGTAACTGATGAGGAGGCCTTTCAGGCCGCGCGCTCACTGGCAACCCAGGAAGGCATTTTCTGTGGCGTGTCTGCGGGCGGGACATTTGCTGCGGCCTTGAAGGTGGCTGCTAAAGCAAAGCAGGGTGCAACAATTCTGGCCATGCTGCCGGATACAGCAGAGCGATATCTGAGTACGCCTTTGTTTGAAGGCATTAATGAAGGCACTGACGCGGAGCTTTGAGTGAAGAACAGTTTGTTGAAGGGAAGATTTGCATTGGCCAGTCTGATGGCCGTTCTGACGATTTTGAGTGCGTGCGGCAAGCAGGAACAGGCTGCCAGTACCAGCAATGGTGCTGGCAATAGCAGTCGATCCTCTTCGGTATCGAAGGGCAGCAACGGCAGTAATGCCAAGGGCGGCAATCGAAGCTCCCCGGTTATTACAGCTACAGTGGCCTCCAGCGTATTAACAGATGAAACTGAAGCCCTCGGTACAGCCAAGTCCAACGAATCAGTCGATATCACCGCAAAGGCTACCAACCGGGTAGTGGCCATTCGCTTCCGTGAAGGTGAGTTCGTCAAACCCGGCGAAGTGATTGTCGAGCTGGATGGAGTGGAGGCACGTGCCAATCTTGCTCAGGCGGAAGCTTCCTTGCGTGATGCGGAAAGTCAGTACAAACGCAGCCGGGAATTGTATGAGACCAAGGTGCTTTCCGAGTCTGACCTGATTCAACTTGAAGCCAAGATGTTATCCAGCAAGGCACAGGTGGCAGCAGCCCAATCAAAGGTGAGTGATACGATAATTCGCGCCCCGTTTGCCGGACGCATCGGCCTGCGTAACGTGAGTGTGGGCAGCCTGGTTACACCCGGGCAGATCATGACTACCCTGGACGACATCAGCACCATCAAACTGGATTTCACTGTTCCGGAAAGTTACATGGCAACGGTGAAGGAAGGGCAGCAGGTTGAAGCCAGAACCAGTGCTTATCTGAACAATGTTTTCCATGGTCGCGTCAGCAGCATTGCCACCCGTGTTGATCCGGTGAGCCGTTCGGTTGTTGTTCGTGCTCTGATCGAAAATCATGCGCAGCTACTGAAGCCCGGAATGTTCATGACCGTGCATCTGACACGTTCGCAAAACGATGTTCTGCTGATTCCCGAGCAGTCACTGCTGCCTGATGCTGACAAGCAATTCGTTTATGTCGTTAATAAAGGCGTGGCCAGCAAGACGACGATCCTTATCGGGCGCCGCAAACCAGGTCTGGTTGAGGTACGACAGGGATTGAAGGCCGGTGATGTGATTGTGGTTGAAGGCGGTGAGAAGCTGACTGACGGTGCCAAGGTCACAGTGACCAATGGTGAGCGGTCAGCGGAGTCGCAATCATGATGATTTCCGACATTGCAGTGCGCCGGCCTGTGTTTGCTGCGGTGATCAGCCTGCTATTGACGGCATTGGGCTTGATGGCAGTTAATCGTCTGCCAATCCGTGAGTATCCCAACGTCGAGTCGCCACAGATCAGTGTCAGCATCAAATATCGAGGTGCATCCGCCGATGTGGTGGAAACCAAGATAACACGTGTTATTGAAAACCAGCTGGCAGGTATTGAAGGGCTGGATAAACTCCAATCTTCCAGTCAGGATGAGCAGTCGAGTATCAATCTGGAATTCACAGTGGGTACCGATATTGAGGCGGCGGCTAACGATGTAAGGGATCGTATTTCGCGGGTGCAGAGCAGTCTGCCAACAGAAGCAGATACACCGCAGATCAGCAAGGTGGATGTCCGTAACGATAGCGTGATCAGCCTCAGTCTCACCAGCAAGACGTTGAATACAGGTGAGCTTACAGACTATGCAACCCGCTACATTGTAGATCGTATTACGGTGGTGCCGGGCGTGGCGACGGTACAGATTTTTGGTGCCCAGAAATTTTCTATGCGCGTCTGGCTTGATCGACGTGCTCTGGCTGCCCGTCAGTTAACTGTACAGGATCTCGAAAACGCGCTTCTCAAGGAAAATGTTGAATTGCCTGCTGGACGTCTCGAATCCGCCCAGCGCGAATTCACCATACGGACCGACACCGGAATGCGTACTGAGGATGATTTCCGGCAACTGGTCGTTGCTCGCGGTGAAAATGGATATCTTGTGCGACTGGGTGAGGTTGCCACAATTGCAATCGGCCCAGAAGACTTGCGGACTATTTCCCGCCGCTCAGGTCAGCCGGATGTTGCATTGGCGGTAACTCCGACATCTACTGCAAATGTACTTGATGTGGCGACAGGTGTTCGCAAGGTGATGGCCAATATCCAGCAGGATCTGCCGGAGAACATCCAGCTTAATGTCTCGACGGACAATTCGACTTATGTTTCAGATTCGATCCATGAAGTCCTTGTTACCCTGGCGATTGCGCTGGCGATGGTGCTCGTGGTGATCTACGCATTTCTCGGCAGTCTGCGCGCTACCCTGATCCCGGCGCTGACTATTCCAATATCAATTATTTCATCATGCATGATCATGGTGGCGCTGGGCTTTTCCATCAATGTGCTGACGTTGCTGGGTGCCGTTCTGGCCATTGGTCTGGTGGTGGATGATGCTATCGTTGTGCTTGAAAATATCGTGCGACGAATGGAGCAGGGTGCGCCAGCCCTGATAGCAGCGATTGATGGCAGCAAGGAGATCGGTTTTGCCGTTATAGCAACAACACTGGCCCTGACTGCAGTATTTCTCCCAATTTCATACATCCCGGGGAATATTGGCCGACTTTTTGGTGAGTTTGGTATTTCAGTTGCGGCGGCTATCCTGTTTTCTGCACTGGTTGCACTGACGCTCACACCCATGCTGGCGTCAGTACTGTTTGCCAATGGAATCAAGCATAGCCGGATTACCCATGGAGTCGATCGAGCATTTGGCTGGCTGTCGAATGCTTATCAGCAGAGTCTTTCGGTTGTTATCCGGCACGCATGGATGGTAGTGGTGGTTGCGCTTGGTGTGAGCGCGATAGGCTATGGTGTTTTCCGTACCTTGCATAGTGAGTACACGCCCATCGATGATCGTGGTCAGGTAAATATCAGCATCATCCCTCCTGAGGGTGCCAGCATTCAATATATAGATCGTTACCTGCATGAAGTTGAATCGCTGGCAAACGAAGAGATCAGGCGTGGTACTGCAAGAAGCATGGTTGCACGGGCAGGTGTTGGTGGCATTACAAGTGGTGCCAGAGTGATTCTGCCGCTGGTTGACTGGAGCAAGCGTTCCGAGTCGGCCCAATCCATTGCTAGCCGTCTGCGCGGTAAACTCAGTTCGCTACCTGGCGTGCGCGTGAATGTTATGACTCCTACTGGACTTGGGGGGCGTAGTTCCAGTCAGCCTGTCCAATTTGTACTGGGTGGACCTAGTTATGAAGAACTCGTCAAATGGCGTGATGTCGTTCTGGCTCGTGCCAGGGAGAATCCCGGCCTTATCAATCCGGACTCTGATTACGATGAGCGTAAACCACAGCTGAAAATTGAAACTGATAGAAGTCGTGCTGCTGATCTTGGGGTATCACTCGATACAGTAGGACGTACCCTCGAAACCATGCTGGGTGCTCGCCAGGTTACTACCTATGTGGATCGAGGCGAGGAGTACAACGTGATGCTGCAGGCGCGCAGTGAAGATCGTGCTACACCCAGTGATCTGGATAACATTTATGTGCGTTCTGATAAAACTTCAACGCTCATTCCTCTTTCCAATCTAGTCGTGCTCAGAGAGGTTGCAGGACCCAGCCAGCTCAACCGGTTTGACCGGCAGCGTTCGATCATGATATCTGCAGGTCTTGCGGACGGCTATTCACTCGGTGAAGCGCTCACTTTCCTCGAAAAGGTTGTGCGCAGTGATCTGCCTCCGGAGGCAAGTATTGGCTATGACGGGCAGTCACGTGAATTCAAGAAGTCCAGCGGTGCACTCTATTTCACTTTCCTGATAGCCGTCGGGATCATATTTCTGGTGCTGGCAGCGCAGTTTGAGAGTTTCCGCCATTCGGCCATTATCATTACCACCGTGCCACTGGCTTTTACCGGTGCAGTGCTGGGGCTGTGGTGGCAAGGCAGTTCAATCAATGTCTTCAGTCAGATCGGTGCGGTGATGCTGATCGGTCTGGCAGCCAAGAACGGGATTCTGATTGTCGAATTTACAAATCAGCTGCGCGATCGTGGCGTTGAGTTTGTTGAAGCCATCATTCAGGGTGCGACCGTGCGTCTGCGTCCCGTACTCATGACCAGTCTGTGCACTGTGTTCGGTGCCATACCCTTGTTGATGGCGACAGGTCCGGGTGCCGAAAGCCGCAAACCGATCGGTGCGGTGATCGTGTTCGGTGTGCTGCTTTCACTGCTGCTTACACTGTATGTGGTTCCTGCTGTCTACATGCTGGTCGCGCGCAACACTCGTTCGCCTGAATATGTCGGCAATCTGATTACCAAATTGCGCTCCAGACTTGCAGTTAGTGCTGCGGCTGAGAAAACGGGTGAAACTGGAGTCTGAGCATGGGCAAGGGCAGGCTTGAAGCATTCAGTGATGGCGTATTTGCCATCATCATCACCATCATGGTGCTGGAGCTGAAAGTACCTCATGACCCTGGCATCAGTGCTTTGCGGGAATTGCTGCCGGTATTTCTAAGTTATATATTGAGTTTCGTCTTTGTAGGTATCTACTGGAACAATCATCACCACACGCTGCATGCGGTGAAAAAGGTGAATGGCCGGATTCTGTGGGCCAATCTGCACCTGCTGTTCTGGTTGTCACTGGTGCCCTTTGTGACCGGATGGATGGGCGAGAATCATTTTGCTGCCTTGCCTGTTGCCTGTTACGGCATCGTGTTGCTGGGCTCGGCCATTGCATACACGATTCTGACGCGAACCCTGATCAGTCTGCACGGTACTCATTCGACGCTTGCACAGGCACTGGGTAGTGATGTCAAAGGCAAGCTGTCCCTGGCCTGTTATGTGGCTGCAGTGCCGCTGTCGTTCCTCAGCGTATGGCTGGCATGCGCACTGTTTGTCACCGTTGCCCTGATCTGGCTGGTGCCTGATCTGCGTATTGAGCGGGTATTGAACAACGCTCAGGAGTGATGCTGAATCCGCGAGGCGATCTGTTGTCTTAGCGGGTGTCACCACATCAGGTCATCGGGTACGGCAAAATCCTTGTATGGATCATCGTCAGAAGCGGGCACCTCAGCAGGTGCTTGGGCATGAAGGTCAACAACTGATTCTGCATCCCTTTCGCGTACTCGTTCGGCAATGGCGGGTAGCACCGGTGCATAAAATTTGCCGTAGCGGACAATGATAGCTTCACCCTTGGTGATGCGTTCACGCAATGCAGCGTCTACAGCAATGCGGTGAATCTTGTTCAGATGCACAAAGTTGAAGTAGTCATCGCTTTCCACGCGTGGAATACGGTTCTGCTCAACCAGCTGCCAGATCTGTGTCATACACGCCTTCCGTTCAGCCTTTTCCTGACGCTGGCGATTCAGTTCCTGGTCACGTGCGGCTTTTTCAGCCTGTGCTTTCTGAAAGGCAATCTGCTGTTCTGACTTTGCCTCAGGATTGAATTTTCCGGGTGGGCGCTTCTGCTGGGTCTGCTGCTGGGCTTTCTTGACCTGCTTGGTCGTGACCAGGCCCGCCTGCAGCAATTGTTCGCGTAATGACAGACTCATTACTCCACCTCATCTCGGAATAGACAGGGGCGCCATCTTACGCAGCCGGGCTGTGCTTTTCACGTCTTGAATGTCTGGCCTGATTCAGGTCAGCGGCAGCCGGCAGGGGAGATCATCGTCGCAAGGAACAGGCTTCCTGAGCCAGAGCAGTGATGCCCTGCCAGTCACCCTTGTCCAGCAATTTGGCGGGTGCTACCCAGGAGCCACCTACACAGAGCACATTGGACAACGCCAGAAAGTCCGGCGCAGTTTCACGTGTAATTCCACCGGTTGGACAGAAGACAACATCACTGAATGGTGATGCCAGTGCTTTCAGCATGCCGATGCCGCCAGCCTGCATGGCCGGGAAAAGTTTCAATGCAGTAAAGCCTTGCAGTCGTGCAGCGATAAGTTCAGTCGGAGTCATGATTCCGGGCAACAGCGGAAAGCTGACCGTGTGTGCAGCCGCTGCCAGTTCTGGCGTCAGTCCGGGTGAGACACCGAACTGTGCACCCGCCTGTGCCGCATCCGTGAAGTCGGCAGGCCGGGTCAATGTCCCCACACCGACAATGGCGTCCGGCACGGCTTTGCGCATGGCTTCGACCGCAGCCAGCGCTACCGGTGTGCGCATGGTCACTTCCAGCACCTTCAGGCCGCCGGCACATAATGCCTGTGCAAGTGGGACGGCATGTTCCAGTTTATCGATGATCAGCACGGGGATAACCGGTGCCATTTTCATGATGTCGCGAATGTTCATTGTGCTCATGGTGTTGCTATGTTGCTGCAATGTAATCAGATCGAGAAAGAACTGGCACCGGCTTCCGCATCACTGGCCACACCGCGAAAGCTGCTGAACAATTCACGTCCCATGCCGCAGACATTGTGTGACATATCCGGTGTGGTTGCCTGTCTGGCATTCCATTCTTCATGCGGGACACGTGCCTCGAGAATGCCACGGTTACTGTCCAGATGAATGAGGTCACCATCACGCACCAGTCGTAAGGGGCCGTTATTCAGGCATTCCGGGGTGACGTGAATGGCAGCTGGTACTGTGCCCGACGCGCCTGACATACGCCCATCGGTAACCAGCGCAACATGAAAGCCATTGCTCTGCAATGAAGTCAGTGCGGGCGTGAGTTGATGTAGCTCAGGCATGCCATTGGCGCGTGGCCCCTGATAGCGAACGACTGCGACAAAGTCGCGTGCCAGCCGGCCTTCCTTGAAGGCTCTGACCACATCAAGCTGATCATCGAACACCAGCGCAGGTGCGGTGACAACACGATGTTCCGGTTGCACGGCTGAGGTCTTGATGACTGCGCGGCCCAGATTGCCCTGCAGCAGTTTCAAACCACCATCGCTGCTGAACGGGTTGCTGGCGGGACGTAATACGCTGTTATCGCCGGTGCTATCCGGTGCGTTGCGCCAGATCAGTCCATTGTCGCTGAGAAATGGTTCCTGTGCATAGTGATGCAGTCCTTTGCCCATTACAGTATTCACATCCGCATGCAGCAGACCGGCTTGAAGTAATTCACGAATCAGAAAGCCCATGCCACCCGCTGCGTGAAAATGATTTACATCGGCGCTGCCGTTGGGATAAACACGCGCAAGCAGTGGAACTATTTCAGACAACTCGCTGAAATCGTCCCAGTTGATCAGAATGCCGGCTGCCTTTGCCATCGCCACCAGATGCAGTGTGTGATTGGTTGAGCCACCGGTGGCAAGCAGGCCCACAATGGCATTAACGATGGCGCGTTCATCAATGATCTCTGCCATGGGCAGGTACTCATTGCCCAGCGCGGTCATCTGCGCGACCCGCTTTGCGGCTGCACTGGTCAGGGCATCGCGCAATGGCGTGTTTGGCGGAATGAATGCGCTGCCCGGCAAATGCAGTCCCATGACCTCCATCAGCATCTGATTGCTGTTGGCAGTGCCATAAAACGTACAGGTACCTTCACTGTGATAACTCTGCGCTTCTGACTCCAGCAATGCGTCACGGCCTACCTTGCCTTCGGCATAAAGCTGCCTGATTTTTGCTTTCTCCTTATTGGGCAGTCCAGAAGTCATGGGGCCGCCGGGTACAAAAAGTGTGGGCAGGTGACCGAAAGAAAGCGCGCCGATAAACAGACCCGGTACGATCTTGTCGCATACGCCGAGGCACAACGTTGCATCAAACATGTTGTGTGAAAGTGCAATCGCCGTACTCATGGCAATGACATCACGGCTGAACAGCGACAGTTCCATGCCCGGCTGACCCTGTGTTACGCCATCACACATCGCCGGCACGCCGCCTGCAAATTGCGCCACCGCGCCGGCTTCACGAGCTGCCAGCTTGATGAGTTGCGGATAGCGTTCCAGCGGCCGATGTGCAGAAAGCATGTCGTTATAGGCTGAAACGATGGCGATATTGGGCCAGCGTCCGGATTTCAGCTGTTGTTTGTCGCCTGCATCCGCAGCAGCAAAGCCATGTGCAAGATTGGTACAGGCAAGCTGTGCACGTGATGGACCTTGTGCGCGGGCTGCATGCATGCGCTCCAGATAAGCCCGGCGGGTCGGCTTGCTGCGTGCAGCGATGCGTGCAGTCACATCAGCAAGGCGGGTATGCAAGGTGGCGTTCATGCTGACAGTCACGGGAGCCTCAAGGGGTGGTCAGGTAAGGGCAGGTAGACGCACTGACATTGTAGTGCCGTATTCGTGCAGATAGCCAAGTACATTTATATAGACCCGACAGAGTTTCAATATATGCACTCAGACAGTACATCATGCGCAGCGTATGCGCTGTAATAGCGCCGGTTGACAGGCTGAATCTGTGGATCAATCAGCGTAAGATGATTCAGGTTCCGATTGAACCCTTAATGAGTTCTGGTCATGCACCATTCATACGAACACCGATTTCCCGATGCGCGTGCTCTGGCACGTGCTCTGGCTGATGAAATTCAGGTGGAGTTGCAGGAAGCCATCGCGGCGCGAGGACAGGCCAGTCTTGTTGTGTCGGGTGGACGTACACCGGTGGTGCTGTTCAACCAGCTGGCTACAGAAAAGTTGGCCTGGGATAAAGTGACTGTCAGTCTGGCCGATGAGCGCTGGGTGGGTGTCAACGAACCAGATAGTAATGAACGGCTGATTCGCGCTGAACTGCTGCGCGAACACGCTGCTCATGCCCATTTTATTGGCCTGAAGAACGCGGCCACCACGCCCGAAGCTGGACTCGACTGGAGCTGGCGTTCTCTTGCTCGCATCAGGCGTCCCTTTGATGTGGTGTTACTGGGTATGGGAGAGGATGGGCATACTGCTTCCCTGTTTCCGGATTCACCGCAACTTGCAGCGGCATTGAACAGTTCCTTGCCACCTGCATGCGTGGCCATGCAGGCGCCTGTCGCGCCTCATGAGCGCATCAGCCTGAATCTGAATGCATTGCTGGATACGCGCCGGATCATTCTGCACATTCAGGGCGAATCAAAGTGGGCAGTCTATCAAGCGGCTATTTCACATGGGCCGGTTGAGCAGCTGCCGATTCGCGCCATCCTGCATCAGCACACGGTGCCGGTTGAAGTATTCTGGTCGCCATGAATAACGCTCCCTGCCTGCTTGCGGATATCGGCGGCACGCATGCACGCTTTGCATTGACTAACGGCGCGTCAGTGCGTGATGTGCTGCAATTGCAATGTGCTGATTTTCCATCCATCGAACTGGCGGTGGACCATTATTTACGTACAGTGGGTGAATCACATCCGATACAGCAGGCGTCATTTGCCATTGCTGCACCTCTCTCCGGTGATCAGGTCAGCATGACGAATCACAGCTGGCGATTCAGCATCAGTGCACTTCGACAGGCGCTGTCATTGCAGCGGCTGATCATGCTCAATGACTTCACCGCGCTGGCTATGGCGATTCGTCATCTGCCCCAGCATGAATTACTGCAAGTCGGTGGAGTGTCGAATACCAGTAATGCGCCCATTGCATTGCTGGGTGCCGGCACGGGTCTGGGTGTATCCGGCTTGATTCCATCCGGCAAGGACTGGTTGCCTTTGCAGGGTGAAGGCGGGCATGTCAGCCTGGCGCCGGCAACCGCGCGTGAAGTGGCGGTACTGGAAACACTCTGGCAACGCTTTGAGCACGTTTCTGCCGAACGGGTTTTGTCGGGGCCGGGACTGGTGAATCTGTATGCCGCGGTATGTGAACTTGAGGGTGTTCCTGTAAAACCCTATGAGGCCGCAGATATCAGCGACCAAGGCATGAAAGGCAGTTGCCGCATCTGTGCCGAGACCCTTCAGCTGTTCTGTGCCCTGCTCGGCAGCGTGGCGGGCAATCTGGTGCTGACGCTGGGTGCCACGCAGGCGCTGTACATTGGTGGTGGCATAGTGCCGCGACTGGGCGAGCATTTTGCGCGTTCGGATTTCCGTCAGCGCTTTGAAGGCAAGGGCCGTTATGTGAATTATCTCAAACCCGTGCCGGTGTATGTCATCAATAGTGCGCAACCGGCATTTGTCGGTCTGGTGCAATCGTTCAGTGCGCCGGGACCGAGGATTGAAGTCAGGGCTTGATAACAGCCATTACCGCTACAGGCAGTAGCGGTAATGGGAGTTCGGATTAAATTTGGTTACCAGGTGTATGGCGTCAGTGCCGACCGGGTTACTTGCCTTGAAAGCGATTGATGCCATCGACGATTTCTTTTCTGGCATCGTCTACATCGCCCCAGCCCTGTACCTTGACCCACTTGCCCTGCTCCAGATCTTTGTAGTGCTCAAAGAAATGCTGAATCTGACGCAGGCGGTGGTCGTTGATGTCCTGATAGTTCTTCCAGTGACTATAGATCGGTAGCACCTTGTTATCGGGTACAGCCAGTACCTTGGCGTCGCCACCGGCTTCATCAGTCATTTTAAGCACACCCAGTGGACGGCAGCGCACCACCACGCCATGCACCAGCGGGAAAGGCGTGATCACCAGTACATCTACCGGATCGCCATCGTCAGCGATGGTGTGTGGTATGTAGCCGTAATTGCAGGGATAGTGCATGGCTGTGCCCATGAAACGATCCACAAACAATGCACCACTGGCCTTGTCGACTTCGTACTTGATCGGATCGGCATTCATCGGAATTTCGATGATGACATTAAAAATATCCGGTGCTTTGTCACCGGGCATGACCAGATCCAGACCCATACATGACCTCTGCTAGAAAAATACTTGATTGAAATATCCCGCCTGAACGGCAGGGGCGCGCATTCTACACAACGCAGATTGCTATAACCGTACCTGACTGCCGATTTCGATGACGCGATGTGCCGGCACGCCATAATGCACGGCGGCCAGCTGCGCGTTCCGGCCCATGATGGCAAACAGGCGCTTGCGCCATACCGGCATACCGGGGCTGGTGGTAATCAGCGGATTCTCGCGGCCTACTACGTAGGTGGTTTCATCAGGCTTGAATTCCAGCCCCTTGTCCTCGGCTGCACGCAGGGCGCTGATGATATTGGGCGCTTCCATGAAGCCATAGCGTGCAATTACGCGATACAGGCCGGGGGCAATAGTCTGTACGGTAATGCGGTCTTCGGCTGGAATGTTCGGTACATCGGCGCTGGTGAAAGTAATCAGCAGATTGCGCTCGTGCAGCACCCCGTTAAAGCGCAGGTTCTGCGTCAAAGACCGTGGAATACCGCTGGCTTCGGTGACCATGTATACCGCTGTGCCGGGTACGCGGTTGGGTGGGTCCTTGACCAGTGAGGCAAGGAATTCGCGGCTGTTGACCTGCTGGGTGGTCAGCAGCCAGTTGAGGTTCTTGCGGCCTTCGTACCACGTGCTCAGTAGAATATAAGCACCGGCTCCCACAACTATAGGTAGCCAGCCACCGCTGAAGAATTTCAGCATATTGGCAATGAAAAAACAGACTTCGATAAAGGCTGTGACCATTAGCGTGGCTGTGACCAGTTTCCTGAAGCGCCATTCCACCGAGCGCAGTAACAGGATAAGCATAACGCTTACCATGACCATGTTGCCTGAGACGGCAATGCCATAAGCATTTGCCAGAGCATCGGAAGAACCAAACCCCAGCACGAGCAACACAGTACCGGTGAACAGCAGCCAGTTGATGGATGGCAGGTAGACCTGGCCGATTTCGTCTTCAGATGAATGATGCACCTTCAATCGCGGCAGGTAGCCCAGATTGATAGCCTGACGGGCAACTGAAAACACACCTGAAATCAGCGCTTGCGAAGCGATGACGGTGGCAGCAGTAGCAAGCACGATCATCATGGGAATCGCCCAGGACGGTGCAAGCAGATAGAAAGGATTGCTGATGGTTTCCGGGTTGCGCAGCAAAAGCGCACCCTGCCCAAGGTAGTTCAGAATCAAGGCGGGTAAGGTGATGGTAAACCAGGCATTGCGAATCGGCATCCGGCCGAAGTGTCCCATGTCGGCATACAAGGCTTCGCCGCCAGTTATAGCCAGAAATACTGATCCTAAAGTTCCAAATCCGACCCAGCCATTGTTCAAAAAGAATTGAAATGCGTAATACGGATTCAGTGCCCTGATTACTTCCGGCGTTTGCAAAATGGAAACCAGTCCAAGTAATGCCAATGTTCCAAACCACAACAGCATGATCGGCCCAAATGCACGGCCGATAGTGCCTGTGCCGTGTTTCTGAACAACAAACAGTACGGTCAGGATGATGATTGAGCCCGGTATGATGAAATGTTCAAAGTCAGGCGATGCAACGCTGATACCTTCCATTGCGCTTAACACGGAGATGGCAGGTGTAATAAAACCATCCCCAAGGAAGAGGGCCGCACCAAATAACCCTAAAGCTGACACAGGGGTCCAGATCCGCCAGTTTCGTGAAGCGCTGACCAGTAATGTACTTAAAGCAAGCACACCGCCTTCGCCCTTGTTATCTGCGCGCATCACAATGCCAACATATTTGACAGCAATGATCAGGATGAGCGACCAGAACACCAGCGACAACACGCCAAATATGTTGATCGGGTTCAGCCCCAGGTCGGGATGAGCTGAGAAACAGGTATGAAGCGCATACAACGGGCTGGTGCCGATGTCCCCGAATACCACACCCAGCGCACCGAGCATCAGGGCACGCTGATTGCCGTGATGTCCATGCTGGGCTGGTGATGAATGAGCGGCTGACGATTCCCCGGACTGATGCGCGTCGCTGATGCTTGAATTCATGGGCTTGTTGTAGTTGAACCGGGGGCTGCCTGAGTAAACAGGGTGGCTATCTTAGCTGCTTGCCATGCCCGGAGGCGATTTTCCAGTTATTGGGCGTGCCGGGCCCTGTTTCAGGGCGATCTCGGAATCTCAATCGTCCGGTTCACCATAACTCTGCAGTTGCTCGTCGCCGGATGGCGTCAGGCCTTGAGAATGTGCGTGAATCCCTTGAAAATCCGCCCGCCCACAGCGGCCAAGGAAATTTCATGAAGAAACCGACTCCCCCAAATGACCCAGCCAAGATTACCGCCATGCTGCGGACGGGCGCGTTGGCTATTGGTCCTGCTGATATTGGCTACAGTCCGGATGACTGCCCCAAGGTTTGGGGCGTGATGATGGAGCTGGGCAACCCGGATGTGGTGGTTTCGCTGGTGGCGTTGCTGGATGGTTCGGTCAGCATTTATCTCAGTGATGGTGATGGCGTGATCGGGTGCGGTCGGCATCCCGATGTGCGGATTGCTGCACGCAAGATGTTGCAGGTGGCCGACCGATTGCAGCAGCAATGTCGGCCAGTAGGGCAATACCCCTTGCCGGGTGAGCGGCAGGTGAATTTCTATATGCTCAGCCATCAGGGTGTGCTGGGCGCAGCGGTTGACCGGTTTGAACTGGATGAGGGCGCCATTGAACTGGCGGAGCTGTACTATGCCGGCCACAGCCTGATTTCCATTGTCGAATTGCTTGGCGCAGGTGTGGATCTGGTAGACGAGATTCATCTGGCAGAAACCGCACGGGTACGCCGTCTGCAACTTGCGGAGCATCAGTCTGCGGGGTCAGATAATACTGACATGCAGGTTGAGATGAAGCAGCGAGGTCGTGGATGTCGCATTCTTCCGTATGCTGGCGGTGCGGTTCGTCGCTTGCAGCACTGAGTTTACCGTTCTCCCGTTTTGATACCTGCAAGGCAGGTGGTGCAGATCTGCATGCCTGCAAGCAATGCCTGTTTTACCAGGTAACTGTGGCAAAACAATGTCGCGAACCTGTGGCGGATGAAGTACGCGACAAGCAGCGCGCCAATGTGTGCGATTACTTCAGTGTGCGTGCAGATGCATACCAGCCCGCTACAGAACAGGCCAGCACACAGTCGCAGCTGGCGGCATTGTTCGGTGCTGTATCCGAATCCAGGCCGGTCACCAATGACACAGTGAGTGATCAGATCAAAAACAAGGCCGATACAGCCGCTGCTGCCAGAGCTGCTCTGGAAGAATTGTTTGGCCGTAAATAACGGTGAACACAGCACACGCCGTCTGGCGGCCTGGTCAGAGGATTATCTGCTTACTGATAGCCCTTCGCCTGCAGCGAGAACAGGTGCGCATAGTGACCATCGAGTTGCATCAAGGCGGCATGATTGCCGTGTTCGATGATGCGGCCATTCCTGATGACCACAATCTGATCTGCCATGCGCACGGTAGAAAAACGATGCGAGATGAGGATGGCAATGCGCTGTCGGGTGAGTGTCCGGAAGTGCTCGAATATTCGTGCTTCGGCGCCGGCGTCCATGGCGGCAGTCGGTTCGTCGAGTACCAGAATGTCGGCCTGCGATCGCATGAATGCGCGTGACAGTGCAATCTTCTGCCACTGACCTCCCGATAGTTCACGGCCTTCCTTGAACCACTTGCCCAGCTGTGTTTGATACCCGGCGGGCAGGGTTTCAATCAGTGAATCGGCCATGCCCTGTTGTGCCGCCTTGCGCCATTCAGCTTCATCATCGAAATGCCTGACCTCGCCTGCGCCGATGTTTTCCCCCAGTATCAATTGATAGCGGGTGAAGTCCTGAAAAATCACGCCGATACGCTGGCGAAGTGTCGTTTCATCCCAGTCCTGCAGATCAGTACCGTCCAGCAGAATGCGGCCTGTGTCCGGTGTATAAAGCCGGGTAAGCAGTTTGATGAGAGTGGTTTTTCCTGATCCGTTTTCGCCCACCAGTGCCAGTGATTCGCCCGGCCGAATGTGCAGGTTGATGTCGATCAGTGCAGGCTGTTCAGCGCCGGGATAGGTGAAGCTGACATGTTCAAACTGGATACCTTCCTGATCTGACTGACCGCGAATCAGTGTGCCGGTTGGTTCCTTGACTGGCGTTTCCAGAAATTCATAGAGCGTTGAAAGATAGAGGTTGTCTTCATACAGACCGCCGACTGCGGACAGGCTGGCAGATACGGCGGACTGCCCCTGACGGAACAGCATCAGGTACATGGTCATCTGCCCCAGCGTGATGCGGGTAACGATTGCATTAAGCGCGATCCATGCATACGCACCATACAAAGCCGCTGTGCCGATCAAGCCCAGAAAAAAACCCCAGGTATCACGACGTATAGTCAGTTCGCGATCTTCCTGATACAGCTTGCGGAATATCTGTCTGTAGCGATCCAGCAGCAACGGGCCGAGTCCGAACAGTTTTACTTCCTTGGCATGATCTTCGCGCGCAATCACGGACTCCAGATACAGCTGCATGCGGGTTTCAGGTGAGCGCCAGCGGAACAGCCGGAACGCATCGCCCGAAAATTTCGCTTCAGCCATGAAAGCGGGTAATCCGGCGCCCAGCAGGATGACCAGGGCCCATACTGAAAATTGCACCAGCAGCGCGGCATAGCTGAATAGTGAAATCAGATTTTGCAGCAGGCCGAAACTGCGCATTACCAGCGAAAGCGGTCGTTGTGATGCTTCACGCCGTGCGCGTGTCATCTTGTCGTAAAACTCGCTGTCCTCAAACTGGGTTAATTGCAGTGTAAGGGCCTTCTCCAGAATCATCACGTTGACGCGCTGACCCAGTTGCGCGCGCAGCAATGACTGACTAAGTGACAGGCAGCGCTGTGCGCCTGCGAGTAACGCTACCAGGCCGGCTTCCAGCGCAACTCTCTGCATGACTAGTATGCGTGATGCATCAGTACCCCCGGCATGAATGGCAGAGAGCACGGCATCCACGATAGTGGCTCCAACCCAGGCTATACCCGCTGGAAGTACCCCGGCAATCAAGGTCAGCCCTGCAAGTGCCATGGTGAGTTTCGGGTTGGTGCTCCAGACCAGTTCCATGGCGCGTCGGCTGTAGGCAAACACGCCCATGAAGCCGCGCTTCAATTGCTGGTTCCGGGTAGCGGGAGGGGCGGTGTGAGCGGCCATTCGCATCAGGTCGTTATCAGGAAAGGTAGGAGAGTGTGTCGGCTGTCACACTCGATCGCAACATATCAGTGCATTTGCTATTTGTTATAGTTTCAATGCCGTTATATTGTCAGACGCGTACTCATGGAAGACGGCGGTTTCCGTTCGATAACCAGTACAAGCAGCAAATGAGTGACGTTCCAAAAAAACCGGGCAACAAATCCACCGACGACGCCGTCAAGGGGTCGGGTCGTGTGTCGTTTGATGCACGCGGGAATCCTGTATGGGAATGGAAAACGTCCGATGGTGAATATGACCGCAATATCACTACTCAGGAACTGAAAAAGCTTGAAGCCAAGGATCTGGAATTGCTCGAAGCGCAGGATCTGCTTCTGCAGGAAACACGTAGCACCGGGCAATCAAACAATACTCGCAGTCAGACGCACAGTCCTCTGGTAGGAGGCGGTAGAAATCCCTATGACTCGGACGTTCAGATGCGAGGGCAGGTGCCCGGCAATACTCATCCCGCAATGGCTAACCAGCAGTCTGGCAAAAGAGCTGTCAGTAACTCACTGGTGAGCAAGTATGGTCATACGGTCAAGAAAAAAACAGAAGCCGAGCCGCAGGGTGTCTGGGACAAACTGAAAGCAAAAATCAAAGGCGACTGAATTCTTCGCCGTTCAGCGCACCGGCAGCTGAATATCCGCAAACAGCATGTCCACCTCTTCCTGAGATTGCGCATTGCTGGCGCGATCAATCAGTCGTTTGTTCAGATGCGGTGCCAGTAGCTGCATGAAGTCGTACATGTAGCGGCGTAGTACGCCATCCCGCGAGAAGCCAATCCAGGTGGTATGGATGGGGAACAGGTGGGATGCATCAATGGCGACCAGGTCGCGATCCTCCTTGGGATCAACGGCGACATCAGCCAGAATGCCCACGCCAAATCCGAGCCGGACATAGGTCTTGATGACATCTGCATCGCGTGCAGTCAGTGCCACATCAGGTGTCAGCCCGGCTTTGGAAAAGATCTGCTGAAGGGATGACGGACCTGTGAAACTGAATACATAAGTGACGATCGGATACTGTGCCAGCTGCTTGAGTGTGGGTTTCTTGATCTGTGCAAGTGGATGTCCCACCGGTACAACTATGCGGCGATACCACTGATAGCAAGGCAAAAGCACATACTTTCTGAATTGTTCGTGTGATCCGGTGGCGATGGCAAAGTCAATGTGATCCAGGGCTGCCATTTCCGCGATCTGTTCAGATGTGCCCTGGTGCAGATGCAGGTCCACATTAGGATACTTGGCGCGAAATTGCTGTATGACGGTTGGCAGTACGTAGCGGGCTTGCGTATGAGTTGTACCGATGGACAGGGAACCACGGTCTTCATCCTTCAGATCCGCCGAGATGCTCTTGATGTTTTGTACCTCGCGCAGGATGTGCAGTGCGCGTTCAATTACCTTCTGACCGGCCGGTGTGATCTTGGTCAGGGTGCGGCCACTGCGCACGAATATGTTGAAGCCTAATTCATCTTCCAGCAGCTTCAGTTGTTTGCTCACCGCCGGCTGGGAGGTATGCAGTTTTTCTGCTGCTGCGGTGATGTTCAGGCCATTCTGGGCCACTGCAGCAAGATAACGAAGCTGTTGTAGTTTCATGGGCGTAAGTTCCTGGCTGAATCTGCCATACCGCACCGATTTTGACACAAAGAAACGGACGCGTTGCGCCTGCTTGGGAGGATTGGAGAATATGTCGATGCCAGAAAGAGGTGGTTGAGTTGGCAATTTGGCAGGAGGCCACTGTGCCACCTGGCGCCGGGTTGGCCGGAAAGTCTATTCAGCTGCGACAGAAGCAGTCATGCAGCAGGTTGAGGATGCGTCGCGTCTTTCCAGCGGGTACTGAGTAGTACACGGTCTGCGCCTGCTTCTTCGTGACGACGAGCTCTCGTTCGCGCAGTACCGCCAGATGTTGTGAAAGTGCTGACTGGCTAAGGTGCACGCATTCATTTATTTCGCCTACCGACTTTGGGCTGTCGAGCAGGCTGCACAGAATGACCAGTCGCTGATCGTTAGCCAGCGCCTTCAGGAATTCCGCCGCTTCGCCGGCATGTACGAGCATTTCCTGCATATCCATGGGGCTGCGGCTGGTTTTACTGCTTTTGCTGGTGGCGCGGACGGGCATGGCAGGATCCATATCTGTTGGTGACCGGAATATTAAATTAGAATTGACTGTATTAGCAAATGCTAATATAAATAAAGCCTGTCGATCTGGTGGTTCGTTACCGGTTAATTCAGTGCTGGCTGCGAACGCAATCTGCAACGAATAACGAGGAGAATTTCATGACCATCGATAAAGTAGTAATGCGCTTTGCCGGTACGATGGTGCTGCTCAGTCTGGCGCTGGGTCACTACGGCAGTCCGAACTGGTACTGGCTGACAGCATTCGTCGGTTTCAATCTCTTCCAGTCATCGATTACCGGGTTCTGCCCTCTGGCGATTATCTTGAAGAAGATGGGTGTCCGGTCGGGTTCGGCTTTCTGAATGATCAGCACAGTGGCCAATTACTCATCGGTCAAGTACATGAACAAGCTGTCGCGAGGGATATTGCTGGTGGCGGTGTCGCTTGCCGGGTGTTCCTCTGGTGAACAACCCAAGCAGGCTGCATCGCCTTCGGCTCAACTAAGTATGCAGGTGATGGCGCTGGAGAAGTTGCCTCTGGAGCGTGTGGTGGATGGCACCATTGAGGCCATCAACCAGGCAACCGTATCCGCACAGACTTCAGGGCGCATTACTGAATTGTTCTATGACGTGAACGACTTTGTGCCAGCCGGGGCAGTCATCATGCGTCTGCGCGCCACGGAACAACGTGCTGGCATGCAGCAGGCACAGGCCGGGTTGCAGGAGGCAATTACCCGCGAGGCAGAAGCCAGGCAGCAGTTTGCACGCATAGAGGGACTTTACAGGGATAAAGTGGCCACCAAGCAGGAGTATGACGTTGCGCTTGCGAATCGGGATGCAGCGAAAGCAAAGCTGGATGCTGCGCGCGCAGCCGGTGATGTGGCCAGAGAAGGCGTTGCGTATACGGAGGTGCGTGCGCCGTATGCAGGCATTGTCACCAGACGACTGGTGCAGGTAGGTGAGACTGTGCAACCCGGTACACCATTGATGAGCGGTGTTTCCCTGCAATACCTGCGCGTAAATCTGGACCTGCCGCAAAGTATTGTCGAGAAAGTTCGCGCTATCAGAAAAGCTGCAATCTATGTAAATGACAAGCGTGTTGAGGCCAGCAGCTTTACCGTGTTCCCCGAGGCCGATACCAGCACTCATACTTTCCATGCGCGTGCCAACCTGCCGGAAAATGCCACGGATCTGCATCCGGGCATGTTTGTCAAAGTAGGGTTGATAGTCGGTGAGGCAGAGCGTCTGCTGATTCCGTTATCTGCTGTGGTGACGCGTAGCGAAGTGACAGCTGCTTACGTGCTGGAAAAATCTGGCAGCGTCAAGCTGCGTCAGCTACGACTGGGAAATCATATTGATCAGCGTGTTGAAGTGCTGGCCGGACTGGGTGTGGGTGACACTGTTGTGCTCGACCCGGTGGCCGCGATGCAACGGGTAACCAGGTAATGGCTGAGTCCAGTCACACGCTCGGTTTGAGCGGCCGTCTCGCCAGAATTTTCCTGACCAATGAACTGACACCGCTTATCGCGCTGGCGTTAATGCTGCTGGGTGTGTTTGCTGTACTGGTGACGCCGCGTGAAGAAGAGCCCCAGATTGATGTCACCATGGCAAATGTCATTATTGCTGCGCCGGGCGCCAGTACTGCTCAGGTGGAAAATCTGGTTGCATCACCCATGGAACAGGTGCTGGGCGAAATAGAAGGTGTGGATCACCTGTATTCAGTATCGCGCCCCGGTGTGGCCATCCTCACTGTGCAATACAAAGTAGGCGTGCCGCGTAATGAGGCCATAGTGCGGCTTTACAACGCTGTGTATTCCAATCGTGATTGGCGGCCCGAAGGGCTGGGGGTGATGGAACCGGTTATTAAGCCGAAGGGAATAGATGATGTACCCATCGTCAGTCTGACTCTCTGGACAAAAGATCAGGCGCGTGGTGCCTATGAGCTGAAGCAGGTTGCGCACGCCATAGAAGCAGAGATCAAACGTGTGCCCGGTACGCGCAACGTATACACACTCGGCGGACCTGATGATACGGTGCATGTGCTGCTTGATCCGGCAAGGCTGTCCGGGTTCGGCCTGACTGCATTGAACCTGCAGAGTGCGCTGATGGGGGCCAATGTTGTGCTGGATGCGGGCAGTACCACGAGCGGCAACAGCAGTACCCCGGTACACGCAGGTGAATTTCTGGCGCGCGCCGATCAGGTTGCTGATCTGATCGTTGGACTGAACAACGGCAAACCTGTTTACCTCCGGGATGTGGCTGAAATTCGACGGGGCCCGGATCAGCCCGAACAGTATGTGAAGTTTGCTACGGGGCGTGCCTCTCCGGTGCAGTCTGGCGGTGAATCACCTGCTGTGACCATTGCGATTTCCAAGCAGCCGGGACGCAATGCCAGTGATGTGGCAGATGGTGTGCTGGCACGTGTGAAAGCGCTGCACAACAGTTTCATTCCTGAAGGCGTTGAACTGACTGTTACGCGCAACTATGGCGAAACAGCGAATGACAAGGCGCAGAAACTGATCCAGAAGCTGGTGTTTGCCACACTGTCGGTCATTGTACTGGTGCTGGTGGCGGTGGGCTGGCGTGAAGCGGTGACGGTGGGTACGGCAGTAGTGGTGACGCTGGCTGCGACCTTGTTCGCCTCGTGGGCGTGGGGTTTTACCATCAACCGGGTGTCGTTGTTCGCCCTGATTTTTTCGATCGGCATTCTGGTGGACGATGCCATCGTTGTGGTGGAGAACATCCATCGACACTTTGCATTTGACAAGGATGATCCGGTGGCTGTCGTACCGCGTGCTGTGGACGAAGTGGGCGGACCGACTATTCTGGCTACCTTCACAGTGATTGCGGCTTTGCTGCCTATGGCTTTTGTCAGCGGCCTGATGGGGCCCTATATGAGTCCAATCCCCATCAATGCCAGTATGGGCATGCTGATCTCGCTGGCGGTAGCACTGATCATCACGCCATGGTTATCACGCAAGCTGCTTGCGGGGACACATTCTGCGCCCGGCACCACTGTGATCATGGTTGAAAATCGAATTGCCCATTTCTTTGAGGGTAGGCTGCGACCGTTTCTGCAAGGTTCAGGTGCGCGTGCGCGGCGTCATAAGCTGTACTGGGGGACTCTGCTGGCGATATTCATTGCTATTGCTCTGGCGGGTGTGAAGCTCGTGGTGCTGAAGATGCTGCCCTTCGATAACAAATCTGAATTTCAGGTTGTGGTGAACATGCCGGAAGGTTCAGCGCTGGAACAGACGGCTGCGGTGCTCGATGAATTGTCAGAAGAAATTGCCAGACTGCCAGAGGTGGTCGATTACCAGGTCTATGCAGGTACTTCGGCGCCCATTAACTTCAATGGCCTTGTGCGTCAGTACTATCTGCGCAGCGGGCCACTGGTGGGAGATATTCAGGTCAACCTTGTGGACAAGCATCATCGTGACCGCAAGAGTCACGAAATTGCATTGGCCATCAGGCCGGCGTTAAGTGCTATCGGTAAGTTGCACAATGCCGTGGTGCAGGTGGTGGAGGTGCCGCCGGGACCGCCGGTTCAGGCGCCGATTGTGGCCGAAGTATACGGACCCAGTGCCGAGGCACAGCGCAGCCTGACAGCCCGGCTTCGTCCGTACTTTGACAGTACGCCTGATATTGTTGATGTTGATGACAGCAATGAAGCGCCGGCGCAGCGCTATGTGCTGGAGGTGGATCGCGACAAGGCCGCCCTGTCTGGTGTGACGCAGGCGCAGGTGGTCAGCACGCTCAATATCGCGCTCAATGGTGGTGATGCAACTTATATTCGTGCCGGTCAGGAGCGTTATCCGATTCCGGTGCGGCTTGAGCTGCCAGTGTCGGATAAGGCCACGCTCGAAGGGTTGCTGTCACTGGAAGTTCAGGCAACGACGGGCAAGCGTATTCCCCTGTCTGAACTCATCATCGTCAAGCAAGCTGCATGGGATGGTGCGATCTATCACAAGGATCTGCTGCCGGTAACCTATATCACGGCAGATATGGCGGGCAAGCTGGACAGCCCTCTGTATGGCATGTTCGATGTCATGGCCAGCATCAAATCGAATCTGAAAGATCAGGTCGTAGAGCAGCGTTTCATCACCCAGCCGGATAATCCTGATACCTTCGCCATCAAGTGGGATGGTGAGTGGCAGATTACTTATGAAACATTCCGTGACATGGGGCTTGCCTACTCGGTCGGTCTGTTGCTGATCTATCTGCTGGTCGTGGCACAGTTCCGTTCATATGCATTGCCCTTGATCATTATGGCGCCGATTCCGCTGACCTTGATCGGTATCATGCCGGGTCATGCGTTGCTGGGCGCTCAGTTCACGGCGACATCCATGATCGGCATGATCGCACTGGCAGGTATCATTGTGCGCAATTCAATCCTGCTGGTGGATTTCATCAATCTGGAACTGGTTCGGGGCAAGTCACTGGCGGATGCGGTGGTACAAGCCACAATCGTACGCACCAAACCCATTGTTCTTACCGGGCTCGCAGCCATGATGGGTGCGTTCTTCATCCTTGATGATCCCATTTTCAATGGCCTCGCCGTGTCGCTCATCTTCGGTATTCTGGTGTCCACACTTCTGACGCTGATTGTCATTCCGGTGCTGTATTTCAGTTATCTCAATCGTCAGCAAAGCTCCGGGTAGACCGGGGGGTGGTCCGTCGCCCGTAAAGATTGCATGCTTGGAAGGATTAGGTATTTTGCAGGGGTTATCTATCGGAAAGATGCATGACTTCTATTTCACCTTGTAAACAGATTGGCGCAGAATGACTCACGCCATTCAGGTCTGACGGGAGAGAAATCATGAGTACCACAATTGATATCGGCATCAGCAAAAAAGACCGTGCAGCAATCGCCGATGGTCTGAGCAAGTTACTGGCTGACACATACACGCTGTATCTCAAGACTCACAATTTTCACTGGAATGTAACCGGCCCGATGTTCCAGACTCTGCATCTCATGTTTGAAACGCAGTACACCGAGCTGGCATTGGCCGTTGATCTGATCGCAGAGCGCATCCGTGCACTGGGCTTCCCGGCACCGGGTACCTATGGTGAATATGCCAGACTGAGTTCCATCAAGGAGACATCGGGTGTGCCCAAGGCGGAAGCAATGATTCGTATGCTGGTGGAGGGACAGGAGGCAGTGGTGCGAACAGCCCGCTCTATTTTTCCGGCCGCAGAGCGTGCTACCGACGAAGCCACTGCAGATCTGTTGACGCAGAGAATTCAGTTGCACGAAAAAACGGCGTGGATGTTGCGCAGTCTGCTCGACAAATAGGGGTGATTGCGAATCAGTCAGAGGTTTTCCCGGACGAGATGGCTGTGATTCCGGAGTAGAGTGGTCGTATCAGCAAGTGAGGTGTGTGATGGAAAAGAATGTCGGTTCGCTTGATCGTGGGGTTCGGATCATTGTTGGTCTGGCGTTGCTCAGTCTGGTGTTTCTCAGGCAGGACAGTTCACGCTGGTTTGGCCTGATCGGAGTGCTGCCGCTGTTGACCGCATCGCTGAGCTGGTGTCCGCTATACACCGTGCTGGGTGTAAAGACCTGTTCGGTGGAGAAAAAGTAGTTCCCGGTAAGTGCGCTGGATCACGGCTTTGCAAGTTGTCGAGTGCAAAGCGAATTGCCCGGCATATTGATGAAGTGATCAGCGCTTGCGCCGCACTTCATTGATCAACTCCATCTGCACTTCCTGAATTTCCACCAGTCGTTCCCACTGGTGAGTCAGCATGTGGTCAATCTTCTGATGTAACTGACGGATTTCCAGTTCGGCTTTGAGATTAACCTGATAGTCATGTTGCGCACGGGCACGATCCCGTGCTTCCTGCCGGTTCTGGCTCATCATGATCAGGGGCGCCTGAATCGCCGCCAGCGCAGACAGCACCAGATTCAGCAGGATGTAAGGGTAGGGATCAAATGGTTTGGCAAGCAGCATCCAGGAGTTCAGGGTCATCCACCCCAACAGCACCAGAACAAAGAAGATGATGAATGACCAGCTGCCACCGAAGTCAGTGATACGATCTGCCAGTCGCTGACCAAAGGTCAGGCTGGAATCTATTTCAATTTCAGGATTCCGGCTGAGAATTTCGTGTTCTTTAAGGCCCTGCAACACTTCTTTGTCCAGCCGGCTCAATTCACCCTGTTCGTCGGCCAGCAGTGACCGTACATACTGTTGCTGAAAGCGTTGCAGGTCGTCGAGACAGATCCACAGGTTTTCATCCCAGTGCCCGGTCTCGCGCTGGATCAGCTGGGCTACGGCGGGCCGGACAATAATCGCCCGGCGCAGGTTGGCGCGCAGTGAAGTGTGGCAAACCTGACAGACCGGTGTGTTGGCAGTGTTCATGGGATCTTCGCTGGCTGGGTGATAATGCAATGTTGCCTATCATGCACCCAAAATCCCGGCGTGTTGATCTGCCTCAGCCGGGTTGCAGAGCTGGCTTGACGCTCCCGCCTTGCGCGGTAATACTCACCACCCATGAAGACACGTACACACATCCTCCCAGACTGCCGCTGGTGGTGGCGCCGCTCATAACGGAGCAGGGCGCTGGGCCCGTGATTTAGCGTGATCTAACGATTTTTGACGACACCAGAACCCATCTCCGTGAACTGCCGGGGGTGGGTTTTTTGTTGCCTGCTTTTCGGCTTGTATCCGAACTGCACGAACATCAGGAGTTTCACTTGAAGCCGCCATTTGACATAGCCGCCGATCTGGATACCCCGGTATCGGCGTATTTGAAGCTGAAGCCGTTCCGGCCGCGCTTTCTGCTGGAAAGCGTAGAAGGTGGCGAACGACTGGCCCGTTATTCCTTCATCGGCTTTGGCGATTGTCTTGAGGTGCGGCTTGATGCCGCAGGGTTGAAGATCGGGGATCAAATGTTGCCTGCCCCAAGCAATCAGCAGGAACTGCTCGATGCACTGCGTGGTGCCTTGCAGCGAGCCCCTTTACCGACCCCCAGTATTCCCGGGGTACCCCTGATCGGCGGGCTGGTTGGTGCTTCGGGGTACGACCTGGTACGTTACTTCGAACGTTTGCCTTCACGTCACAAGAATATTGAAGGTACGCCTGATGCGCACTATCTCGCGCCGCAATCCATGCTGGTGTTTGACCACCTCACCCGCAGCATGGCCTTGTTGCACGCAGGGTCTGAAGCAGAGCGGCAATCGCTGCGCAAAGAAGTCATACAGGCGTTACGGGGTGGTATTGCGAGCAATGGCAGGACGGCGAAATTTTCCGAGCCGGTCGCTTCGCTGGGTGAAATGGAATACATGCACGGCGTAAAGCGCGTGCAGGAGTACATCGCCGCGGGCGATGTGTATCAGCTGGTGCTGGCATCACGATTCTCCGGGCGCTGTGATCTCGATCCATTTGAAACTTATCGTGCCCTGCGTCTGCTCAATCCTTCGCCGTACATGTACTACTGTGATCTCGGTGATCATGTCATTGCCGGCTCTTCTCCTGAAGCACTGGTGCGCATGACTTATGAGAAAGGCGTAGGGTACGCACAGTTGCGGCCGATAGCCGGTACGCGTCCGCGTGGTCGGGATGAAATACAGGATCTGGCACTGGAAAAAGAATTGCTGGCGGACCCGAAAGAAAATGCCGAGCATGTAATGCTTGTGGATCTGGCGCGCAATGATCTGGGTCGAGTGGCCAGAGCGGGCAGCGTGCATGTGGATCCTTACCGCTCAATAGAGCGCTACAGTCATGTCATGCACATTGTCAGTGGTGTCAAAGGTGAACTGGCGCAGGGCAGGGATGCATTCGATCTGTTCGCTGCTGCATTTCCTGCTGGTACGCTGGTGGGTTCACCCAAGGTGCGTGCCATGCAGATCATTGATGAACTGGAACCATGCCGGCGTGGGTTTTACGGCGGTACCATCGGCTACTTCGGCAGTACCGGCGATATGGATCAGGCCATCACCATTCGCACGCTGGTGTTCAGCGGTGATACCTACAGTTTTCAGGCGGGTGCAGGCATTGTCGCGGACAGCATCCCGCAAATGGAATATCAGGAAGTGCTTGCCAAGAGCGCTATTCTGCGTCGCGCACTCGCCATGGCGAAGGAGGGTCTGTGATTAACTCCCCCAGATTATTGCTGATTGATAACTACGATTCCTTCACCTACAACCTGGTGCAGGCGTTTCTGGTGCTCGGCGCAGAAGTGCTGGTGCATCGCAATGATCAGATCACGCTTGAACAGGCGGAGTCATTGCAGCCTACTCATCTGTGTATTTCGCCCGGACCGGGCACGCCGTATGACGCGGGTGTCTCCATGCAGATGATCAGGCATTTTGCCGGCAAGTTACCGATCTTCGGTGTATGCCTTGGCCATCAGTCGCTAGTGGAAGTATTCGGTGGAAAAGTGGTACGTGCCGGGCGCCTGATGCATGGCAAGGTGTCGCAGGTCAGTCATGATGGCAAAGGCATTCTTGCAGGCATGTCCAATCCTTTTGAAGCAGGGCGTTATCATTCGCTGATTGCAGCGCCTGAGTCCATGCCGGAGGTGCTGGAAGTGACCGCAAAAACGCCTGAAGGTGAAATCATGGGTGTGCGCCATAAACAGTACGCCATTGAAGGCGTGCAGTTTCATCCGGAAAGCATTCTCACTCCGGAAGGTCCCATACTCATGGGCAATTTTCTCAAGCTGACTTCAGCCGTGCGCGAGGCCTGATACATGAGCTTCCTGCGTAACACGCTTGAACAGTTACTGGAACATCACTCGTTGAGTGAGTCGGAAGCATCGCAGTTGCTGCTGGCCTTGACCGACGAAGCGATTGCGCCGGCAATGGCTGGTGCGCTGCTTGCCGCCTTGCGTAGCAAGGGTGTTACACCTGATGAAGTGCGGGGTTTTGCCAAAGCCATGCGCGGGCTGGCCAGACGTCCAGTGATTTCGCCGGGCGCTCCGCTGGTGGACATCGTTGGCACAGGCGGTGATTCTTCAGGCAGCTTCAACCTGTCTACTGGAGCGGGTCTGTTGCTGGCGGCACTTGATCTGCGTGTGGTTAAACATGGTAATCGCGCAGTATCAAGTCGCAGCGGCAGTGCAGATACGCTGGAACAGCTGGGGTTAAAGCTGCCGCTGGACGAACAGGCAGCTGGCAAATGTCTGGATGCGTGTGGCTTCACGTTCCTGTTTGCACCTTACTATCATGCGGCTACCAAGGCTGTTGCGCCGATCCGTCAGGCGCTGGGTGTGCGTACCGTATTCAATATTCTGGGACCGCTATGTAATCCGGCTGAGCCGCCCTTTCATCTGATCGGCGCGTTCAATGTCGAGACAGCAAGGTTGATGGCGGAAACACTGGCAGGTTTGCCCATTGAGCGTGCCTATGTTGTGCATGGTGAACCGGGCTGGGATGAGGCCACACCCTGTGGCTCATTCGAGTGTTTCGACGTACGTCCCGGTGTTGTGACGCAGCGCAAGCGGGATCCATCTGAATTCGGTGTGCCACGCTGCACGCCGGAAGAGTTGAAAGGTGGTGATGCGGTTTACAACGCACAGCAATTGCGGGCTGTTTTTGAAGGACGCGAGCATGGCGCACATCGGCATGCAATTTTATTGAATGCTGCGTTGGTGCTGGAATTGACTGGCCGTGCTGCCAGTCCGTTGGCGGCCATGCAGCAGGCAGCAGCTGCAATTGATTCAGGTCGTGCTGCTGAAGTGCTGAAGAAGCTGGCGGCGTTTGGTGGTTCTATATAAGTCGGGCTGTGACCTGGCTGGCAAGAGAATGTAATGTCCGGATTACTGACTGAAATGGCTCGCCTTAGTTGTGAGCGTTATGAACAAGCCAGGGCAATCGTGCCGGAAGCAGAGCTGTGGGCGCGTGCCAGTGCTATGCCGCCTGCGCCTGAACTGAAATTATCTGCAGAAGGGTTTGATCTGATCGCCGAATGCAAGCTGCACTCGCCCTCTGCAGGTGATCTATCCAGCCACACCAGTGATGTGCAGAGCCGGGTTGCATCCTATGGACTGGGAGGCGCTGCTGCCGTATCAGTGTTGACTGAGCCCACCCGCTTCGGTGGTGAACTGGCGCATCTGACGCAGGCTGCACAGGTGCTGGCGCCCTTAAAGGTGCCGACCATGCGTAAGGATTTTCTGGTCGAGCCTTATCAGGTGATGGAAGCGCGTGTTGCGGGGGCGGGTGGCGTGCTGGTAATTGCTCGCATGCTGGACAAAAGCCGCATCACTGCGCTGCTGGACTGCGCTGCCATGTTGCATCTATTTGTTCTGATCGAGGCTTTTGATGCCGATGACATCCAGCTCATCAACGAAGTGCTGGCAAACCGTAAACAGCATTCCGAACAGATTCTGGTAGGAATCAACTGCCGCGATCTGCAAACCCTGAAAGTGAACTTTGAACGATTTGCCGAACTGGTTGATCTGCTGCCAGCAAATTACCCAAAGGTGGCAGAAAGCGGTGTTAGTAGTGTGGAAGATGTGAAGCGGGTGGTGCAGCTGGGTTTCCAGATGGCCTTGATTGGCACTACGCTGATGAACAGTGCTGATCCACGCGCTCTTGCCGGCGAATTGCTGAGTGCGGGACGCGAGATGGCATTGGCGACACGTACGCAGTCGGTGGAGTTCTTTGCCGCAGAGTTGCCAAAAAATTGAGCATGTGGGTCAAAGTCTGCGGCATGACATCCGAAGTTGCAGTGAGTTCCGCGCTCATTGCAGGTGTGGATGCAATCGGCTTTGTATTCGCGCCGTCCAGGCGGCGTGTGACGCCTCAGCAAGCCTTAAAGATGTCGGCAGGTGTGCCAACGCGAATTCAGCGTATTGCCGTGATGCTGCATCCATCCCGGCAGGAGGTGGCTGAGGTGTTGAGTGTGTTCAAGCCCGATGTGCTGCAATGTGACTGGCAGGATCTGGAATCACTGCGTCTGCCGAGTGAATTGACAGTGTTGCCTGTGTTGCGTGCTGGATGTGAGTTGCCAGCAGAATTGCCAAAGCGTTTTCTGTTCGAAGGCGCAGTAAGTGGTACGGGTGAAACGGCAGATTGGGAACTGGCTGCCAGACTGGCAGGGCAGGGTGAATTGATTCTGGCCGGCGGTTTGAATTCAGGTAATGTCACGGAGGCTATCAGGGCGGTTCGTCCGTTCGGAGTGGATGTGAGCAGTGGCGTGGAATCGCTGCCGGGCGTGAAGGATGCAGCGAAGATATTCGCGTTCGTGCATATGGCACGTTCTGAAGTACGGGATTGAATCTATGCCGGTTTCAGTTGCATGTCTGGACAGGATGCGCGCTGGTCTGCACAACAGGTTGAGTGGGAGCATTTGATGAAAGTTTCAAGCAGTACACTGGATCAGCAAATTCTGTATGCCAATGTGATGAACGATGTTTATCCGGATGAGCAGGGCCGCTTCGGCCCATTCGGTGGACGCTATATTCCAGAAACGCTGGTGCCTGCACTGAACCGTCTGGAAGCAGGCGTGAAGCGTTATCTGCATGATCCCGATTTTCAGGCCGAATATATGGCCGAGTTGCATGACTGGATTGGTCGTCCGACTGCTCTGACTTATGCGCGTACCTTGTCAAAGCGGTGGGGTTGTGAAGTCTGGCTGAAACGCGAAGATCTGGCACACACGGGTGCGCACAAGATCAACAACTCCATCGGACAGGTGTTACTCGCCAGAAAACTCGGTGCCAAGCGTGTGATCGCGGAGACAGGTGCCGGTCAGCATGGTGTCGCTTCAGCCGCTGCATGTGCGCGAGTGGGCTTGCCCTGTACTGTGTACATGGGTGCTGTGGATATGGAGCGTCAGGCACCGAATGTAGGACGCATGAAGTTGCTGGGTGCCACGGTGACGCCGGTGACCAGTGGCGATAAAACTTTACGTGCTGCCGTTGATGAGGCATTGCGCGACTGGGTGACCGATCCGAACGGCACTTATTACTGTCTGGGTTCAGCCATCGGGCCGCATCCTTATCCATATCTGGTACGTGAGTTTCAATCCATCATAGGCCGTGAAGCGCGTGAACAGATGCTCGCGAAAGCTGGCGGACTTCCTGATATCGCCATTGCCTGCGTGGGTGGTGGATCGAATGCCATCGGTTTATTTCATCCTTTTGTTAAAGATGCGCAAGTGCAACTGCTGGGCATAGAAGCAGGTGGCACGGGTACCGGGCTCGGACAGAACGCGGCCTCTCTTGCGTATGGCAAGCCCGGAGTCCTGCAGGGTTGTTACTCAATGCTGCTTCAGGATGCCAATGGTCAGATACATGAAACACATTCGGTGTCTGCGGGTCTGGATTATCCGGGTGTGGGTCCCGAACATGCTCTGCTACAGGCAGCAGGTCGTGTGAGTTATGCGGGTGTTGAAGATGATGATGCATTGAACGCACTGGAAGAATGCTGTGCATCGGAAGGGATTCTGCCGGCGGTGGAATCTTCGCATGCACTGGCGGGTGCGCGCCGCTGGGCCAGGCAGAATCCTGGTAAAAAAATTCTGATCGGGCTTTCTGGTCGCGGTGACAAGGACATGCCTACCCTTCAGCGCACCATCTTGCTGGGAAAAATCTGATGTTGCCACGTGAACATATTGCACTCTCCATTCGTGACGCTGAGTCCACCGGGCGTCCGGCTATCGTGGCATTTCTGACCGGTGGGTTTCCGGAGCCGGACAAGTTTCATGAATTGCTCTGCAAGGTTGCAGAGGTTGCTGATGTGGTGGAAATCGGTGTGCCGTTTTCCGATCCCATGGCAGACGGGTTGACCATTCAGCGCTCCAGTCGTGTGGCTCTTTCCAAGGGGGTATCACTTCAATGGATTCTGAATACGCTCAGGGATGCTGTCCAGAAGCCCAAAGCACCGATTCTCCTGATGAGTTATCTGAATCCATTGCTGGCCTTCGGGTTTGACCGGCTGCCTCAGGCGGCGCGGGAAGCCGGAGTTTCTGGATTCATCGTGCCTGATTTACCTTATGAAGAAAGCGAAGAGATTCGTGGTGCTCTGGATGCATATGGGCTGGCACTGGTGCAGATGGTGACGCCGGTGACACCTGATGATCGGTTGGCCATGCTCTGCAAGCAGGCAGAAGGTTTTGTGTATGCCGTGACCATGACAGGCACAACAGGCAAACAGGTGGCTGTACCGGATGAAGTGCTGGCCTATATGGATCGAGTCAGGAAAGTATCTTCAGTGCCGGTGTGCGCCGGTTTTGGAATTCGTAATCCGGATCAGGTCAGGTTGATGACTGGCCATGTAGATGGCGTGGTGGTGGGCTCGGCTCTGGTTGAAGTACTGGAACGTGGTGAAGACCCTGTGGCATTCCTGCAAGGTTTGCGCAGCTGATGCATAAGCGTCAGCGCATGTTTATATGACCCGTTCCATTGAGTCCATCGGCGTGTTCTGCGGTTCCAGCGCAGGGCATGATCCGGTCTATTCCAGAGTTGCTACACAGCTGGGCGGGTTACTGGCGCAGCGGGGTATTGCGCTGGTATATGGCGGTGCGCACGTTGGGCTAATGGGTAGTATTGCAGAGGCAGCGCTCGCATCAGGCGGCAAGGTCGTTGGTGTGATTCCACAGTCGTTGATGCAAAGGGAGCTGGCACATCAGGGGCTGACTGAGTTGCGGGTGGTCAGCACCATGGCGGAACGCAAGGAACTTATCATCGACATGTCTGATGCTTTCATTGCCCTGCCGGGCAGTATTGGTACGCTGGATGAATTGTTCGAAGTCTGGACCACTGCGCAGCTGGGATTGCATGCAAAGCCCTGTGCCCTGCTCAACACACTGGGTTACTTTGATCAGTTGCTGGCATTTCTGGACAACGTTGTTGATCAGGGCTTCATGCGTCATTCGCACCGCAATCTGCTGCATGTTAACGATAATCCGCAGGCGTTGCTGGCGGAGCTGCTTGATTCTTCCGGTGCTTGACATCAAGACTGCCGCGATGCAACGTGGCGACCGCTAATTACTGAACCATCTGCAAAAAATGTTGCTTACACTTCTCCAGGCCAAATTGCACCGTGCCACGGTAACCCACGCTGACCTTCAGTACGAAGGATCCTGTGGTATTGATGAGGCGTTGCTGGAGGCGGCGGGTTTACGCGAGTTTCAGTACATTGAACTGTACAACATCAATAACGGCGAGCGGTTTACTACTTACATCATCAAGGCAGCCAGAGGCTCGGGTGATGTTTCCCTGAATGGTGCGGCTGCACGGAAGGCTGCAGTCGGGGACCTGCTCATCATCTGCGCTTATTCTAATTACAGTGAAAGCGAGTTGGCGACCTATCACCCCACTATCGTGTTGCTTGATGCAGGCAATCACATCGCTCAGATCAAACGCGCTCACGTGACCTGAATTCTGGAGTGCCGCAATGGAATTGATCAGCTGGTTCATTAATCTGGTGCTACACCTCGACAAGCACCTCACCGAGTTGGTGGCTACTTATCAGTACTGGGTATACGGAATACTCTTCCTCATAATTTTCTGTGAGACCGGACTGGTGGTTACTCCCTTCCTGCCTGGAGATTCACTGTTGTTTGCAGTGGGAGCACTGTCGGCGGTGGATCAGACCGGTACCTTGAATGCACCGCTAATCTGGCTGTTACTGATGCTGGCAGCCGTGTTGGGCAATGAGTTGAATTACAGGATTGGTGGCGTGATCGGACCGCGGGCATTCAGTGGTCAGTTTCGCTGGCTGAAGCAGGAGTATTTGCTCAGGGCTCAGATGTTCTATGACAGACATGGCGGAATGGCCATTGTGCTGTCACGCTTTCTACCCATCATTCGCACCTTTGCGCCGTTTGTAGCGGGCGTGGGTCAGATGCGGGCCTTGCAGTTTCTCAAGTTCAATCTGCTCGGTGGCATAGGCTGGGTATCCCTCTTTATCTGGGGCGGCTACCTGTTCGGTAATGTGCCAATTATCAAGAATAATTTCGGTGTGGTGACTATCGTGATTATTGTAGTGTCGTTGCTTCCCTTGCTGTGGGCCGCACTGAAGCCCTCCCGTGAATCCCGCTGAATAACAGTGGCCGCGTGGTATAGCGGCTACTAATAATCTGTTATCCGTGTACAGTCATACTTGAATGAGGGTGCGGTGAGAACACAGATCAGAATCGAGCCCCGCTTTAATGGACCGCCGGATTCGGCTAACGGTGGGTATGTGTGCGGCTTGATGGCCGCAACAGTTAATCAACCGCTCAGTGTGCGTCTGCATAATCCTCCCCCGCTCGGGATCGATCTGACGCTTTGCTTCGATAGCGTCTCAGGTAAATGGCACCTGCTGCATGACGAACGATTGATCGCAGCAGCAAATATTGCTCATGAGCATGTTCATCTGAACGCCCATGTACCAAGGCCACCCGACTACGAGCGGGCGTTAAGTGCTTCCCTGCAATTCACTGGTCATCATCAGCATCCTTTTCCAGATTGTTTTGTATGTGGCCCTCATCGTGCCATGCATGAGGGGTTGCGCATTTTTCCAGGAAAAATGACGGACTCAAATCTTGTGGCGGCCCCCTGGTCGCCGGATGCCTCACTGGACGATGGTCAAGGTAAGGTGCGTCCGGAATACATCTGGGCTGCACTGGACTGTCCGGGCTATTTTGCTTCTGTCATGCCGGGCCGGACTGCTTTGCTGGGTGAGCTTGCGGTGCATATCGATCGCAATGTCCACATCGAAGAACCGTGCGTAATCATCGGTTGGCAGATACTGATTGAAGGCCGCAAGCACAAGGTGGGTACTGCCCTGTTTGATAAAAACGGTGATCGATGTGCAGTGGGTGTAGCTACCTGGATTGAGGTTTGATCAGTGCTGACACTGGCATGGCTTCAGAACAGGTTGGAGCGCATACTCAGCCTTTCTCAATATACAAACATGAGGTAAGAGCCATGGTGTGGGTGCAACTGATTACATTGCTGGCGGTGGTACAGCTGTTTGCATTTGGTGGTCTGGTTGGCTGGGCCAGAGAGCGATACGGTGTGTCGGCTCCGGCAACCACCGGTAATGAGATGTTCGAGCGGTATTACCGCGTGCAGATGAATACGCTGGAAACATTGCTGGTGTTTCTGCCGGCATTGTGGATCGCGGCGCAGTACTGGTCTGCGCAATGGATGTCTGCACTGGGTGCGGTGTATCTGGTCGGGCGCATGTTGTATCTGCAAGGCTATGTGGCAGATCCGAAAAAACGCGGACTGGGTTACGCTGTCAGCATCTTTCCGACTCTGACGTTAGCTGTCGCTGCATTGGTGGGCGTGGTGAGAGCGCTCTTTTAACAAGGTCACTGATAGGTATGGCCCTCATGCCTGATCCAGCCGGTCTCGTGGCGCTGGCTGGGATCATGATGCGTCCAGTGAAGAACGCCACCTTTGTTGTTCCACTCGTATTCACCGCGAAGCGAAACGCTGTCACCTGGTTTCAGGTTTTCAACACGTCCTGCCAGATCAATATTGTGAGCAACCAGTAGTGTCTGACCGCTTGCCAGCTTGATAATAAAGCGTTGATGTCGTGAGCCGTCATTATCATCACTCAGAAGGGCGATAACAGTGCCATTCAGGGTGACAGAGATGTTGCTTTGCTGTTTGCGGAAAGCATCGGCTATTAATGCATCTTGAGAGACCTGCTCTCTGGAGGCGAGGCTTGAGGATGTGCTGCCCGGAATTCGGGATACAGAATCTGCCTCTGGTTGATTGTTCTGATAACTGAAGTAGGCAGCAATCAGCACCAGCAGCAAGGGGATTATTTTTTTCATGGTAAGCGGTACCCTGACAGGAGATGGCTGTCAGGGTTGTTTCCAGGTCGGTCATTCATTGCTATCGCAAAGGAAGCGATAAATCGTTGCACCTGCAACCGCACCCAGAATCGGTGCGACCCAGAAAGCCCATAGCTGTGACATGGCCCAGTCGCCTGCGAATACAGCAACCCCGGTACTGCGTGCCGGATTCACCGAAGTGTTGGTGACTGGAATGCTGATCAGGTGAATCAGGGTGAGGCAGAGCCCAATCGCCAGAGGTGCAAAGCCCTGGGGTGCCCGTTTGTCAGTCGCGCCCATGATGACCAGCAGAAACATTGCAGTCATGACTGCTTCGCATATCAGTGCAGCCTGTAATGAATATCCGCCCGGTGAATGCGCTCCATAACCATTGGATGCAAACCCTGCCGAGACATCAAATCCGGATTTGCCACTTGCGATCAGCAGCAGCACGCCAGCTGCAACGATGCCACCCAGTAGTTGCGAAACGATGTAGGGGGCGAGTTTGCTGGGAGGAAATCGGCCCCCTGCCCACAATCCGATTGATACCGCTGGATTCAGATGGCACCCGGAGATGTGACCGATGGCATAAGCCATGGTCAGGACAGTCAAGCCGAAAGCCAGTGATACTCCGAGCAAACCAATGCCTACAGCAGGGAAAGCAGCCGCCAATACTGCGCTGCCGCAGCCACCCAGTACTAGCCAGAAAGTACCGAAAAATTCTGCTAAACAGGATTTCATGATGATCTCCGGATTATTTGCTTGACTTAGGGCCGACGACAAAAATCATGATCGAGATTAACCCTGAACAGCGTGGACCGAATCAGTTTGCTTGTAAAGCGACGTTGCCAACTCTGCTGTCACATCACTAGAATGGGTACGCTGAGCGGGTGTGATGTAGTGGTAGCCTGGAACCTTCCCAAGGTTCTCGTGCGAGTTCGATTCTCGCCACCCGCTCCAGTTTTCACCCCAAGTACAAACACAATCAGAAATATTCAGTGTCTGTTTATCTCCGGGGCGTTTCCAGCATGAATAAACCCGTTTACACCTCCCTGTACGCTCAAGTGCTGTTCGCAATCGTCTGCGGAGTTGTGCTGGGGCATTTCTTCCCTCAACAGGGTGCGGCGCTGAAGCCATTGGGCGACGCATTCATCAAGCTGATCAAGATGCTGATCGCGCCGATCATTTTTTGCACGGTGGTTACTGGTATTGCCGGTATGCAGGACATGAAAAAAATCGGCCGCGTCGGCGGCAAGGCACTGCTGTACTTTGAAGTGGTCAGCAGCTTTGCGCTGGTCATCGGATTGCTGGTGGTCAATATCATCAAGCCGGGCGCCGGCATGAATGCAGATGTCAGTACACTGGATACCAGTGCATTGGGCAGTTATACCGGCGCCGCACAATCACAAGGCATAGTGAGCTTCCTGCTCAACATCATCCCTGTCACAGTGGTTGATGCCTTTGCCAAAGGTGAAATCCTGCAAGTGCTCCTGTTTTCAGTATTGCTGGGCTTTGCCTTTGCGCATGCCGGTGAGCGCGTACGCCCGGTGGTGCAGCTGATAGATCAGCTTTCGCAGGGACTGTTCATCGTGGTGGGGTTCATCATGCGACTGGCACCGTTCGGTGCGTTCGGTGCAATGGCTTTCACCATTGGCAAGTATGGTATTGGCTCATTATTGCCATTAGCCAGATTGATGGGCAGCTTTTATCTGACCTGTCTGCTGTTCATCTTTATCGTGCTGGGCGCTATCGCCCGCTGGGCAGGCTTCAGTATTTTCAGATTCATCAGCTACATCAAGGAAGAGCTGCTGATCGTGCTTGGTACTTCTTCTTCCGAATCGGTATTGCCGCGCATGATGTTGAAGCTGGAACAGCTGGGTTGTTCAAAACCTGTGGTAGGGCTCGTGATTCCCACCGGTTATTCATTCAATCTGGACGGCACCTCGATCTACCTCACTATGGCGGCGATCTTTGTTGCGCAGGCTACCAACACCGACCTGACACTGATCCAGCAATTAACCATTCTTGCGGTTTTGCTGCTTACTTCCAAGGGCGCGTCGGGCGTCACCGGCAGTGGCTTCATCACTCTGGCGGCGACGCTGAGTGCGGTGCCTACAATTCCGGTTGCGGGATTGGCGCTGATCCTTGGCATTGATCGCTTCATGTCCGAAGCCCGTGCGCTGACCAATCTCATCGGCAATGGAGTGGCCACCATCGTAGTATCGAAATGGGAACGAGAGCTGGATGAATCTAAACTGCGCAGCATGATGCGCAGTGAAGATTAAGCACATTGAAGCGGAGCAGGTTCCTGTGCGAACTCATTCATTGAAAGCCTGCGCTTTTTCCTGCACCAGTCGACCATTCTGATAATCGACAATCGCCTGTTCAATTTCTTCACGGGTATTCATGACAAACGGACCGTATTGAACCACAGGTTCATTCAACGGTTGTGCGGCCAGCACCAGAAAGCGTGCATCGGATTCGGCTGTAATCATTATTTGTTCACCACCGTTCAGAAATGCGGCCGCGTGGGTGGGGACTGACGTTGCATCTGCGCCTTCACCAACTCGTACTGTGCCTTCATATACATACACAAACGCATTGTGTGCGCCGGGGGTCGGTTGACTGAAAAGCTGATCCTTGGGCAGGTGCACGTCGATATACAGGGCCTGTGTCGCCAGTCCCTGTATCGGGCCGGTTATGCGTTGTTCTCCGTCGGCATACTCACCTGCAATGACTTTCACGGTGGCACGATTATTCAGTGTGGCTACCGGTATTTTCGCCGCAGGGATGTCTCGATAACTGGCTGGCTTCATCTTTTCGCGAGCAGGCAGATTGATCCATAACTGGAAGCCATGCATGCGTCCTGCCTGCTGCTGTGGCATTTCGGAATGGATGATGCCGTGAGCAGCCGTCATCCATTGCACGTCACCACCGTGCAGATGGCCTTTATTGCCCATGTGGTCCTCATGCAGCATATGTCCTTCCAGCATGTAGGTTACGGTCTCAAAGCCGCGATGCGGATGAGGCGGGAAACCCGCGATGTAATCATTGGCATCGAAACTGCCAAATTCATCCAGCATCAGGAATGGATCGAGTCGCACATGCTGACGCTGCCCCAGACTGCGCAACAGCTTGACGCCTGCACCGTCCGATGTGTTGATGCTGTTGATAACCTGATTGACGCTCCGGGTGCGCATAATTTTCTCTCAATCGATTCAGATATTGGTTAGTGATTGTGCCAGCTCCAGGCTTTGCTGGCGTGCGGCTCTCAAACCTTGTTCACGTGTTTCCGTGTCCATGTTCAGTCCTTCAGCATAGATGAATTCCAGGTCGTTCATTCCGAGCAGACTCAGGAAGGCGCGCACCTGGGTGGTCGCGCTGTCCTTTTCAGTGCCAGCATACTTGCCACCGCGGGTAGCAAAAACCAGTACACGCTTGCCGGTGAGAAATCCGATCGGACCACTGGCGGTGTACTTGAATGTGACACCGGCGCGCGCCAGATGGTCAAAGTAAGCCTGCAGGCTGGAAGGAATGCCGAAGTTGTACAGCGGCAATCCAATCACCACTACATCTGTCTGGCGCAGCTCGTCGATCAGTGCATCCGAGTACGCAACGATCGACTGTTGTTGGGCGCTGCGTTGGCCGGCAGGTGTCATAAAGGCGGTCAGACGCTCGGCATCCAGATGCGGTACTGGATTGACAGACAGATCACGGCGAATGACCCGACCATCCGGATGGGTGCGCTGCCATTCCGCCACGAAAGTGTCGGCGAGTTGTGTGGATTGGCCGCCCGAGGAAAACAGGCTGGTGCTAATTTGCAGAAGGGTTTTCATGGCATGTTTCCTTTGTCTGGTGAGGATGGACAAATGAAAAGATTTATTGATTAAATATAAAAGTTGAAATATTGACTTAAAACAATCTAATAAATAGATATGAATCCGGCTCCGGCGCCCAATGTAAGCATCTTTCCCCGCATCACTATTGAGCAGTGGCGGGCGCTGCTGGCAGTGGTGGAAGTCGGTGGCTATGCCCAGGCTGCGGAGCATCTGCACAAGAGTCAATCTTCAATCACCTATGCGGTGAAGAAGATCGAGGCCTTGCTCGGGGTGACGGTATTTGAAATTCAGGGTCGCAAGGCCGTGCTGACGAAAACAGGGGAGTTGCTATACCGGCGTGCTCGCGCCCTGTTGCAGGAGGCCAGCGGTGTGGAGCGGGCGGCGAGCAGATTATCGGCAGGGTGGGAGGCGGAAATAGGCATGGCCGTCGAGCCTCTATTTCCGATGCCCGTGCTGATGCAGGCGCTGTCGCTGTTCAATGAGGAAAGTCCGCACACACGCATTGAACTCATCGAATCGGTATTGAGCGGAACTGCAGAGGCATTGCAGCAGGGCAAGGCCGAGCTGGCGATTTGCGGCACGGTTCCGCAAGGTTATCTTGGCGATGCCCTGATGCCAGTGCTTCTGATTGCAGTGTCCAGTCCGCAACATCCTCTGCAAACAATAGAGCGCGCACTGACTCAGCATGATCTGCAAACACACCGACAGATGGTGGTGCGTGATAGCGGCGTACATCGCAGTGGTAACGCGTTAACGCTGGAAGTCATCCAGCGCTGGACGGTCAGCAATATGAGTACTTCTATTGAGGCGGTGTGTCGTGGCTATGGGTTTGCATGGTTTCCGGAAGAGAAAATTCGCGAAGAGCTGGCGCAGGGTCGTTTGAAAAAACTCAACCTCCGTGAAGGCGGTGTGCGCATGGGAACTCTGTACCTCGTATATTCAGACCGTGAAGCTGCCGGGCCGGGCGTATTGCGTCTGGCGGAGCTGATCCGCAAACAGGTGGCTATCCAGTGCCCCGGATGTGCGCCAGAAACCATCGTGTAACGCCCTATAGTTATCTGTATTTCAAGGTTATGTAACACTGATCGGGCCAACAGGTTGTTTCTGATCCTGAGAGATCTTTGAAAGTGCGCTTGTTCACAGAATGCACCTCACTGAGAAGTTAAAGTTTGGTCGATTTTTTCCGATTTCAATCAGAGAAGCAGACCAAGCCGAGGTTCAGTTGTCCGTATTTGAGAGCAATGTGCTGTTGGTTGTTGATGATGACCATGAGTTGCGCGCGCTGATCGCAGAGATCGGCAAGCGCAACGGCTATTCCGTGCTGACAGCAGAATCCGGTGCTGTTCTCAAGCAATTACTTGCTGATCAGCATCCTTCGCTGGTCATCCTGGATATGCAAATGGGAGACATGGATGGTGTGGAGGCACTGCGTCTGCTGGCCAATATCAAGTGTCCTGCGGAAATCATGCTGATGAGCGGCATGGATCAGAAGGTGCTGGCCACTGCGCGTCAGTTTGGACTGTCACTGGGATTGAATATGCGAGATACGGTACATAAGCCAGTATCTGTAAGAGACATTGAAGCCAGTCTGCAACGGCATAAAGGTGAAAATGCACCGTTGAGCAGGGAAGAATTCCTGCGGGCACTTAGCGGCTTTGAGCTTTCAGTGAGGTATCAGCCTGTATTGCAGCGTACTGCTCAAGGTATGGCGATCAATATGGTTGAGGCGCTGGTACGCTGGGAACATCCCGTACGTGGCACGCTGTATCCAGATCAATTCATATCGATGGTCGATCGCGAAAATCTGATGAATGAGCTGACGGATTTTGTCCTTAATGAATCATTACGTCAGATTGGACATTGGCATCGAGCCGGCCTCAAGCTGGGTCTGGCAGTAAATCTGGCAGCGCGTACGGTACGCGATCTCGAATTTCCCGATCGACTGTCACGGGTCATGCATGAGTATGCAGTCAGCCCTGAGCACCTGTGTTTCGAAGTCACTGAGACTGCGGTATCCAGTGATCTGCAGCTGGTCATGGATAGCCTCGCCAGGCTGCGCGTCAAGGGAGTGCAGCTGACACTTGATGACTTTGGTGTGGGAACTTCCTCGCTGACACAGCTTTACAAGTTGCCCTATAGTTGCTTCAAGATAGACAGATCGCTGATTGCTGAAATGAGCCATTCCCGGCAGGCTCATATTCTGGTCTCTGCCCTGATTGATCTTGGCCACACACTCTCATTGGGTGTGTGTGCGGAGGGAATTGAATCAGAAGCGGTCTTTACTCAGCTTGAGTCAATGGGCTGTGATCAGTTCCAGGGGAAATTTCTGAGCGAACCGCTATCGGCAGCAGAGGTCGAGCAGTTCTGCCAGCAGTGGCAGTCTGAACAACATCCGGCAGCGAGATTACTGGCGGGCTGAAATCTTCTCAGCCTGTTTCGGGCTTCTGGTTGTTCCCGGCGCCTTGAGCGGACAAGACAGTCTCACACGAGTGCCGGCAGGCAGTCGTTCAAACTGGATTGAGCCACCCAGAATACTTGCCCGATATTCCATGATCCTGATTCCCAGGCCGGACTTGCCGTGATGATTATTATGGCTCTGGTCGGGCTGGCTGCTCATGCCTATCCCGTCATCCGTAATGCTCAGGTAGAGCCGTCTTTCAGTTGAGCGTAATTCGATTTCAACACTGCCGGCGTGAGCATGCCGTGCGGCATTGGTGGTGGCCTCCTGAGCGATGCGATAAATCTGTGTGGCGACATTGTCGTCGAGCAGGTTGTGGTCGTTGTACTTGTTCGTGAAGTGGCATGGCAGGTGATAAATATCAGTACAGCGCGCAGCGAGTTGCCGTAATGCCTCGGTAATTCCGCCGCGCTCACGACTTACTGGAGCTGCACCACGGGCCAGTGATCGTGTGCTTTGAATGGCGCTGGAAATCAATTCATTGATCTTTGCGATTTGAGGTAAGTAGGCGGATTCCTGTTGCGACATCTGGATTTCCAGACCTTTGATCATCAGAGACAGACCAGTCAGTTCCTGGCCGAGGCCATCATGCAGATCGCTGCCTAGGCGCCGCTGTTCGCGGTTTGAGATGTCGAGAATTTCACGCTGCATCTGGCGGCGCTGAGTCAGGTCGCGCTCGGTACAGACCACACCGATTACTTTGTCATGCTGATCACGCAGCGGGATGCGCGAACTCATCAGCCAGCTGATCGATCCATCCTCATTCTCTATGGTTCTTTCCTTTTCAAGCAGCGCACGGCCGGATCTCAGTACCATGGCGTCCATTAACTCAAGTTCATGCGCATGCGGTTGCTGAAGTTCACTAAGTAGTTTGCCGATTGTTGTGCTGCGCTGGCGTTTCAGGCGTGTCAGCATGGCTTTGTTGATCACCGTGATGCGCGATAGTTCATCTACTGCATAGATGGACTCGGGCAGGCTGTCGATGATGGCCGTGAGTAACTGTCTGTGTTGGGCCAGATCACGATGTGAAATATGTCGCTCACGCCGCTCAAAAAGTTCTCGGAATGCGCGCACCACCACTGCGGGCAGGCGACCGAGCCGGTCCTTCAGGACGTAATCGGTGGCACCGCTCTTAAGTGCCTCAATCGCTCTTTCTTCTCCCAGCGAACCGGATACGAATACGAATGGCACATAGGGATACCGGTTGCGTAAGGCATGCAGCGCGGCCATACCATCAAATCCGGGAAGGGTGTAATCAGCCAGTACCAGGTCAGGTACCTGTTCGCCGGCAAGTTCCTTGCTGAAGTCATCGGCTGAGGCTGCATGGATGCATTCGATGGGCAGTTCGCATTTGCGCAATTCCAGCTCAATAAGCTCGGCATCAACGGGATTGTCTTCGAGGATAATCACACGGTAGATGGGCTGTGAAAACATATTCAACTCGGCAAGCTTCAATGCTGATACTGAACGGTAACACTGTTCTCATTTTGCGGGAACAGTCGCTTGTGGATTATTAAATCCGATGGTAAAAGTCATTAAGAAAGCGGCTTGACTCCGCTACCTGATGAAACTGTGATTATGGACTATTTCGGAATTTCCTAGGCATGATGCGCCAACAATAAATTATTACACTTGCGGGACTGTTTTGAGTCTTCAGGTGTTGTCCAGCCGATGGAATTCAGTTCATATGAATGAAATGCAGACCCGGGTCGCGATTGTGGATGACCATCCACTGGTGCGCGAAGGGCTTAAACAGATGGTCTCCGGTTTGTCTGATCTGGTGCTGGTCGGCGAAGCTGGGGATATTTTAAACGGGCGCAAGATGATCGAGCAGTCTGCTCCGGACGTGCTGATACTGGATCTCACTCTGGGAGTGGACAGTGGTATTGGTCTGCTCGGCTGGATACGTGAGCACTATCCGCAGATGCGCATCATGGTGTTGTCCATGCAGGATGAAGCCATGCATGCAGAGCGGCTGCTGCGCCTGGGCGCCAGTGCGTATGTGATGAAAAGCGCCGCAGAGTCGGATCTGGTAGCAGCTTTGCGCAAGGTCATCAAAGGACAGCGACACCTCAGTGAAGCCATGCATGAACGTTTGTTGTCCAGCTCATTGCGGAGTCAATCGAAGCCGGCGGCAGATGATCCGGTATCTGTGCTGACCGAACGTGAGCGGGAAGTGTTTGCACTGATCGGCAAGGGTGTCGGCACTCGCCAGATTGCTGATGAGCTGATCCTTTCGATGAAAACGGTCGATGCCCACCGGCGTCATATGCGTGAGAAACTTAATTTGCGAACTACCAGCGAGCTGGTTCGTTACGCTACGGAATGGGTGACCACTCAGGTGGCTCATCTGCCAGAGACGCCAGCACACTGACTTGCGGGCATCCTGATTCCGTTACTGAATTCAGCATTGATGCCGCGGTCTGATAACGGCGTTTTTTAAGACATAATAATGCGCTTGCAGAATTGCTGGCTGCTTTGCGCTGAGTCCATCAGCGGTATGCCGGGACTATGACATTTGGGGCGGAGCTACCATGGGTGATATGAATCTGACGTCAGGAAATTCAGCTGGCTTTAACAAGAATACCGGATCCGTCCCTGCACGCCGTTACCGCATCATGCTGGTGGATGATCATCCTGTTGTACGTCAGGGGCTGCGTCGACTGCTGGAAACAGAACCAGATCTGGAGATTTGCGGTGAAAGCGAGTCTGCCCGCGATGCCAAGTCCTTGCTCAGGGAATTACAGCCAGATGCAGTGATTGTCGATGTGTCTCTGGCGCAGGGGGATGGTCTGGAGCTGGTCAAAGATGCCCGGGCACACTATCCCCACCTGCGGATTCTGGTCCTGTCGATGCATGACGAAGCCATATACGCAGAAAGAATGTTATCTGCGGGAGCCAATGGCTACATCATGAAGCAGGTCGCCAGCGAACAGTTCCTGCAGGCGCTGCGGCGGGTGCTGGGGGGCGGCATCTATGTCAGCGAAGCCGTTGCGAACAGCATGATCGAAAAAATCGCGACCGGCAGCACTCATATTTCGGACAATCCGGTCGATACTCTCAGCAATCGTGAGTTGCAGGTGTTACACATGATCGGCAAGGGTTTATCCACCCGACAGGCTGCAGAAGCCCTTAACCTCAGTATCAAGACAGTGGAGTCACACCGCCAGCGCATCAAGCGCAAGCTGTCCCTGCACACGTCATCCCAGTTGATGCAGTACGCGGTCAACTGGTACGCCGGCCGTATCCCGGCTGGATCTGCCGCCAGTGCTGGTCCGGCCGGTCTAGTTACAGACTAGATGTTGCAAGGCGTATATCTGCTGCTGGTAATTGTGCTGACCGCATTCCTGGGAGTCGGCATCTGGCAGCTTCGTCAGAAAATGCAGCAGCGGCGCGTCAGAGTGGCCGCTGCCCTTGCAATCAGTCAGCGAAATGAAGCCATTGTGGATGCCAGCGGTGAAGGAGTACTGGAGCTGGATGCCGCAGGAATGGTGGTGTTCGCCAATCCGGCGGCGGCTCGATTGCTGGGCTACGAAGCCGAGGAGATGCAGGGACTGGATTACCGGCGCCTGATGAGCGCGGGTGGGATGCTGGAAAAACGTGACACAGGCCGTATCGGCTATACCACCGACATGCTGCGTGGCATCGGCGCCAACCTGCATTGCCGGAACGGCCGGATCCGTCCGGTTGAATATCGCATGGTGGCGTTGCGCCACAACGGCAAGGCCGGCAGCCTGATTGCATTCCGTGATCTGACCGAACGGGCCCGCATTGATGTGATGCTGGCTGATATGCAGCATCTTGCAAAGATCGGTGCGTGGGAACTGGGTGTGGATTCAACCCGTCTGAGTTTGTCCGAGGGAATCCGTCGGCACCTCGGTCTGGATATGCGTAATGACCTGCCACTTTCGTTTCTGTTGCAGAGACTGGTGGCGTCGGACCGGCGCGTGATGATGCGACTCGTCCTGAAAGCCATCCGGCATGGTGACAGTTTTGATCAATTGCTTGCATTGCCGGGCGAAACTCCAATCTGGTTGCGTTGCATTGGTAAACCAGAACGGGTTGAGGGTGCGGTGGTCCGCCTGTATGGCACGTTGCAGGATGTGACCGAGCGTATAAGGTCTGAGCAGGCGCTGAGTGAAACCCGCGATTTCTTCGGTGCCACACTGGATGCCATGCCTTCGCTGGTTCTGCATCTCGATCAGCAGAAGCAGCTCACTTATTGCAATCACTCGGCACTGCGCCGCTGGCTCAGGCTTACCGACCAGTCAACAGGCATGAATCTGGTGACCATACTGGACTCCATCCAGCAGCCACAGGTCAGCAGCGATCTTGTGCATGGAGTGAAACGTGCCCTGATCGGACAGACTGCTACGCATGTAGGTGCACTGATGGTGGACGATCAGCCACATCAGGCGCATTTCAGTTTTGTGCCACAGAAAGATGCGGCAGACAGAGTGATGGGCTGCTTTCTGGTCATGACGGATGTTTCAGATATGAAGTTGCTGGAAGCGCGGGTTTTTCAGGCTGAAAAGATGCAGGCAGTCGGACAGCTGACGGGTGGTGTCGCGCATGACTTCAATAATCTGCTGGGCGTAGTACTGGGCAATCTGCAATTAATCGAAAGAGATGTCACCCATGATGCAGCCATCAGCAAGAAGCTGGCGACGGCGATGCGGGCTGCCATGCGGGGCGCGGAACTGACCAAGAACCTGCTCAGTTTTGCCCGTCGCCAGGTACTGGATCCCGTCATCATTGATCTGGGCAAGCAGCTCCCTGTGTTTGCTGAGCTGATTCAGCGAACGCTGGATGACAGTATCGAAATGCAGCTGACTATTCCGGATGAATTGTGGTTGATCGAGGCAGATCTGGGGCAACTTGAGAATGCCATTCTCAATCTCGTCATCAATGCCCGCGATGCCATGCCGCAGGGCGGTACTCTGATGCTGTCAGCCCGCAATGTGCATCCGGATGCCGGGTTCCGCTCGGCCAATCCTGATCTTACGCATGATGATTATGTGGCAATCAGTGTCCGTGACACCGGATCCGGCATTCCTGAACAAGTCCTTAACCGGGTATTCGAACCTTTCTTTACCACCAAGGAGGCCGGCAAGGGCAGCGGTCTTGGTCTGGCGATGGTTCATGGGTTTGCCAAACAGTCAGGTGGCACGGTGCAAGTCGACAGCGAAGTCGGGAAGGGCACCTGCATCAGTATCTATCTGCCACGCAGTCATGACCCTTCGGCCGAGCATGAAGAGACGCTGGTCAATCATGTGGTTCCGGGCGGCAATGAGGTCATTCTGGTCGTGGAGGACGATACGGATTTGCGTGCAACCACGATCCTTAACCTGCATCGGCTGGGTTACCAGGTACTGGAGGCTTCAAATGGTCCGGCTGCCCTGCACATTTTGCAGGATTCTGTTCATATCGATATGTTGTTCACGGATGTAATTATGCCGGGTGGTATTCTCGGACCCGAGCTGGCGCAGCAGGCACGGGCGCTCAGACCCGGTATCAAGGTATTGCTGACTACCGGTTATCTGGGCGATTCAGTTCTCAGTCGCGCCGGTTCGATGGCTCAGGAGGAACTCCTGGCAAAGCCATATCGCAATGAGCAATTGGCACTGAAGCTGCGTTACATGCTGGATCGCTGAGGCAGTGCCCGTGAATTTACTCGAGGTGTACGTTGCTGGAATCCACCAACCGATTGTTGGTAATCGATGATCAACAGGAGCTCTGCGATTTCATAGTGGAAGTCGCCAGGCGGTTGGGATATGAAACGGTGGCTGTGACTGAAGCTGAGGCTTTCCGTCGTGCCTATCTGGATTTCAATCCAACTATCGTAGTGCTTGATCTGCAGATGTCCGGGTTTGACGGTATCGAATTGCTGCGTTACCTGGGTACGCAGGGTGCGCGTGCGCAGGTACTGGTTGCCAGTGGTATGGATCAGCGTGTGTTAAGTACCGCTGATCAGGTCGGTCGGGCACAGGGATTGAACATGCTGGGCGCATTGCAGAAGCCGATGATGCTGGCTGATCTGGAAGCGGTCTTGCGCAAATGCATGAAACCGAGTGTGGGCGTCACGGCAGCCGATCTGGAACAGGCGCTGACCAATCACCAGATACAGGTTTACTACCAGCCAAAGGCTCGTCATGTGGACGGGCAATGGATAGTTGAAGGAGTTGAGGCTCTGGCCCGCTGGCAACATCCGCAGCGTGGATTCATTCCACCGCCGGTATTTATAAGTATCGCCGAGGCCAGCGGTCAGATCAGGCAGCTCACAGAACAGGTGGTTGAACAATCTATCCAGCAGGCCGCGCAATGGCATGCGGCAGGATTACCGCTACAGGTGGCCATCAATCTGTCGCCCCGCCTGCTGAATGATCGCAGTTTCCCCGATCTGGCGGCGAGTCTCGCTGCACGGCATGGTGTATCGCCTCATTTTCTCAGCTTCGAAGTGACTGAGACTGCGGCCATGTCTGATCCTGATACCACCATGGATGTACTGACCCGCTTGCGTGTGAAGAATTTCGGGTTATCCATTGATGACTTTGGTACGGGTTATTCATCGCTGAAGCAGCTCTACCTTATGCCGTTTTCTGAGTTGAAGATTGATATCTCATTCGTGCGTGATGTATGTCACCGGGATGAGGCCAGGGTCATGGTCGAAACCATGGTGCTGCTGGCGCATAAACTGGGGCTGACAGCGTGTGCTGAAGGGGTGGAGACGCAGGAAGCACTGGATTTCCTTGCGCAGGCCTGCTGCGACCGTGCACAGGGATATTTGATCGGCAAACCCATGCCTGGTGCTCAGTTGCCGGCAGCAGTAGCTGCATGGAATTCTAAAGCCATGATGATTGACGTTGCACAGGCGGGCGCTGGCAACTGAACTACCGCGCCCACTGCTAATTGTAGTGGGGGAGCAACTAGAAGGTCAGGCAGGAATTCCACCGCCATTGATCCATCACATGATGCTTGTGTTTGTTACCATGTGCGCGGGATATCTTTGATGACCCCTGAATATCTTGAAGCGCGCAAGTCCAGACTGAATCCTGAACAGAGTGAAGGCGAGTGAGCAGATGAGTATTGCTGATGACTTGCTGCGCTGGTTTGATGTTGCAGGGCGCAAGCATTTGCCCTGGCAACAGCAGCGTACTCCCTACCGGGTATGGGTTTCAGAGATCATGTTGCAGCAAACTCAGGTCAGTACGGTGGTGCCGTATTACCAGCGTTTCATGCAAAGATTTCCTGATGTTCGCAGTCTGGCAGACGCGCCGCTGGATGAGGTGCTGCATTTATGGACGGGTCTGGGTTACTACGCACGAGCGCGTAATCTGCACAAGGCTGCACAAATTCTTCAGCAGCAATATCAGGGCGAGTTTCCCGGCGGGCATGAGCAGATTCAGGCATTGCCCGGGATTGGTCGTTCCACGGCCGGCGCAATTCTGGCTTTGTCGAGAGGAGAAGCCCATCCCATTCTGGATGGCAACGTGAAGCGTGTCTTGACCCGCTTCTTCGCAATCCATGGTTATCCCGGCACTAAAAGTATCGAAGCCAACTTGTGGCAGCTGGCTGAGTCCTGCACCCCCAAAGAACGCGTAGCTGATTACACTCAGGCCATCATGGATCTGGGTGCCACGCTATGTACCCGCTCTGCGCCACGTTGTGGTGAATGTCCGTTGCAGGCGCACTGTCAGGCGAACAGAGATCGTCTTCAAGCCTTGTTACCGACGCCGAAACCAAAGCGTCACCGTCCGCAGCGGAATGAGGTTGCTTTGGTGGTGATGAATGCACAAGGTCAGGTATTGCTGGAGCGGCGCCCGCCATCGGGCGTATGGGGTGGCTTGTGGGCATGCCCGCAAGCCAGGGACAAGCAGTCTTTACAGGCATGGGCACAACAGCGCTGGCCCGTACAGACAGATATCGAGTGGCAAGCACTGACGCCCATCGATCATGCTTTTACCCATTTTGATTTGCACTTGCAGCCGTTCTTGATCAAGCTATTTCAAAGTGCTGCTGGTGCATCAGATTCAGAACGATATCGATGGTATGACCCGCAGCAACCTGATCGAATTGGCTTGCCAAAGCCGGTGATTTCCATTCTTGAAGCATTAAGTGACGTAAGCTGACATGACTCGAACTGTGCAATGTGTGTATCTGAAGCGCGAAGCTCCGGGTTTGACCTATCTTCCCTATCCGGGAGAGCTGGGGCAGCGGATTTATGCCAGCGTGTCCAGTGACGCCTGGGCGCAATGGTTGAAGCATCAGACAATGTTGATTAATGAATACAGGCTGTCGCCCATTGAGCCCAAGGCGCGCAAATTTCTGGTCACCGAGATGGAGAAGTTTTTTTTCGGTGGCGGTTCGGAAAAGCCTGTTGAATATGTGCCACCAGAACAGGGCTGAAATAAAAAGGGGCAGGTTATTAACCTGCCCCTGTTGCTGGGTCGATCGTTAATCACTCACGCTTTTATTGTGCGGGCGGGGGTGCAGACTTGTTGCCTTGAAGTTGGCAGCCTCCGGCCATAGTGCCGAACTCGGCGCAAGTCGCTACGGCTCCGACTTCACCCGCAGCATTCTGTACCACTACGTATCCAGTGCTTTCATGGCACGATACTTCAAACACTTTTTCTCCCGCCTGTGTTTCGCCAACCAGACGTCTGTCTGTCACTTCGCAGGCCTTGCCAGATTTAGCTATCAGGGTGTCTGCGACCATTAATGCTTTTTTCTGGGCTGCGCCCGGATCAGATAACTGGCAAGGCATCTTCCAGTTATCAGGTACATCAGCACAAGCTACTGCCTGAACTGGCTGATTTGCGTCGGGCTTGAGGGATGTCACCAGCAGATAGCCGTTCTGATCATCGCATGCGACCTCGAATATCGAGTTTTTGACGGTATGACCAATACCACGAGCATTGGCAACACTACATTTCAGACCTGCTTTGGCAACGTAGGGGTTCATAGCCAGCATCTGATTCGCGTTACCGGGTAACTGGCATGTGGCCGGCACCACGGGTTGTGGTTGACCACCGCCCATGCCTTCACCACCGCCGCCGCCCATGCCGCCGCCGCCCATGCCGCCGCCGGCTTCGTTAGCGCGAGCAATAGCGACACTGCCATCCTGCTCTAAGCATGGAATTGCTTGAGGAATTTCTGCTCCGACTGAGGTCGTGATCATATAGCCTAATCCTTCTGAGCAGGCAACTTCATACTCTGAAGTAAAGCTGGCATTATTTGCACTAACTACTGTACCCATTCCGCTAGAAACTGTGCCCATCCCACTGGCATTTGTTGCACCAGCCCCTGCGGCACCGGATGCCCCGCTAGTTATAAGGCTTGATCCACCGCTTGTAGCATTGCTACTGGTTGGACCCGTACCAATCGAATTAATGGCGCCGCCGCCACCGCCACCGCCGCCACCGCCACCGCCACCGCCACCGCCACCGCCCATGCCGAGGCTGCTACCAATGGTGGTACCTACAGTACTGATACCTCTAGTAAAAGTAACTTTCTGAACAGGCTTCTCAACTTGGCGAGCATCCACTAGAGTACATACGATTCCTGTCTTCTTGATCAAGTCGGGTGCATCGCTCATGCCTTTTTTCCGAGCGCTGTTGCTGATTGCATCTGAATCCGCTGCCATCACGATTGCAGCGCAACAAATGCTCAGCAGAGCACTGCTAAACATTGCCGCGAGTGGTTTGTTCATGCTTATCCCCTGAGATTAATGTCTGAAATAGCCAAATTACGATTTGGAATTCGCTGTGGGGTATTTAATGGATTGTAAGGGTACCGGTCAAGCGGACTTTGTTAGATGGATCTGTGCGGTGATGTTGGTTTGGATGAGGAATGCGTAACGGAACGATAACGGCCTGTAATTATTGAAGAGTTACCAATAATCTGCCGAAACCTGAATGGTACTGGCTATCGATTCTGCTGGTGCAGATTATGCAGCTGGCAACAAGGGCCGAAGCTGTTACCCGGTGAGTGCATGCCGGCATTCATTGCGGGATTTCACCTTATTAAAGGACTAAGGTGATTGGGTTGCATTGGTGCTGGCCAGTCTTTAGGCTTGGAAAGTCAAAGCGGTCAGGAAAGGCCTCCAGACCTGTGGTTAAAATAAAAGTGAGACATTCATGATTCTGGAAGTCGTATCCATCAAAATCCATGCTGGACAGTCAGCTGAATTCAAAGCAGCCTATCTCCTGGCCTCAAAGGTTATTTCGCAAGCCAAGGGGTACATCTCGCATGAAATGCAGCGATCAGTGGATGTGGCTGATCACTATCTGCTGCTGGTGAAATGGCAGACCCGTGATGATCACGTGATAGGTTTTCGTGAGTCACCCCTGTTTGTGGAATGGCGAAAGTTAATAGGACCATTCTTTGCCTCCACTCCTGAAGTTGAGCATTACGAATTCTTTGCCTGAGATGCATAGGATGCGGATCCTGTATGAGTCGTCGAATTCATACGGGATCAGCACCATTCCATCTGCAATGTGTCAGGGCGCACAAGTTGCTGACATCACCTTCAAGTTGCAGGGCTGATCGTTCGATACCAGTATCTGATTGACTGGAACTGCCGTGGTCAGAAGGATGACCCGATGCCGGTTTGTGAACTGAAACGGGGGAACGCTCGATGCCTTCATGGTTAATGGCGCTGGATCAATACTTTCCGATCCGTTATCTATGGCTGCTGCTGGTCTCTGTGCTGCTGGTGGCAGGAGGGGTCGAGTGGCTGCACACACATGAATTGAATTGGGCATTGATTGTCGGATGCGTGGGTTTCGTGATCGGCTTACGCGATATCCGGCAGAGCCGTCACGCGATCCTGCGAAATTACCCGATCATCGGCCACCTACGCTTTCTGATGGAGTGGATTCGCCCCGAGATCCGTCAGTATTTCATCGAGAGTGATCGTGAAGCTGCGCCATTTTCACGCCAGCAACGTTCACTGGTGTATCAGCGCAGCAAGGGCGACTCCGACAAGCGGCCCTTTGGCACACAGATGGATGTTTTACTGGCCCGATATGAATGGCTCAATCATTCGTTGCAGCCGAGCCGGGTCAGCAGTCATGACTTCCGGGTGGTCATTGGCAATGCCGGCTCGGGCTGTACACAGCCTTACTCTGCCAGTCTGTTTAATATTTCTGCAATGAGCTTTGGTGCCCTGAGTGCGAATGCCATTCTCGCCCTGAATGGTGGCGCGAAGAAGGGCAGCTTTGCGCACGACACCGGCGAAGGTTCAATCAGTCAATATCATCGTGTTCATGGTGGGGATCTGGTCTGGGAAATCGGTTCAGGTTATTTCGGTTGTCGCAATGATGATGGCAGTTTCAGTGCCGAAAAATTCACACTGAATGCCCGAGACCCTCAGGTGAAGATGATTGAGATCAAGCTCAGTCAGGGTGCTAAGCCGGGGCATGGTGGCGTGCTGCCGGGTGCCAAAGTTACGGCAGAAATTGCTGCAGCACGTGGCGTGCCGATGGGCGTGGACTGTGTGTCACCCTCCGCGCACAGCGCGTTCACTACGCCGGTGGAAATGCTGCACTTCATTGCGCGCTTGCGAACGTTGTCGGGTGGCAAGCCGGTCGGCTTCAAATTGTGCATCGGTCATCCATGGGAGTGGTTCGCTTTGGTCAAAGCCATGGTGGAAAGCGGTGTGCTGCCTGATTTCATTGTGGTCGACGGAGGTGAAGGTGGTACGGGTGCGGCACCCCTCGAATTTACCGATCATGTAGGCACACCGTTACAGGAAGGGTTGCGCCTGGTGCATAACACCTTGGTGGGTGTGAATCTTCGTGACCGTATCAAGCTGGGGTGCGCCGGCAAGATAGTCAGCGCGTTCGATATGGCCCGTTCCCTGGCGCTGGGTGCGGACTGGTGCAACAGTGCGCGCGGTTTCATGTTCGCGCTGGGATGCATACAGGCACAGCACTGTCATACCGGTGCATGTCCAACTGGTGTGACCACGCAAGATCCACTGCGACAGCGTGCGTTAGTGGTACCCAGCAAGATGGAACGAGTGTGGCGTTTTCATCAGAACACACTTGAGGCACTCAAAGAGCTTGTTCAAGCGGCCGGTTTGCAGCATCCGGGCGAGCTGACCGCCTCACATATCGTGCGGCGCATTACTGAACATGATGTTCGTCTGCTATCGACACTGTTGCCGACGATGGAACCGGGCGCGCTGCTGGCTGCCGAGCGCGGCGAGTGTCCGTGGCCCCAGCCAGTATTCGAGATGTACTGGCCGATTGCACGTAGTAACAGTTTCCAGGCTGTGAACTGATACAGGCAGAGTCAGCTCTTCCGCTCGACAATCATGTAGTGTTTCTGCATGGGTTCCAGCACTTCAAAGCAACCCTTGAAGCCAGCCGGGATGACCAGTGATTCGCCGGCCTGGGCGGTAACAGCCGTTCCGGACTCATGTGTCAGTCGGCAGCGGCCCCGGGTGACAAAAAAGAATTCGTCTTCACTCGGTCCCATTTCAATCTGCCAGCTGCCCACTTCGCAGGCCCATACCCCGGCGAACACTTCGCCACTGGAATTGGTGTAGTGGTTCCAGGTGGTGCGTTTCGGATTGCCGTTTACCAGTCTTTCGGGGCGGGGGTAATCCACTTCGGGGTCGATCTGTTGCTGGCTGAAGGAGATGGCGGCGGGCATGGGAACTCGCTGAAAGTATTTGTGGTTGGCAGATTCTATACGGCGCTTTTGCAAAATGCGTCGGCCGCAAAAATGTCCGGCAACCATGTGTAAAAAAATGTCAGTAAAGCGTCAGGCTTTTTCTGGCTTTATAAATAGTTCAATCACACCAATGACTTGGCGTCACGTTAACGCAATGTTAATTAAACAGTTATCTGCTGGCGTTACTGCTCACATTGCGGAATAAATGCATCTTCAAATTACCGGTCAGCAGAGTCAGCGTGGTGCTGGCCCGGCTTGGCAATAACTATCCGGAGCAGTTCTGATGAGACATACAGTTATCGCAGTTCGCCGCCTTGAAGTGGCCATCCGGCTGGCACTGAGTGTCGTGGTGCTGGGTTTGGCATTCTTGCCGGTACAGGGTATTGCGCAGCAAACCGATACTTCCGGAGCGACTGCGCCCAAGGACGTGCTGGAAGAAGTGGTGGTATTCGGACGTGCTGAGGAACTGATCGGCAAGGCCTCGGCCGCCAGCGAAGGTGAAGTGGGTGGTGATGACTTGCTGGTAAGGCCCATGCTGCGTGTTGCGGATCTGCTGGAAGCTGTGCCGGGGCTGATCGCCGCGCAGCATTCGGGAAGCGGTAAGGCTAATCAGTATTTCCTGCGCGGCTTCAACCTCGATCATGGTACGGATTTCACTTCGTACATTGATGATGTGCCGTGGAATTTGCGTACTCACGGTCATGGTCAGGGATATCTCGATGTGAACGGGCTGATTCCGGAAGTAGTGGAACGCATTGAGTATCGCAAGGGACCCTATCGGGCTGACAACGGGGACTTCTCCATGGCCGGCGCTTCACTGATGACTACCATCGATATGCTGTCACGTCCGTTTGTGGCGGTTGAAGGTGGTCAATATGGCTGGGGTCGTGTGGCGGGGGGCGGTACTACCCAGCTGGGTGATGGCATGTTGACAGTACTGGGTCAGTACAAGACCTATGACGGTCCATGGGAGCTGAAAGAAAACCTGCAACATGAATCGGTGTGGGGTAAGTATTCGCAATCCACTGAGTATGGTTTGCTGAAAGTTTCACTATCGGGTTATCACGCCACGTGGAATCCGACCGAGCAAATACCGGAGAGTGCGATTGGTCAGGTGGTGATTGGCAGCAATCCACCGCGTGTCTGTGCTGATGAATTCTGTGCGCTCGACACCACAGCAAAAGGACAGACTACGCGCTGGATTGCGGATGCCCAGCTGCTGTCTGATGACTGGCGCGCTACGGCTTATGCGCAGTACTACGACTGGCGCATGTCTTCCAATCCCACCTACGATTTTCAGATCGACCAGTTTGATCGTCGCTGGATCGTTGGTGGACGATATGAACGCAATCTCATCAGAACCGACAAGCTGGAGGTCACGGCCGGTACCGAGATGCGCTATGACGATATCGGCAATGTCGGTGTGGATCATGATGTAGACGGTGTGTTCGTCGATAACACCTCACGCAACAGCGTGCGAGAGGGTTCCATTGGTGTGTACAGCGAAGCTACATGGAAACCCACCAAGGCATTGCGTCTGACCGGCGGTTTGCGCGGTGACTATTACAATTTCGATGTGGGCTTGCGGCCGGGCTCAGGCGCCATTGGTGCCGAGAACACAGGACACAGCAATGACAGCAACTTCGCGCCAAAAGTTGGCATTGCCTATGCGTTGAACGATATGGTCGAATTGTATGGCAACTGGGGGCAGGGCGTGCATTCCAATGATGCCCGTGGTGTGGAGCGCAAGGACGCCGATATCAAGGGCCTGGCGATTGGCACCGGATATGAGGGCGGCGCACGTTTTGAAATCGGTGATTTCAAGATCAGTGCGGCGTACTGGTGGCTTAATCTGTCCAGTGAACTGATTTTTGTCGGCGATGACAACTCTGTAGAACCACGTGGTGCATCGAAGCGTCATGGATACGAGCTGGTGGGTTTCTGGCGGCCGCAAAGCTGGCTGGCCATCGATGCCGTGTATACCGGCAGTCAGGCGCATTACACCGAACTGACGGATGGTGGATACAACATCGAAGGGTCAGTAGAAAGTGCCGGTGAACTGGGTATTGCTGCCACCAAGGGAGCCTGGGAATTGAGTGGCCGCCTGCGTTACCTGGGTGGTTATCCATTGCTGCCTGATAATTCACAGCGTGCGGAAGCTGAAACCATGGTTAACCTGCGACTGGCTCGCAAGTTTGCGAACATCATGCTGTATGGCGAAGTGCTGAACGTACTCGATCACACTGGCAAAGACATTGTTTACTACTATGAAAATGCATATGACCCTGCAGGAGGGCGCGTCAGTCGTGCTGAGGAACCGCGCACCGTACGGCTGGGTGTGAAGTACGAATTCTAGGTCGCTGGTTAATTATGGGTGGGTCGGCAGCGACCCGCTCCATCTTCTGATAATCAAATCTGCGATCGGCAAGGCAGCGAGTATTGCTGTGATACACAGGCGATCAGTTTTTCAAGCGATAGCCCGTTTTGAATACCCACCCGACTACTATCAGACACAGAAGCATGAATAACAGTGTCACAGCCAGACTGAGGGCGACGCTGACATCAGCAATGCCGTAGAAGCTCCAGCGAAAGCCATTGATCAGATACACCACAGGGTTGAACAGTGTCACCTTCTGCCAGAATACCGGCAGCATGTTGATCGAATAAAAGCTGCCGCCCAGAAACGTCAGCGGTGTGATGATCAGGATCGGCACAATCTGCAATTTTTCCCAGCCGCTGGCCCAGATGCCGATGATGAAGCCAAGCAGACTGAAGGCCAGTGAGGTCAGGATCAGAAAGGCTACCATCCAGAGCGGGTGCATCACCGTGAAGGGCACGAACAGTCGGGCGGTGCTCAGGATGATCAGTCCCAGCAGGATGGATTTGGTGGCAGCTGCGCCAACATAGCCCAGCACAATCTCGATGAATGACACCGGCGCAGACAGCACTTCGTAAATGGTGCCGGAATAGCGCGGCATATAGATGCCAAAGGATGCATTAGAGATGCTCTCAGTGAGTACCGAGAGCATGATCAGACCCGGAACGATGAACGCGGCATAGCTGATGCCATCAATTTGTGTCATGCGCGCACCGATCGCTGAACCAAACACGATGAAGTACAGCGAAGTGGAAATAACGGGCGACATGATGCTTTGCACCAGCGTACGGAACCAGCGCGCCATTTCAAATGTATAGATGGCACGTATGGCATGGACGTTCATCGTGCTTGCACCAGGCTGACGAAGATCTCTTCCAGCGAACTTTCGCTGGTCTGCAAGTCCCTGAAGTCGATGCCCAGCTCGTTCAATTGACGCAACAGACTGGCGATGCCGGTGTCATCACTCTGTGTATCAAAGGTATAGCTCAGCGAATTGCCATCGGCAGACAGTTCGAGTTGCCGGCCAGCCAGTTGTTCGGGAATGCGGGCCAGCGGATTCTGCAGGTGCAGAGTCAGCTGCTTCTTGCCCAGCTTATGCATCAGCACGTGCTTGTCTTCAACCAGAATGAGCTCACCCCGGTTGATGATGCCGATGCGATCTGCCATTTCTTCGGCTTCTTCGATGTAGTGGGTGGTCAGAATGATGGTCACGCCGCTGGCGCGCAGCGAGCGCACCATCTGCCACATGTCCCGGCGCAGCTCTACATCGACACCCGCAGTGGGTTCATCCAGAAACAGAATGGCTGGTTCATGAGAGAGTGCTTTGGCAATCATTACACGTCGCTTCATGCCGCCCGAGAGGGTCATGATGCGGGAGTCTTTCTTGTCCCATAGCGACAGATCGCGCAGTACTTTTTCCAGATAGGCCGGATCGGGTGATTTGCCGAACAGACCGCGACTGAAAATCATGGTGCGCCATACCGTTTCGAACGCATCGCTGGTCAATTCCTGTGGTACCAGCCCGATCTTTGAGCGCGCAGCACGAAACTCACTCACGATGTCATGTCCGTCCGCCATAACGGTTCCCGAACTGGCGTTAACAATTCCGCAAATGATACTGATCAGTGTGGTCTTGCCGGCGCCATTCGGTCCGAGCAGGGCCAGAATTTCGCCACGCCGGATTTCCAGCTGGACATTTTTCAGTGCCTGAAAGCCCGAAGCGTAGGTCTTGGTCAGGTTGGTGATGGAAATAATGTTTTGCACGCAAAGCCTGTGCGAGTGAATTACCTGGACTTGTCTACCACCTGATGCCTGGCCAGAACTTGCGGATACTTCTTGCGGAAATGACGGACCAGTTGTTCCACCAGATACACTGAGCGATGCTGGCCTCCGGTACAGCCGATGGCGATGGTCAGGTAGCTGCGGTTGGTAAGTACAAATTCAGGAATCCAGCGATCCAGAAAATTGCACAGGTCGTTGATCATGTTTTGTACCTGCGCATGCTTGCCCAGGTATTCAGCGACGGGTTGATCCAGTCCGGTGAAATCAGCCAGACCCGGTTCCCAGAAAGGATTGGGCAGGCTGCGCGCATCAAATACAAAGTCGGCATCGCTGGGAATGCCATGCTTGAAAGCAAATGATTCGAACAGGATGGACATGTGACCATCGGTATGCACGCCCACGCGCTGACGGATCAACTCACGCAAATCGTGCACGCTGGTGCGGGTGGTATCGATGACCAGGTCAGCCGAGGCAGCCATGGGTTCGAGCAAGCGCTGTTCTTCGGCAATGGCTTCAGCCAGACCCAGACCTCCCCGGCTTAATGGATGGCGACGACGGGTTTCACTGTAGCGTTTGAGCAGCGACTCGGTTTCAGCACGCAGATAAATAACTTCACAATCCACTCCGCTGCGCTTGAGTTCGGCGATCTGCAGCGGTACTCGCTGTATATCCGCGGCGCTGTTGCGTGCATCGATGCCGATTGCCGTCAGGCTGTATTGCGCGTCGTTTGAGCGGACGGTGTGTGAAATGAATTCTGGCAGCAGACCCGGCGGAATGTTGTCAACGCAGTAATAATCCAGATCTTCCAGCATGCGTAGTGCAACGCTTTTGCCGGAGCCGGACAGACCGCTGATTACGATTAGACGCATGGCTGAAGACTATGCCTGAGGGAAATAATCTAGGTGTGTGAAGTATCGGCGAGTCGCAGCGGCTTGGAAAGCACAGTTCAATGCAAAGTTGTGTGAGATAAAAAAGCCCCGCACCAGCGGCACAGGGCTTTGTCCATGCGGGCAGTGCGTGATCAGGTGAGTTTGGCTTTGAGGCCTTCCTGAACATGATGATCGGTGAGTTTTTCCTTGTGCTTCTTGACGCTGCGATCGAGTTTGTCGGTCAGTGCATCAATGGCTGCGTACATGTTTGCATCAATGGCATCAGCGTGGATCTTGCTGCCACTGAGGTTGACGGTTGCTTCGGCTTTTTGCTGTAACTTTTCCACCGTCAGAATGCAATGGACGTCGAGTACATGATCGGAGTGCCTGACGATCCGATCCAGTTTCTTCTCGACATAGGCTTTAAGCGCCGGGGTAACTTCGACATGATGTCCCGTAATATTAAGTTGCATATCTGTCTCCTGTGAGTTGTCAGGCATCAACACGATGCATGTGCAGCGTGACGGATTGGCCGCTGGCGGCACATACGAAAAAATACTGGGTAACAGTTGCGGACAAGGCAGTTTAGTGTGGTGTCACCTCGCTATAACGCGTTTGCGATCGCTGGAAGGCGGGATATTCATGGCTTCACGGTACTTGGCAACCGTGCGCCGGGCCACTTTGGCGCCTTCTTCTGACAGAATTTCGGCAATGCGACTGTCTGACAGCGGTTTGTCATTGTCTTCAGCGCTGATCAGTTTGCGGATCTTGGCGCGGATCGCAGTTGAAGACAGCTCGGAACCATCGGTGCCCGAAACGTGGCTGGAGAAGAAGAAGCGGAATTCGATCACACCGCGGGGCGTGTGCATGTATTTGTTGGTGGTTACGCGTGAGATGGTGGATTCGTGCATCTCTACGGCATCGGCCACATCTTTCAGGATCATGGGCTGCATGAATTCATCGCCGTGTTCCAGAAAAGCCGTCTGACGTTGCACGATGCAGCGGGCCACCTTCAGCAGTGTTTCGTTGCGGATTTCCAGACTGCGAATCAGCCAGCGGGCTTCCTGCAACTGGGTTCGCATCACGGTGAAGTCGGCAGAACGGCCCAGCATGCCTGCATAACTCTGATTGACGCGAATGCGTGGCACGCTGGCTGGATTGATCTCGACTTCCCAGCCATGCTCGGTCCGGCGGATGAAGACATCCGGTACGATGTAATCGGGCACTTTGCTGTACAGACCGGCACCGGGCCGGGGCTGACAGGCCCGTACCAGTGCCATGGCGCTGTCCAGATCTTCTTCGCTGGTGCGTAATTGGCGACGCAGCAAGGTGTGCTGGTGTCCGGCAAGTTCATCAAGATGCTGGGCAACAATGATCAGGGCCGTGGCCAGCCCGGGGGTATCAGGGGCCAGCTGCTGGAGTTGCAATGTCAGGCACTCACTGACAGAACGGGCCGCTACACCGGGAGGATCAAATTGCTGTACCACCTTCAGCACCTGCTCGACTTCGGCGGGCTGAACGGTGAGTTCCGGCATCAGATTGAGCGCGATTTCCTCAAGGGCTTCGATCAGGTAACCATCATCATTGATGGCATCCAGAATCGCAGCACCGATGCGTTGTTCGCGCTCATTGAGCTTGGAGAGTCCTAGCTGCCACTGCAGGTGTTCCTGAAGCGTCTCGCCGCTGGCGTTGCTGAAGTCATGGCCACGCTCGTCATCTTCGTCATTGTTCCAGGGCGAATCACCCGTACTTACATTGTGCGATTCAGTCCATTCTGCACTGTCGACGATATCAACCCGTTCTTCCCGGCTACGGTCCTGTTCTGCCTGAGCATGTTCCTGAGCCCGCTCTTCATAGGGCGTAGTGGCACTCTCAATGGCATCGCCATGCTGCGAAAACTCTGTGTCGTAATCTGATTCCGCTTCAGTGGCACCCAGAGATTCCAGTACGGTGTCCTCTTCTTCAGCCTCCAGCATCACGTTGGATTCAAGGGCTTCACGAATCTGTGCCTGAAGTTCCAGTACTGGCAGTTGCAGCAGGCGGATAGCCTGTTGCAGCTGGGGGGTCATGGTCAGTTGCTGACCCAGTCGAAGTTGCAGAGCCGGTTTGAGCATTTATCTACAGTCTGAAGTCTTGACCCAAGTACACCTCACGGACCTGCTGATTAGCAAGGATTTCTTCAGCACTTCCGCTCGCAATGAGTACTCCGGCACTAATAATGTATGCGCGCTGACATATTCCCAGAGTTTCGCGTACGTTGTGGTCGGTTATCAGTACGCCGATATTGCGTGCCGCCAGGTGTTTGATGATGCGCTGGATATCAATGACCGAAATCGGATCAACTCCCGCAAACGGTTCATCCAGCAGGATGAAGCGAGGTTCGGCAGCCAGTGCCCGTGCGATTTCGACCCGCCTGCGTTCGCCACCCGACAGACTTTGCCCGAGGCTGTCGCGAATATGCGCGATATGCAGCTCTTCCAGCAACTGCTCCAGTTGTTGCTGGCGCTGTGCCTTGTTGAGTTCCTTGCGCAGTTCCAGTACGCCGAGAATGTTTTCAGCCACACTCAGCTTCCGGAATACCGAGGCCTCCTGCGGCAGGTAACCCAGTCCGAGGCGGGCGCGCGCATGAACCGGCAATTTAGAAATGTCCCGGTCATCTATGAAGATACGGCCGGCATCACACGCGACAAGGCCGACCAGCATATAGAAAGCGGTGGTCTTGCCGGCGCCATTAGGGCCGAGAATTCCCACCACTTCACCGCTGCCAATGCGCAGTGACAGGTCCTTCACGACCGGGCGCGACTTATATCGTTTGGCCAGATGTTCGGCGCGCAGTTCACTCATGGCTGGCGGAGACCGGGATTGTTTTTACTGGCAGTACTGCTGCTTGCGGCGCTGGTGCCGGGTGTGATGGTGATATGAACCCGCTCGCCTTGTTGTTCATCCGGGCTGGCCAGTACTCGCTGATTGTTAATGTCGTACACCACCGCCCGGCCTTTGAATTCATTCTGTCCGTACCTGATCCATGCGTTGATGCGCAGGCGTACGCTGTTGTTTTGCAGGAAGTAGTCAATCAGCTCGGCCCGGCCCTGTGCCTTAAGCTGCGGGTTGGCATTGTTCTGTTCAAAAGTAGCGGGCTGACCGGTGATATGCAGTTCAGTGATCCTGTTCTGTACAAAGTTGACTGTGGCACTGTCGGCGGTTGAGCTTCCCTGCGGAGTTGAGATGCGCACATTGCCGGCAAAGGTCCACTCGCTGTCATCGAAGTTCAGGCCTTTGGCCAGACCCATATCCGCCTGTATTTCATAGCCGGTCTGCCAGATACGCACCTTTGGCAACTTTATCTGTTTGGTGATCGCATCGACTTCGGTGCCCGCTGATTCCAGATGGATCTCGCCAGCGGTGGATTTCAGTTCAGCACTGTGCACGGAGTGGCAAGTCAGCAGGGCCAGCACCACAGCGCATGTTGCGGGCAGAGGTGCCAGATCACTCATCAGTTTTTTCAGCCAGAAATTTGCCATGAACTTGAGAGTTTAACTGTAGCTTCTGGCGCTTCATATCGTATTTGAGACCGATGCCAGAGAGTTTTTGCTGATCCAGCACGAAATCAACCTCGCCGGGCGCGGTGGCCAGATAGTTCTCTGTATCAATGCTGAGCTCTGCTGTGCGGATTTCCGGACGCAGCAAGCGTTCATCTTCCGTACGGATGAAGACATTGCCAGTAAAGTGAACGATTTTCGCGCTTGCCGGTAGCTGGCCCTGGTCGGCAGTCAGAATCCACGGGGTGGCGTCCTCGCTACGATAATTCACCATGACTTGCTGCAGGGTGATGCTGTTATCAGTCATATTCTGGTTGATTCGTGCTGCCTGCAGTTTCAGTCGCGGGTTGCCGTCCTTGCCCGTTTCGATGATGGTTGCCTGATTCAGATAGTACCCGGGTTGCGCTGGTGCTTTTACCTCACTGAGTTCGTCACCGCTCTGGCGTGCGACCAGAATGTATCCTGCCATTGCGGCGGCGATCGTGGTGGTGGCAAGGGTCGAGCGCCATTGCATCGTCAGTTGCCAGGCTGTCCGGCAGATTGCGCCTGCAGGATCAGGTCACAGACCTCACGTGCCGCACCCATCCCGCCAGCAAACTGGGTCACATAGTGTGCAGCTGCACGGGCAGCCGGATGTGCATCCGCTACAGCGACGGCCAGATGCGCCATTCTGAACATGGGAATGTCGGGTGTGTCATCGCCCATGCAGGCGATGCAATCAGCATTGATTTGCAGTATTTTCAGCAGATCCAGCAATGCGGCCTGCTTGTCCTGAATGCCTTGTCTGACATGCAGTACACCCAGTTCGTTCATGCGTGTGTTGACAGCTAACGAATTGCGACCGGAAATGATGGCAACCTGTATGCCTGCTTTCAGTAGCTGCACGATGCCTGCGCCATCTCTTACATGGAAGGCTTTAAGTGCTTCACCTTCAGTATTGAAGTAGAGGCGGCCATCGGTGAGCACCCCATCCACATCAAGCACCAGCAGGCGGATAGCTGCGGCGCGTGCCGTGATTGAATCAGCATGGGAGGAGTGTGGGTTGCTCACATGACACCTGCGCGCAGTAGATCATGAACGTTAAGTGCACCGACCAGAAAACCATGTTCATCAACCACCGGCAATGCAGTGATCTTGTGAGTATCCATCAGATGGACGGCAGCTGCGGCCAGCATGCGCGGGGTGGCACTCTTGGGATTGGCGGTCATCACTTCACCGATCAGTGTGGCATGCAGGTCAATCTGTCTGTCCAGTGCGCGTCGCAAGTCTCCATCAGTGAAAACACCCAGAAGGTAATTGCGCTCGTCCACTACCGCTGTCATGCCCAGACCTTTGCGACTCATTTCAAGTAAGCCTTCGCGCAACAGGGTATCGGGCGTAACTAGCGGCAGTTTGGTGCCGGTGTGCATCACGTCTTCTACGTAGAGCAGCAGGCGGCGCCCCAGTGAACCACCGGGATGCGAACGGGCAAAGTCTTCTTCAGTAAAGCCGCGAGCTTCCAGTACCGCCACAGCCAGCGCATCACCCAGCGCCAGGGTTGCGGTGGTACTGGCGGTGGGCGCCAGGTTCAAGGGGCAGGCTTCGCTCACCACGCTGACATCCAGTGTGGTGCTGGCGGCGCGACCCAGTGTCGAGTCGGGTCGGCCTGTCAATGCAATCATGGGAATACCCAGTCTTTTGATGACCGGCAGGATGGTAACCAGCTCGTCAGTCTCGCCGGAATTGGAGATCGCCAGTACCACGTCCTGCCGGGTGATCATGCCGATATCACCATGACTGGCTTCGGCTGGATGCACAAAGAATGCGGGAGTGCCGGTGCTGGCAAAGGTGGCGGCAATCTTGTTTCCGACATGACCTGATTTGCCCATGCCGGATACCACCAGCCGGCCCTTGCATTCCAGAATCAGCTGACATGCATCCGTGAAGCTTCCATTCAGCCGTGAAATGAGTGCGCTCACGGCTTCCGCTTCGGTGCTGAGTACGGTCCGCCCGCGGGCCAGGATTCGTTGTGGGTCAAAGCTGGGTTTCATTCACACATGATAACCCGTTATGCAGGAGCATCAGCACTCTCGTTCGCACTGGAAACGGACGGGCTGTAAACGGTAGCCATAGGCGATGAATACCGCTATTGTGGAAGCCGGCAGTTGTTTCATGAATCAGCACCCGGTCATTACCATGCCAGACTCAGACACCCCCCGACGCTCTGTTCTTCCGTTGCGCGCTTCCGGGATGCTGCTTTGCCTGATGCTGATGTGCGGGCTGGCGATGGCAGTTAATTCATTAAAAGATGGCAGCACGGCTCAGACCAGCGAGTTTCAATTCATCCGTCTGCACTATAACAATCATCCACAATTTATCAGCTCCAGAAATAACTGGTTGACCGACACGCCTGGTGCAGACCTTCATTTCCTGGGCGGGGTGAAGCGCCTGACCCGCATTGATACCACTGATGACAGCGTGGGGCTGCCGGTGATGGATGACAGATTATTTGACTATCCCTTTATTTACGCAGTTGAAGTCGGTCATTGGGGTCTTAATGATGCCGAGGCGCAGCGGTTACGTGACTACCTGCTCAGAGGCGGCTTTCTGGTTGTCGACGACTTTCACGGCACGCAGGAATGGGCGGTCTTTACCGAATCAATGCAGAAAGTATTTCCCGATCGTCCCATTGTTGAGCTCACAGATAAGGACGCGGTGTTCCATGTGCTTTTCGATGTAGATCAGCGCGTACAGATTCCCAATGTGCGGGGCGCTATGAACGGTCAGACCTGGGAAAAAGATGGCTATACGCCACACTGGCGTGGGATTTTTGATGATGATGGGCGGCTGATGGTGGCCATCAACTTCAATATGGATCTGGGCGATGCCTGGGAACACGCGGACAATCCTCAATATCCTGAACCTCTGACCCGGCTTGCCTATCATTTTGGCATCGACTACATCCTGTACTCGATGACGCATTAAAGGTGCAGGCTGTCAGGCTGGGCATATAACCTGACAGCTGTGAAGCTCTGTCGGACTTATCTCGACAACACAAAGCCCTGGTGAATCTTTTATCATTGCTGCCCCTTTCAGCCCCCTCGGGCTTTTCCAGACAAGGCCGGCCATGAGTCCCCAAGAAGTTGAACAATTGATCCGCACCGGTATGCCCGGTGCGCAGGTGAAGGTTGAGTCCGACGATGGCACGCACTTTTCAGCGGTTATCGTCAGTGAAGAGTTTGCCGGTAAACGTACCTTGCAGCGCCATCAGCGGGTCTATGCAACGCTGGGCAGACTGATGGGCAATGAAATCCATGCTCTGACCATGCAGACACATACCGCCGAAGAATGGCGAGCCCTGCAACAAGCTACACAGCAGCAATAACTATCCGGAGTCCCCACCATGGACCGTTTGCAGATTGAAGGCGGCGTCGCGCTGTCGGGTGATGTGCGCATCTCGGGCGCAAAGAATGCGGCGTTGCCGATCATTGCCGGTACTTTGCTGGCCGACGGTCCGGTGACTCTGGGCAATGTGCCACATCTGCATGATGTGACCACCATGATTGCCTTGCTGGGCAATATGGGCGTGCAGATCACGGTGGACGACAGGATGCAGGTGGAAGTGGATGCCCGCACCACCAGCAAGTTTGTTGCGCCGTATGAACTGGTGAAAACCATGCGCGCCTCAATTCTGGTGCTCGGGCCGTTGTTGGCACGATTCGGCCACGCCGAGGTGTCGATGCCGGGTGGCTGTGCCATCGGAGCTCGTCCTGTGAATCTGCATGTGGAAGGCCTGCGTACCATGGGTGCCGACATTCATGTGGATCACGGCTTCATTCGTGCCACCTGCAAGCGTCTGCAAGGCGCGCGTCTGGTGCTCGAAACGGTCACTGTAACGGGCACAGAAAACCTGATGATAGCGGCTGCGCTGGCACAGGGTGAAACTGTGATTGAAAATGCGGCACGCGAGCCGGAGATCATCGATCTGGCCAACTTCCTGATTGCCATGGGCGCAAAGATTCAGGGTGCAGGCACTGACAAGATAGTGATTCAGGGCGTAGAGCGGCTCCACGGTGCTCATTACGAGGTGATGCCGGATCGTATTGAAGCCGGTACCTACTTGGTGGCTGCCGCGATCACCGGTGGCAAGGTGCGTTTACAGAATGCACGGGCAGATCATCTTGACGCAGTCCTGCTCAAGCTCAAGGAGGCGGGTGCAAAGATTGACTCAGGCGCCGACTGGATTGAACTGGATATGCAGGGCAGGCGACCCAGATCGGTGGATATCCGTACTGCACCTTATCCGGCATTTCCCACTGATATGCAGGCACAATTTGCTGCCCTGAACAGTGTGGCCGATGGCGTCGGAACTGTGATTGAAACTATTTTTGAAAATCGTTTCATGCACATGCACGAATTGCAGCGTATGGGCGCGGAAATGCGTATCGAAGGTCATTCGGCGATTATCAGGGGCGTGCAGCAGCTGACCGGTGCGCCGGTGATGGCTACGGATTTGCGTGCCTCGGCAGGACTGGTGCTGGCCGGGCTGGTGGCGGACGGTACCACCGTTGTGGATCGTATCTATCACATTGACCGCGGCTACGAGCGCATTGAGGAAAAGCTGGCACAGCTGGGTGCCCGCATCAAGCGCCTGAGTTCCCGCAAAGGCTGAATTTCAGGCGGTTTTATACGCACTGGACGGGTAACGCGCTGACTGTCTGTGGGGCAGAGCGCGAAGTGACAGGTCAGCCAAAGCGTTTACTGATAACAAAATGACGGAAATTATTTTGCCGGACCTGTCCGGCGCTTCTAAGGGCGAGGCTCTGTATGTGTATAATGTGCAATTCCTTGAATCTTTGTCATCCTGTGGTTCGGCTTGCGAGGCCGAGTTGAGCCCGGGCAGGCGCGGCATTGTTATTTTCCGGAGTTTTGGATGAGCGCAGAAGCTGATCAAGTTGATGGGGGGCGGCGGCATTTCCTGCTGGTAGCCACCTCTGCTGTAGGTGCGGTAGGCGCAGTGGCTACAGCCGTTCCATTTCTGGCTTCGTGGCGCCCTAGCGCCCGCGCCAAGGCATTGGGTGGACCGGTTGAGGCCGACATCAGCAAGCTGCAGGTGGGCGAATTGATGAAAGTGGAGTGGCGCGGTCAGGCCATCTACGTCGTTCGGCGTTCGGAAGCCATGATCGCGAAGCTGGCTTCCAACAAAGCCAACCTGCGCGATCCGGATTCCGCAGAATCCGATCAACCCGACTTCGCCAAGAACGAGGCGCGTGCACTCAAACCGGAATACCTGGTGTTGGTGGGCGTATGTACCCATCTGGGCTGTGCGCCACTGGGCAAGTTTGAACCGGGTGACGCAACAGTTGCCGCAGACTGGCCGGGCGGTTTTTATTGCCCCTGCCACGGTTCCAAATTTGATCTGGCGGGGCGCGTCTTCAAGGACGTGCCAGCACCGCTTAATCTGACTGTGCCGCCGTACTCGTTCGGCCCGAACAACACGCTGATCATTGGCGTTGCTACGGGAGCTGCCTGATGTCTACTGCCGATACTCAAAACAAAGTAGGAACCACCGGCCTGCTGGGCTGGATTGATGCACGTTTCCCGCTCACCAAGATGATGCGTGAGCATGTTACCGAGTACTACGCACCGAAGAACTTCAACTTCTGGTACTACTTCGGTTCGCTGGCGCTGGTTGTGCTGGTGCTGCAGATTGTGTCCGGCATTTTCCTGACCATGAACTACAAGCCTTCAGCAGAAGGCGCCTTTGCCTCTGTTGAATACATCATGCGTGATGTCGACTGGGGCTGGCTGATCCGCTACATGCACTCCACCGGCGCATCGGCGTTTTTCATTGTGGTGTACCTGCACATGTTCCGCGGCCTGATTTATGGTTCCTACAAGAACCCGCGCGAATTGCTGTGGATCTTCGGCATGCTGATCTATCTGTGTCTGATGGCAGAAGCCTTCATGGGTTATTTGCTACCGTGGGGCAACATGTCCTACTGGGGTGCGCAGGTGATCACCTCTCTGTTCGGTGCGATTCCTTACGTAGGTACGTCGCTGCTGGAATGGATTCGCGGTGATTACTATATTTCTGATATCACGCTGAATCGTTTCTTTGCTCTGCATGTCATTGCTCTGCCGCTGGCGCTGGTGTTCCTGGTGGTGGCTCATATTCTTGCCCTGCACGAAGTGGGCTCCAACAATCCGGATGGTGTCGAGATCAAGAAGAAGAAAGGTGCGGATGGTAAGCCACTTGATGGCATCCCATTCCATCCTTACTACACAGTTAAAGACCTGATGGGTTTTGTGGCATTTGCCATTGTCTTTGCACTGATTGTGTTCTTCGCTCCTACAGTGGGCGGCTACTTCCTTGAAGCAGCCAACTTCGATCCAGCCAATCGACTGCAAACGCCTGAACATATCGCCCCGGTGTGGTACTTCACTCCTTACTACGCCATCCTGCGCGCCATTCCCAACAAGCTGTTTGGTGTCATCGGGATGGGTGCGGGCGTGATGATTTTCTTCTTCCTGCCCTGGCTGGATCGCAGTCCGGTGAAGTCCATCCGCTATCGTGGCGGCTTGTATAAAACCTTCATTGGTATTTTTGTAATCAGCTTCCTGATGCTCGGTTATCTCGGCCTGCATCCGGCAACTACCACTAATACCTATCTGTCACGAGTCTTCTCGATTCTGTATTTTGCGTTCTTTATTCTGATGCCGTGGTACAGCAAGGTAGACAGGACCAAACCGGTTCCGGATCGGGTGACTTTTCATGCTCACTAATTTCAACTCATCCATGATGCAAGCAGTGCAGTTACAACAGCGTATGAAGTCAGTAGCAAGGCTGGTACTTATCTGTGCTTTTCTGAGCACCGCAGTGCATGCCAACGAAGGTGGCTACGAGAAAGCGAATAACGATGTCAGCAACAAGGCATCGTTGCAGCGTGGTGCGCGTAACTTCGTGAACTACTGTTCCGGTTGTCATTCGGCCAAGTACGTGCGTTTCAATCGTCTGGCAGTTGATCTGGACCTGACCGATGCGCAGGTAACGCAGAACCTGATTTTCAACGGCGGCAAAATCACCGATACCATGACCAACAACATGTCGGAAGCGGATGCAGCTGCATGGTTTGGCAAGGCGCCACCGGATCTGTCGCTGATTGCCCGCGCTCGCGGAACAGATTATCTGTATGCCTTCCTTAAGTCCTTCTATCTCGACCCTTCAAGGCCCACCGGCATGAACAATACCGTTCTGGCCAGTGCCGCCATGCCCAATGTGCTGTGGGAGCTGCAGGGTATACAGAAGGCTGTGTATGAAGGCGAGAGCAGTGCTGATGGCAAGAGTGTCGAGAAGCACTTCAAGGGATTTGAGCTGGTGACCAAGGGCAAACTCACGCCGGAAGAATACAACGAGTTTGTGCGTGACACCGTCAACTTCCTTGACTACATCGGCGAACCCAAGCAACTGGAACGCCGCGGACTGGGGTTCCGCGTGGTGGGTTTCCTGCTGGTTTTGTTCCTGCTGGCCTATGCGCTCAAGCAGGAATACTGGAAAGATATCAAGTGATGCACTGGCGTTGAATCCGTACAGGGTTCAACGCCGTTTTCATCTATCAAGCAACCCCTTACTTAATCATAACTATCCAGGGCGCTTCCCATGATGACGCTCTTTTCCAATCCTAAGGATCTGCAAAGCCATCGCGTGCGTTTTGTGCTGGCTGAAAAAGACGTGTCCCTCGACGTTGTCGATGTGGATGGACAGGCTTTGCCGAAAGATCTGCTGGAACTGAATCCCTATCAGAGCCTGCCCACCATGGTGGAGCGTGATCTGGTGCTGTTCGAGTCGCGCATCATCATTGACTATCTGGATGAGCGTTATCCCCATCCGCCGCTGATGCCCATTGATCCAATCAGTCGTGCCCGTTTCAGATTGACCCTGTATCGACTGGAGCGTGACTGGTATTCACTGGCAGCGGATATCGAGCAGACAACAGATCGCAAGCGCGCTGAAGAAGCTCGCAAGACTTTGCATGATGTGATTCTCGCTAATGTCGACGTGTTCCGCTCGCAACCTTATTTTCAATCTGCTGAATTCACACTGGTAGATGCGACTATTGCGCCCGTGTTATGGCGCTTGCCCAGCTGGGGCATCAAGTTACCATCCGAACAGGCTGCACCGGTTTTCCAGTATGAACGGAGGGTGTGCCTGCGACCTGCCTTCCGGCGCAGCTTGTCATGGGCCGAGCGGGCAATGCGTTCATGACTCAGCAAGATCCTTCACCCATGAGTTCCCGTCGCCCCTATCTTGTGCGCGCCATGCATGAGTGGATGACAGATAACCACCAGACTCCTCATATTGTGGTGGATGCATCATTAGCAGGTCTGGAGATACCGCGGCAGTTTGTTCAGGATGGCAAAATCATCCTCAATATCAGTTTCACTGCCACTCAGAATCTCAACATGAGCAATGAACGCATCGAATTCAATGCGCGCTTTGGCGGCCACACTCATCATGTTGTGGTGCCGATGCATGCACTGCTGGGTATCTATGCGCGGGAAAGCGGACAGGGCATGATCTTTGGCGAATCAGAAACACCGCCGCCACAAACTACGCCGCCTGATACCCCACCAGATACACCTTCAGCCAGTAGTGATGCTGCAGGCAAGCCTGCCCCGCGCGGTCGTGCGCAGTTAAAGGTAGTCAAGTAGTCCCCGTCGGGAATGCAAGCCGGGAAGGCTTTGTTGTTTGGTTTGGTAGCACGTCGATGTGGCATGGGTAACGGAAATGAAATTCAGCATAATTGTGCCGCATTACGATCAATCAATAAGCGATGACGATTTCAGCCGGGGCATACAAAGCCTTCTGGATCAGACCGATCAGGATTTTGAGGTATTGATTTACCATGACGGGCCGGTAACAAGGCATGTCCCTGATATCTGGAAAAAACTGGGTGAGCGGTCCTGTCTGGAAATCACCGACTCCAGAGAAAACAACTGGGGTCATGGCAACAGGGATAAAGGTATCAGGCGATCACGCGGTGAATATATTGTTCATTTCAACCCGGACAATGTGCTGTATGCCAATGCGCTGGAGGAGCTCCGCAAGGAATCCGAAAAGGTTTACAACCTTGTGCCCACTTCCAATCACATTATTGTCTTTCCCATTCTTATGAGAGGCATGCAGGGGAATGGCAAGTATCTGTGGAGAGACAGGCAGAATGCGCAAACGAATTACATGATTTTCACCGGGTACCCGACTCTTAAATACAATGTCGATGCCATGCAGCTGGTCATGAAGGCTGATCTGTGGCGCCACTATGGTGGGTGGTATGACAAATCAGAAGAATCAGATGGGAATATGTATCCGAGGTTTGTTCAGGAGCATGGAGCCAGATACTGTTCCAGGATATTGGGCGAGCATTGGTAATTTGAGCACGACCGTGTTCTTTCTGTGCTCTGCGCTGGAGTCATACACGGGAGGACTGAACATACAGCCCTCCCGCTGTGAGCTTCGCTCTGGTTTTTAAACCGCCGCCAGTGCCATCTGCAGATCTGCCTTCAGATCATCGATATGTTCGATGCCCACACACAGACGAACTGTTTCTTCACTGATCCCCGACTTGATCATTTCCTCTGCTGACAGTTGACGGTGGGTGGTGGAAGCTGGATGCGTGGCCAGTGACTTGCAATCGCCAATGTTGACCAGGCGCGTGAACAGTTGCAGTGCATCAAGGAATTGTTCGCCGCCTGCCCGGCCGCCCTTTACGCCGAAGGTCAGCAGACCGGAAGCGCGACCATCCATCAATTCCCTTGCGAGTTGATGATCGGGGTGGTCGGCGAGGCCGGCATAATTTACCCAGCTGACTTTTGCATGTGACTTCAGATATTGCGCAACAGCAAGCGTGTTGCTGCATATACGATCCATGCGCAATGCCAGGGTTTCAATGCCTTGTAAAATCTGCCAGGCATTGAATGGCGAAATGGCTGCGCCCATGTTGCGCAGAGGTACGACGCGGGCACGACCAATATATGCAGCGGGACCCAGTGCTTCGGTGTACACCACGCCGTGATAACTGACATCAGGTTCATTCAACCCTTTAAAGCGTTCCTTGTGATCTGCCCAGGGAAACTTGCCGGAGTCAACAATGATGCCGCCGATGCTGGTGCCATGACCGCCAAGATACTTGGTGAGTGAGTGCACCACGATGTCGGCGCCGTGTTCAATGGGCCGGCACAGATACGGACTGGGAACCGTGTTGTCCACTATCAATGGAATGCCATGACGATGTGCCAGTGCCGCCATTGCAGCGATGTCAGTGATGTTGCCCTGCGGATTGCCCAGTGACTCCACATACAGAGCTTTAGTGCGTGCATCGATCAGCGGTTCAAAACTGGCCGGTTTGCGATAATCTGCAAAGCGCACTTCAATACCGAATTGCGGCAGCGTATGCGCAAACAGATTGTATGTGCCGCCATACAATGCGCTGCTGGATACAATGTTGTCACCAGCTTCAACAATCGTCTGAATAGCGTAGGTGATTGCAGCTTGGCCTGATGCCAGCGCCAGTGCAGCCAGTCCTCCCTCCAGTGCGGCGACACGCTCTTCGAGCACGGCCTGTGTGGGATTCATGATGCGCGTATAGATATTGCCCGGCACCTTCAGATCAAACAGGTCTGCGCCATGCTGGGCGCTGTCGAATGAATATGCCACGGTCTGATACAGCGGCACGGCCACGGAATGCGTAGTGGGTTCAGGTGAATAGCCCGCATGCACTGACTTGGTTTCAAAACGCCACTGGCTGGTATCGCGGGTCATGACTGACTCCTGTGTTGTTGGTATGGAATGCCGAGTCTACTGATTTCACCATCGCTGTGCAGTAGGCGTATGGGCAGGGTCTGGTTACCTGATGATAGTCCGGGTAATCATGGCAGCCGGTCGCAGCACTAGCTACTGATTTGCTGGCTTCAGGGAAGCTGCGATCTGGCTGGTTTAAGCTAATCCAGCTTTCTGAGACTTGGCCGGCACCATCTGGAATCAGAGGTGCGCGAATGGATTGTCTATCTGTTTACGGATCGGGACTGGAACGTCACACCACATGACGTTCCAGTGCGTTCAGTCAGATTCAGGGAATCACGCGTTCCCAGCTGAATGGACCAAAGCTGCTAGCCGTGGTGGGGTAGCTGGCACGCGGGTTGATATTGAGCCGTGTGTATTGCAACGGGAAGGTGCTGCCATGAACCACCAGACGATGGAAATTGGCTACACCATCTGCATAGTAAGGGTGATTGTCGTAGCTATCATCCGTACAAGCGGCCGTATCAGTGCCGGTGCCGGTTTCAATGACACAAGGTGCATTGTTCTGCAGCGGGTTGTCTGAGCGGTACTTATGCGAATCACCGTTTATCAGCAGGACTGACTTGTTGAAGTCCCTGGTGAGTGCGGCAATTTTTGCAATGAAAGGTTCGTAGTTGGCGATATGAGCCAGTGACGGGCCTGTGCCATCAAGATCCCACATGTCCGCCTGTTCAACGATGACAACAGCCTTGTCACCATGCGCCTTTGCCTGAATAAAGGCTGCATCCAGCCAGCGCAGATCAGCGGCAGTTCGCTGGGCCACTTCCTGAATCTGTGGTCCTGACCTGGTTGTACCGAAAGCACTGGTGTTCCACTGATCGTCATCATTGTTTGAGCCACCGGGAATATTCAATGTTACGAACATGACCTGTGACTGTTCCCACATGACGTTCTCAACGTACTCTGAATCAGCAGGATGCGCGGGGTCGAAAGCCTGAGCCTGTGAAGTGACATACTTGGTGCGCCCACCGAGTGTCTTGCCGGCTTCCGGAAAGAACATGGAGCGGACCAGTGCGAGGTTCGCGACCGGATGTCCGGCTGCGTAATCTACATATTCACCAGCGGCATTTTTCACGCCGCCGCCTTCCTTTGACTTCTGGCAATCAGTCCATTCATTGTCACCGGGGGTATAGACCAGCGGATCTTTGAATTGCGTCCACAGATTGAAGACGGTCTGGTTGTAAGCCATTGTGCAGTAGGTGCTGCCGGAATGAATGTCGCCCGCGTGCACTACCAGTTCTACTCTAGGGTCGCGATTGACGGCTGCGATGAATGCAGGTGTTGCGGCGATCTGTCTTGTGTCGCCCGGATTTGGGCCATTCGGGCTGTCAGGTAAAAAAGTTGAGCCGGCAGGACATTCATCTGCGGCGGCGGCTGAAGTGGGTGCCTTGCAACCGTAAGGGGCATCGCCATACACAGCGAGGGAGAAACTGCGATCAGAGTGAAACTCCATTTCCTCATCACGATCTGCCAGTACGGGCATTGCTGTGACCAGTCCCGTGGCAAGTACGACTGTGGTAGCCAGTAATTTTTTCATGGATGCACTCTATTCAGTTAATGATGTTGGCCGGTCAGGCCCCTGACCGGTTGCTCTTGTGCGCTACTGAGTAGGGCTAATGCCTGATCCACCGCCACTCAGATAGCGTGGCTGAATGTATGCGGACTGTATTTCAGTCTGGTTTCAGCTGGATGAAATCTGGAATCGCCCGGATAGAGTTGCTGTTGTTGATGCGGTGTTATCCGCAGAATGCATCCTTGATCCATTGCAGTTTGGGTGCGCCGGCATCGCCTTCCAGACTGACCACATCAAATCGGGCGCGCAACTTCTGATACTCCCGATGAGTTTGCAGAAAGCGCTGTGCTGCCAGCAGCAGGCGCTGCTGTTTGCGTGTATTGATTGAAGCCAGTGCACCACCGAAATTTCGATCACGGCGGAAGCGTACTTCTACAAACACCAGCGTCTGCTGATCCAGCATGACCAGATCGAGTTCGCCACCCGGGCAGCGGTAGTTGCGGGTAATGAGTTTTAACCCTGCGGCTTGCAGATGCCGAAGTGCATCCGCTTCACTCTGATCACCAGCTTCCTTGCGGTAACGATTGTCCATGTGCAGTCCACTAATTGTTATTCAGGCCGGGTAATGGCTGCGGTGTGCCATTGATAATCTGAGCCCAGTCCAGTTGTCGATGTATGCGTCCCGATGAATCCAGAGTCAGCAGGCCGGTGGTGCCATGCAGAGGCGCTGCCAGCTGGGGCTGTGCGGTGTTCAGCCAGTCACATAATTTGTATGCATCAATACCAAAGGCATACAGGCGGCTGCGACTGCGCAAGGCGGCACCCCATGCGCGCTCCATCTGTGCGTACAAGTTCGCCGTATCGCTGTCGCGATTGATGACCCAGGGCATGTCGGCCACTCGCAATGCATCAATGTCCCTGCTCTTGCTGTCGGTGGCGTAACTGTCAGAGGTGGCATAAACAGGAATACTCGCATCGGACAACACGAAACGAATCGCCGGATACACCTGTCTGGCCTGTGCGGGCTGGGCGGCCATGAAAACAAAATCAAAGTCATCACGGCTTTCCGGAATCGCGTTTCTGGCCGCTGGCGGGTCATCTGGCTTGCGTGCCGGCTGTGGTTTGCGCGAGGCAAACAGAGGCTTGACCAGGGCGACCAGATCAGTCGAATTCGGGTCATAACTGCGTGAATCAACAATGCTGTCGCCTGACGCCTTCAGTTCCTCAGCAAAAGCACGCTGCATGCGCTGTCCCCATTCATTTGCGGGTACGAGCATGATGGCGCGGTGGTGATCTTCTGCGATTGCGCGTTGCGCTACCTGGCGTGCTTCTTCTTCCGGATCAAGCGCAAACTGCAACATGAAACTTGTTGACAGTTGCTGATCACTCAGTGTGTTCAATGCCAGTGTGCTCACGCTGGTAAGCCGGCTTTTCGCAAGTGCCTCAACGTCTTCTTTGAGCAGCGGGCCCACGATCATGTTCGCGCCATTCTGCAGCGCGCGTGAATAGGCATCCAGTACACCTTTATCATTGGTGTCAAATATCTCGATGTCACCACGCCTGCTGGCTGGCTGTTGCAGTGCGGCAGCGATGAAGCCATCACGAATTGCCATGCCTGCTGCCTGTTGTTTACCGGACAGAGGCAGCAGCAGGGCAAGGCGCTGCAATGCAGGCGCAGTCACGGGTTGAGGTTGAGGTGGTGCCTTGGTCTGCGCTGCAGTACCCGATGGATTGCCAGGGGCACTTTGTGCCAGGCAATCAACGCCAAATGGCATCAGCAAGGTCAGCACAATTGATACGAACCGGAGTCTGGATGTGATCCGCACTTGCATGTCGCCTGATTCCCCCGCAGCATGAGAGCGCGCAACTGCGCTGTCACTGTTTCCTGATCCATTATACGGAGCTTCGCCAAGGTCGCCGCATGTCCAATGGTATTTTATATGTGGTGGCGACACCGATCGGTAATCTGGATGATCTCAGCGCACGGGCGCGACAGATTCTGGCCAGCGTGCAGTTGATTGCCGCCGAAGACACCCGGCATAGCGGCAAGCTGTTGCAGCTGATCGGCTGCCATACACCGATGCTGTCCCTGCATGAACACAATGAGCAGCATCGCACCGTCGAATTGTTGAATCGTCTGCAATCCGGTATGGATGTGGCGTTGATCTCTGATGCGGGCACTCCGCTGATCAGCGATCCCGGCTACGGTCTGGTGAGCGAGCTGATCCAGCACGGCATTCGTGTTGTGCCGATTCCTGGTGCTTGTGCCGCTATTGCGGCATTGTCTGTGTCGGGTTTGTCCACAGCGCGCTTTGCCTTTGAAGGATTTCTGGTTGCCAAATCGGGCAAGCGACGCGAACGGCTGCGTGAATTGCTGCATGAACCGCGCACTCTGGTGTTTTATGAAGCGCCGCATCGTTGTCAGGAGACGCTGGCCGACATGCTGGCCGTCTTTGGTGACAATCGTCGTGCGGCAGTGTGCCGCGAGCTGACCAAGCTGCATGAGACCAGCTACTACGGCACCTTGGGTGAACTGGCGCAACGCGCCGCAAACGATGCGGATATGTCGCGGGGTGAAATCGTGCTGGTGGTGGAAGGCGCGCCAGCGCTGGAAACTGCCGCCACCAGTATTCAGGCCGAGCAGTTGCTGTTCACATTACTGGAAGAGCTGCCCGCCTCGCAGGCCGCCAAACTGGCAGCTCGCATCTGTGGCGCCAATCGCGCCGAATTGTATGAGCTGGCAGTGAAGCACAAAGCCGGCAAGCAATAATTACTTGCTTGTTGGGGGTGGTCTCTGCACCATGCGCGCCGGGAGTTGGCCAGACAATCGCTGCAAACGCCGCAAGGCGCGAGTGGAGGAAAGTCCGGGCTCCACAGGGCAGAGTGCCAGGTAACGCCTGGGAGGCGCGAGCCTACGGAAAGTGCAACAGAGAGCAAACCGCCTAAGTCATGCGCAAGCATGAACGGTAAGGGTGAAAGGGTGCGGTAAGAGCGCACCGCGTCGGTGGTAACACTCGACGGCACGGTAAACCCCACTCGGAGCAAGACCAAATAGGGAAGCAGGCAACGCAAGTTGCAAAGTGTGGCCCGCACTGCTTCCGGGTAGGTTGCTAGAGGTGTGCGGTGACGCGCATCCCAGATGAATGATTGTCCTCGACAAAACCCGGCTTATCGGCCAACTCCCTCTTTAAATTCGCTCAGTGAATTGCCCGGCTGGAAAGGCATCACACCTGTCCAGCCTGAGGTGACAGTTATCTCGCTGCGCGGCGTGCCGTGACCGCCTTGCTCAGCAGATCCAGCACATATTCAGAATCATCCCAGCCGATACACGCATCGGTGATGCTCTGACCATAGACCAGCTGTGCTGCGTCATCCTTACCCGGTGTGAATTTCTGCGCACCGGCTTTCAGATGGCTTTCTACCATTACGCCGAAAATATGTTCTGAACCGCCGCTGATCTGCCCGGCAATGTTGCGTGCTACTTCAAGCTGTTTTTCATGCTGCTTGCTGCTGTTGGCATGGGAGCAATCCACCATCAGACGCGGCGGCAGTTTGACGGCTTCAAGATCCTTGCATGCGCTGGCCACACTCTCGGCATCGTAGTTGGGCTTGTTGCCGCCGCGCAGAATGACATGGCAATCCTTGTTGCCGGTCGTAGCCACAATGGCCACCTGACCGTTCTTGTGAATGCTGAGGAAGTGATGGGGCCGCGCAGCAGATTGAATGGCATCGGTGGCGATACGAATGTTGCCATCTGTGCCATTCTTGAAGCCGATGGGAGCCGACAGACCCGAAGCCAGCTCACGATGCACCTGACTTTCGGTGGTACGCGCACCGATGGCGCCCCAGCTGATCAGATCACCGATGTACTGCGGCGAGATGGTGTCGAGGAATTCGCCACCGGCCGGCAGGCCGAGGCGGTTGATGTCGCTCAGCAGCTGACGCGCAATACGCAGACCTTCATCAATGCGATAACTTTCATCCAGGCCCGGGTCATTGATCAGTCCCTTCCAGCCCACCGTGGTGCGCGGTTTCTCGAAGTACACGCGCATGACAATTTCCAGCGTATCCGCATATTGCGCACGTTGTGCGCGCAGCTTGTGCGCATATTCCATTGCAGCAGCAGGATCATGAATCGAGCAGGGGCCGATGATCACCAGCAGGCGGTCATCCTTGCCGTTCATGATGTGCTTGATGTTCTGCCGTGTGGTGGTGATCAGGGTTTCCACGGTAGTGCCGCGAACCGGAAAGAAGCGCAGCAGATGTTCAGGCGGCGGCAACGGGCGCACTTCCTTGATCCGCTCATCGTCGGTCGGGCCGGTCTTGTCGATCGGCGCAATCCAGCCGTCGGCGGCACTGGTGGATTTGGTGGTCATCACGATCTCCTGCACAGGTATCAATCTTTAATAGATGGCTGGTCGGCCAAAAAAAAACCGCCGGTGTGTCCGGCGGTTTGGTGATTCGATGTGTTTCTGAAACCTACACGCTCGTTTCCCCGCCGCCTGCACGGTGCGAGAACCAGAAGTAGCGATAGAAGCAGAAAGCCGTATTCATGGCTGCAATCTACCATGCCACCTGACCCGGCCGTCAAGCCAAATGGCGCTGGACGTGCATTATGGCTGGATATCTAACGTAATACTGACCGGGCAATGATCGCTGCCCATGACATCTGCATGAATATCGGCTGCTGTCACCTTGCTGCGCAGCGACTGGGACACCAGCACGTAGTCAATTCTCCAGCCGATGTTCCGTGCCCGTGAGTTGGCGAAGTGACTCCACCATGAATAATGTCCGTTGCCCTGCTTGAACAGGCGCAGCGTGTCGACGAATCCGGCATCGATGAAATGCTGGAATCCGGCGCGCTCTTCATCAGTAAAGCCCTTCTTGCCCCGGTTGGATTTCGGGTTGGCCAGATCCAGTTCGGTATGCGCCACATTCAGGTCACCGCAGAAAATAACCGGCTTGTGTTGCTCAAGTTGCCGGCAGTAGGCCAGAAATGCCGGGTCCCACTTTTCATGGCGCAAGGCCAGCCGGCCCAGATCATCCTTGGCGTTGGGCGTATACACCGTAACCACATAAAACTTCTCGAACTCGGCGGCGATAACGCGGCCTTCATCCGTAGGGTCACCGAACGCATCATCGGCAAAGCGATACTGACTGGTGATGTTCTCAGGCAGGCCGTTGATAACCGCCAGTGGCTTCTGCTTTGAAAAAATAGCAGTGCCTGAATAGCCTTTCTTCACCGCCGAATTCCAGTATTCAAAATAATCAGGCAGATCGACCTCGACCTGACCGCGTTCCGCCTTGGTTTCCTGCAGACACAGAATGTCGGGCTGATAGGTTTCCAGATAGGGGTAGAAGTTATTTTTCTTGAGCACCGCACGGATGCCGTTGACGTTCCACGAATGAATGCGCATAGAGGAAAGAGCCTGATTCAAAAGCGATGGTTTACAAGTTCAGAAGGTTCACCTTAATCTGGCATCTGCACGCAGCAACGCCAGAACGGACACAGCAGCTGAACTGCGCAAGTGTGCCTTAAATGTGCGCCGAAAGGTCAGGCTTGTGCAGGTGGATATACACAGGGTACACATTAAGCCAGAGCATACTGCTTTCATAGTGGATGGCAGAGATACGTCGATTCAAGCGAGCATGGCCGTGCAGGCGGATATCGTCACTGATCATCGTCGGTGATCGAGTTCTTCTTGTCGCCGGTGACGAAGTATCTGGATGAGGGGTTGAAGGTTAGATGAGGCTTGGTATCGGATTACATCGTTTTGGCTGACATCAGGTCAATAGGAGCAACTGAGATGAGATTATCGAGGTTGCATACGAGGCTGGCGCTAGTGTTGCTGGGCGCAACACTAGTTAGTCAGGCCGCGGAGCCGGTGGTCAAGCAGAAGCAGGAGGCTAGCAAGACTGCAACCGCTGGTCGCTATCGCTTGGTGAATGGCAAGGGCTATACGGTGTGTGAAGCATTCTTGAAGAACTTGAATGCGTTTCCTGCCGATGAGCCGCCGATGGTGGTGAGCAGAAAATTCATCCAACGCATCCGGAGTTTACCAAGCTAGGGAATCTCTGATTTATTTCCCCGTCATCATAGAATGTCGCCACTGAACTGATAACAGGTGAAGTGGTGATGAAACCGACGCAGCAGAGTTTGGCCACGGCGGGGTTTGAACGCTACCGCAAGCGCACGCGTC
>CAILZL010000019.1 GCA_903838705.1 uncultured Pseudomonadota bacterium
GCGCGTGATCACGGACAACAGCCGCAAGGAACGCGGCGCACAGATGCCAAAATGCCAGCCACTTGCTGGCAGAGCACGATGAAATCCATGCCATCTCCTCAACATCAACCGTCAGCAGGAATTGTTCAGACCTTTCCTAGTGTGGGAAGAAATGGATGTGCAGAATAATTTAAAGCTTGTCTATGCAATAGAAAGCCATTTGGCTCGCTTCACCGCCAAGCTAAAGGAGCCACTTTCTTACGACACTTGGCTGTCGGAGTTTCAACAGCGTATCAGCTCTGGTAAAGCAAAGCCTCGCCTGCGAAAAACAGTCCTGGCATTAAACGAACGCGGACCCGAGACGTTGGTCATGTATGAACCCATTGTCGATGAGTGCAAAAGCGGTGGGTTATATGGAGAGGGTGGCCATATATTTGTAGTGAATGAAGGAAAAGATGGAGTCACCGTTAGCCAAATTGGCTATAACACCGATCAACGAAATGCGATTCTCATTCATGGCGAGAAGCCCTATTTCATGTCCGCCGGCTATGACATCGAGGATCCCAGAACTCCAGTATGGGCTATTCAGATAGACAGGGTTTTTCCGGGGCAGAGTTTCGAAGGGCGGTATATGGCGGATATACGCTGTTCCATTCATATTAATAAAATACAGTAACTAATCCCTTTCAAAGGGGAGACATCATGTCATTTAGCAATTTGCATTTCGTTTCGACTGACTATGGCACTCTCCGGTTTAATTTATTCGGTCAACTGGAATGATACTTCGACAGGAGGCGGGGTCAGGTCTTGATTTTTGCAAGCGCAAGTCAGCGGATGGTTAATTAATATTGAAGCCCTGCACATGATAAGGAGGTCATATGTCCCGTCCATTGCGTATCGAATTTCCGGGTGCGTTGTATCACCTTACATCGCGTGGCGATGGCCGCGAAGCAATCTATAGAGAGACAGCGGATCGATTGGTGTTTCTGGAGGTGTTAGGTGAGGTGTGTGCCCGATTCAACGGGGCTTGCCACGCTTATTGCTTGATGGGCAATCATCATCTATGGCAATTCAGCGGGATGCAAGTTGGATGTGCTCGAATCAGCTGTTTAGCAGCTATACAGAATCGCTGCCTGTCAGTTGTGTTTTTAGCGCTGCCATTTCCTGAGTCAGTTCGGTTACCTGTTGTTCGAGTTGTTCTATTCGCGCCTGCAATGAGTGTGCAGGTGATTCGTCGGGCGTGGAATTGTGAGATAGTTGCTGCATGTCAACTGCGCCGCTGAGCAGATGCGCATAACGCGCTTCGCGGCGATTGGGTTCGCGTGGCAGCGCCACGACGAACGGGCCGTCCTGCCGGGAAGCCAGATGATTCAAGGCGGCTTCCACTTCGTTGACCTCCTTGACTTCGGCCATGCGTGCTGTGCGCGTGCGTAATTCGCCCGGTGTCTGCGGGCCTCGTATCAGCAGTTCACACAGAATGGCCAGTTCCAGCGCAGATAGTTCAAGCGAGCCGAAGCCGGTGTTGCAGAACCGGTGCTGGTACTTGGGTACGCGACTGCCGAAGCCGGAGCGGTCCAGTACCAGATGCTTATGCACCAGCGTATCAAGCGCCTGCTGAACGGTGTGTTCATCCAGTTCCATGACCGGATGCCGGTTGCTTTTCTGGTTGCAGGCGTTGGTCAGCGCGTTCAGTGAAAGCGGATATTGGTCTGGTGTGGTGATGGCCTTTTCGATCAGGCAACCAAGGATGCGGGCTTCGACGGGCGTCAGTTCGATGGGCATGGCTGATTGCATGGATTCATTCAGGAATAGAGCTGGCAATGGTACAAGCGCGGGCTGTACCGCACATCGGTACTTGAGTGTGAATTAAAGTCACGCCCCCTTGCCCGCTCTGCGGTTCCATGTCATAAACGAAAAATATTCGCCAACTGTCGGGAGCAGCCTGTGAACACATCAACCAGAAAAATCATTGCTATTGCCTTGTCCGCCGCCTGCGCCATCGGCGTGGGGATTGCCTTTGCGCAGAATCCACCTGCTGCCGGCATGGATGCGGGTGGTGAAGCAGGCATGGGAGCGGGTATGGGCGCCGGTGACGCTGGCATGGGTGCAGGCGGTATGGGTGGCGGTGATGCGGGTGGCATGGGTGGTGGCCCGAATGTCATCGTGCCACTTACCAAAAATCTTTCGGAAGTGAAGTCAGGTGACTATGTGCTGGAGCATGATCACGGCCGGATCGTCTGGAGCGTTTCACATCACGGATTTTCTTTGCTTTCGTGCATCATCCCTACGGTGGATGGCACGCTGAAGTTTGATGCGGCTGATGTCACTCGCAGCCAGCTGACAGCAACCGCGCACATGACGACTGTTTCATCGCTGATCCCGGTGTTCGACGCCAAGCTCAACAGTGCGGTTTGGTTGAACACCGAGAAGTATCCAACCTCAACCTTCAAATCCACCAAGATTGTCCGTACTGGACCGAATGAATTGCGTGTGACTGGTGATCTGACATTCCTGGGTGTCACCAAGCCTGCCACGATGGATGTGAACTTTGTTCAGGCCGGTAATGTGTCGCCACCGGCTGGCGGTTACCGTATCGGCTTTAACGGCAAGATGGTCATCAATCGCAGCGAGTGGGGCATGGAGAAGTCCACTGTGGGTGATGAAACGACATTGACACTTGAAGCTGAGTTCCTTGAACCGGGTGCTGCCGCTGCTGCTGCACACTGATATTTGGTGTTTTGATTGAGTAGCAACTCCGGTTGCTACTCATCCAGTTCAAAAAATTCCAGCGCCACTTCGGTGCCCTGAATGCCGGTGAAAGCCGGCATTCTTGTATCGAAGCGCTGTCGAATTCCGACGGGATCGGCCAGTAGTTCCGTCATAGCGCTGTTCAGTTCATAGGCAGCGTGGTCGTATCCAGCATCCTGTATCGCCTTTGAAAAGGCATCCACATGTGCCCCGCCTGATTGATACACCAAGGGCGCGAATTCGGGTGCGATATCCAGATTGTCGGGCTCTTCATATGATTGCTGGCATCCAGCGGAATTGGTTGCGTGATAGTTGCGGCAGGTCTGTGGTCGGGCTTCGTAGATGCCGCATTTATCCTGCATCAGGAACGGACATTTGAGGGTATGTTGCATGCGCTGCATATCATCAAGGTGGCCCAGTATCTTGCTGTTCGCTACCATCTGCTGAGCAAGACTGTCACGCTGTTCGGCACTGAATACGATCTGCATGTGTTCCAGAATGTTGAAGGCTTCAACCGGACGGATGTCCACTGAAAAGTGACAGCACCACGAGCAGCCGGCCTTGCACGCCAGCGTGGATGCGTCACTTGCCCGGGCAAGCCGTTCGTCGTGACGCCGCAGGGACTGCTGATACGCGCCGATGGCTCCGATGCCGGCAATTTCTTCGCGCGCCTGCGCTTCCTCCTGCCGGGTGATGTTCCGGACGGTTGCCAGATCAATGAAAAATTCCATTCAACTCCACCCTCAAGATAAGAAAACACCTGTAAAACCAGCTCTTTTTCATCATTCAGCACCACTTTTGCGCAACCAGCCGGTTTGGCTTGTCGGACGGGGTGTTTGGCATGCCATTTATGCCCCAGCGCGGATCGTGAATCCGATTCGACAAAATTCCTTTAACTATCTGATTCGGATGGATTGTGTCATTTTTTGCTCTGCTCATGGGAACCAAAAATGACCTAAGTCACTGAGCCTCAACAGGAATTTTGCATAACACCGTTGACTTGCCGAAGTGTGCCTACCTATAGTGCATTCCGGTGGAAAAAAATGGGATGAAATGGGATTTTTGGGTGGCGAGTGAGCGCCAGTGGTTTTTTCTGGTTTCTGAAGTCGGGGCAAGCTGAATATCCATGTTTCGCGGTGAAAACAAAGTCACGCTCGACCCAAAAGGTCGTCTTGCGGTGCCAACCCGTTACCGGGAAAGCATTGCTGAAGACGCCGATGGGCGAATGGTGGTGACCATTGATCATCGTGACCGCTGCCTGCTGATTTACATGCTGCACGACTGGGAAGAAATCCAGCGCAAGTTAACCAGGCTACCTGCCCTGAATCCCATGGCCCGCGATCTGCAGCGTCTGATGATCGGTCACGCCACTGACATTGAGCTGGACTCGCACGGTCGGGTGCTGATTCCACCCAATTTGCGTGAGTACGCCGGATTGAGCCGGGATGTGGTGCTGTCAGGTCAGGGGACACGCTTCGAGTTGTGGGATGAAACCCTGTGGGTTGCGCAGCGCGAGTCGGCTCTGCAGGCCTATCGTGGCAATCAGGATTTACCACCTGAACTCAATTCGATTGCGCTTTAGTGAGTGTGCCGGATTTCAAACATGAGCCGGTACTGCTTGAAGAGGTACTGGCCGCTTTGGTCATTAAAGCTGAGGGTTGCTATCTGGATGCAACTTTCGGCAGAGGTGGGCACAGCAGCCAGATTCTGAAGCGTCTCGGTGCCGGTGGCAGATTGTTAGGTCTGGATCGTGATCCGACTGCGATTTCGCTGGGGCGTGAACGCCACGCGAATGAAGTACGGTTACAGCTGGTGCAGTGCGCCTTTGCTGAGCTCGGTGATGCGCTACAGACAGCGGGTATGACTCAGGGTCTGGACGGGGCTTTGTTTGATCTGGGTGTGTCGTCGCCGCAGCTTGATGATGCGGCACGTGGTTTCAGCTTTATGCAAGACGGGCCGCTGGATATGCGGATGGATAACTCAACAGGCATCACGGCGGCAGGCTGGTTGGCGAAAGTCAGCGAGCACGAGCTGTTGCGCGTGATCAGTGAGTATGGCGAAGAACGCTTTGCCCGACGTATCGCCAGTGCAATCGTGCAGCAGCGCAGTGAAAAGCCGATTACCACGACTGCTGAGCTGGCGCAGGTGGTCAGCGATGCCGTGCCGACCCGTGAACCCGGCAAGCATCCCGCTACCCGCACATTCCAGGCCATCCGCATTGCAGTGAATGATGAATTGCAGCAGATCGATCTGGCGCTGGAGCAGGTGGTGAATCAGCTCAAACCCGGTGGCCGTCTGTGTGTCATCAGCTTCCACTCGCTGGAAGATCAGCGCGTCAAGCGCTTCATGCAGCAATTCTCTCAGGATGATCCTATGTATGCCGGGTTGCCGGTTATACCGCCGGAGCGGCGTGCCCGTCTCAAACGCATCGGCAAGGCGATCCACGCCAGTGCCGAAGAGGTGCGGCGTAATCCGCGTTCGCGCAGTGCCATTCTGCGTGTTGCAGAACGGATGGCTGCATGAACCTGCCGGTGAAACTGACATTGCTGGTTTTGTGGTGTGCAGTGCTGGCCACGGCAGTTGGCGTGGTATGGGGCAAGCAGCAGTCACGAAACCAGTTTGTGGAATTGCAGCGTCTCGAAAAGGAACGGGATCAGCTGGATACCGAGTGGGGCCAGCTGCGTCTTGAGCAAAGCACGCTCGTGACTTATGGGCGCATTGAAAAGATGGCCCGTGAAGATTTACGTATGGTGGTGCCTGATCCCAATCAGGTGCGACTGGTTGAACAGCCATGAATCCTGATCAGAGAAGAGGATCCCGGCGTTGATCGACTTGCGCAGCAACGATAACAACAAGAACTTTGCCGTGGAGCAATTCCGCGGCCGGTTGCGCTGGGTGCATGTTTTGCTTGGGCTGCTGGGTCTGGGCCTGATTGTCCGCGCCGCTGATTTACAGTTGTTTGATGACGGATCCCTGCTGAAGGAAGGCAAGGCTAGGTTCTCGCGAGTGGCCAAGCTGGCTGCGCACCGGGGCGCAATCTATGACCGCAATGGTGAACCGCTGGCGATCAGTACGCCGGTGGATTCAGTATGGATCAACCCTGACCAGCTGAATCAGGCCGCTGATCAGATTCCCAAGTTGGCTGAAGCGCTGAACCGCGAGCCAAAGTGGCTGGAGCAGAAAGTATCCAGCAATCTGGATCGCAATTTCGTTTATCTGATACGTCATATGAATCCGAAGGATGCGGCGCAGGTCAAGGCGCTGAATATCCCTGGTGTATATCTGCAACGTGAATACCGTCGCTTCTATCCGGCCGGTGAAGTCACCGGACATGTGCTGGGCTTTACCAACCTGGATGATGCGGGTCGTGAAGGTCTGGAGATGGCTTACGATCGCTGGCTGAGTGGTACGCCGGGTGCCAAGCTGGTCATTCAGGATCGGCTGGGACATTCAGTGGAAGACGTCGAAAGCATCAGTGCGGCACGACCCGGTCAGGACATCACCACCAGCATTGATGTCCGTATTCAGTATCTGGCCTATCGGGAATTGAAAAAGGCTGTACAGGATCATCGCGCCGTCTCGGGTTCTGCCATCGTGATTGATGTGGAAACGGGCGAAGTGCTCGCAATGGTCAATCAGCCTTCGTATAACCCCAATGATCCTGAGCAGCGTGAAGCGAGCGATTACCGTAACCGGGCCGCAACGGATCTGATGGAGCCGGGATCCATCATGAAGCCCTTCGTCGCTGCGGCCGGTGTGGCAACGGGTCGTTACCATGCCGATACCATCATTGATACCTCGCCCGGTCAGATTACTGTGGGCGTCAAAACTTTCAGCGATGAACATCTCATCGGTGCTGCGCCGCTGACCACTGTGATGGCCAAATCCAGCAATGTGGGTATGACCAAGCTGGCTCTGTCACTGACAGCAGAGCAGATGTGGGGCACGCTGGATGCCTTCGGCTTCGGTCGCAAGACCAGCAGTGGCTTTCCCGGCGAATCAGCCGGCATGCTGATCAATTACAAGCAATGGCGTCCGATCAGTCAGGCCACCATGTCGTTTGGATATGGTTTGCAGGTGACGCCGCTGCAGCTGGCGCAAGCCTATGCCATTCTCGGTGCGGGTGGCATTGCGCGACCCTTGTCCTTCAAGCGGGTTGACGGGCCGGTTGAAGGTACGCGGGTCATTGATCAGGGCGTAGCACACGAGATGATCAAGATCATGCAGGGCGTGGTCAGTGCAGAAGGCACAGGCAAGCTGGCTGCCATCATGGGATATCAGGTTTCGGGAAAAACCGGCACAGCCAGACTCGCCAGCATGGGCGGTTACTCAACAGACAGGTACGTCGCCAGTTTTGGTGGGCTCGTGCCAGCCAGTCATCCCCGCCTGGCTACGGTGATTGTCATCAATGAGCCGCGTGATGGCACTTACTACGCAGCCACCGTGGCTGCTCCGGTATTCGCCAGCATCATGTCAGGCGCATTGCGCTTGCTCGCTGTGCCGCCAGATGGTCTGGATGCTGTACCAACTTCGACCGTGGTGCAGACCGGAGTGACACCATGAACGCAGTGGCATTGAAGCCCGATGCACTGCACGCAGCGCGCAATTTGCGTGCGTTGTTGCGTGGTCTGGTCAGTGATGCGCAGCTGCAGCAGATACCTGATCTGTCTGTGTCCGGTTTGTCGCTGGATAGCCGGGCGCAGTTTCCGGGTTCGATATTTATTGCTGTGCCGGGACTCAGAACACACGGCCTGGATTATGCGCCTCAGGCAGTGCATAACGGTGCCAGTGTGGTGTTGTGGCAACCCGCAGAGGGCAGAGCATCATGCAGCATCACCGCTGCACGATGTGTGGCTATTCCGAATCTGACCAATTTGCTGGGTGAGCTGGCCGATCGATTTTACCTGCAGCCGTCTGCACACCTGCAAATTGCTGCCATCACTGGCACTAACGGAAAAAGTACCACCGCTTACTTGCTGGCAGCGGCTGCGGAGCGCTGTGGCATGGCAGCAGGATATTCAGGCACGGTGGGATATGGCCGACTGCCTGCTCTGAAAGCGGTAACGCATACCACGCCAGATGTGGTGAGTGTGCATCGCCAGCTCGCCGAGATGCATGAAGCGGGTGCAACCAGAGTGGCGATGGAGGTCTCTTCTCATGCATTGCATCAGGATCGTATCGCTGCTGTGCGTATTGATACGGCGGTGTTCACCAATCTGAGTCGTGATCATCTCGATTACCACGGCAGCATGCTGGCCTATGGTGAAGCCAAGGCTCAGCTATTCCAGGTTCATGGATTGCGGCATCGTGTGCTGAATGTTGACGATGCATTTGGGCGTGAGCTTGCAGCACGCCCAACCACAGCGAAGATCACCACTGTGTATGGCTGTGAGGTGGATCTTGCTGCTCCCCGTGTGCTGCGTGCACGTGCAGTTGAACTGAGTGATAGCGGGTTGCAGTTGCAACTGGATGGCAGCTTCGGCGTTGCAACGCTGCGTTCAGCCTTGCTGGGACGATTCAATGCTGAAAACTTGCTGGCTGCATTGTCTGTGTTGCTTGGCTGGGATGTATCTCTGGATCGCGCAGTCGAGGCGCTGCAGCAGTCGGCCGCACCGCCGGGACGCATGGAATTGCTGGGTACAGCCATAAAGCGGGTGGTGATTGATTATGCGCATACACCTGATGCCTTGAAGAAAGCATTGCAGGTACTGAAATCACATTGTCGTGGACAGCTGATCTGTGTGTTTGGCTGTGGCGGCGATCGTGATACAGGTAAACGTGCATCCATGGGCTCGGTTGCTGCTGAGCTGGCCGATCAGGTGATTCTGACCAATGACAATCCACGCAGTGAAGATCCGCAGCTGATTCTCGCTGCCATCCAGTCGGGTATGGGCAACTATCCCGTAATTATCCAGCCGGATCGTGCTCAGGCCATTGAGCAGGCGCTGCATATGGCGCAGCCGGATGACATGGTGCTGATTGCCGGCAAAGGGCATGAGGATTATCAGATCATCGGTAACCAGACGTTTCACTTCAGTGACCGCGAGGCTGTGCAGGCCTGTTTGCGAGGTGCTGCATGAAGCATCTGGAGTTCACCGCTGCAAGTCTGGCGCATCACGTGAATGGGCGTCTGGTCGGTGCGGATGTGGCCTTCACATCCATTTCTATAGATACGCGCACGCTTGCGGCCGGAGCCTTGTTTGTTGCCTTGAAAGGCCCCAATTTTGATGGCCATGCCTTTATCGGTACTGCGGTTGCGCAGGGGGCGACGGCGGCGCTGGTAGATCACGAGATGCCTGTGGCATTACCTCAGATCGTGGTGCCGGATGTGCTGGCCGCCTTGTCGCAGTTCGCCAGTCTCTGGCGACAGCAATTCACTTATCCGGTAATTGCAGTGACGGGCAGCAATGGCAAGACCACTACCAAGGAAATGCTGGGCAGCATTCTCGCGCAGCGTGGTGAAACGCTGGTGACGCGCGGCAATCTGAATAATCACATCGGTGTGCCATTGACGCTGTTGAACATGACTGCATCGCATCAGGCGGCGGTCATTGAAATGGGCGCCAACCATCAAGGTGAAATTGCGCATCTGACAGCACTGGTCCGGCCGACCATCGGGCTGGTGACCAATGCGGGTGCTGCACACCTGGAAGGGTTTGGTGGCATTGAGGGAGTGGCGCGGGGCAAGGGAGAATTATTCCGTGATCTAACCAGTCAGTCTGTCGCTGTTATCAATGCGGATGATGCTTATGCGGATTACTGGCGTAAGCATTGCGGCGCGCAAAACGTGCTCACCTTTGGTGTGGATCGGCCTGCCGATTTTTCAGCCAGCAAAGTACTGGCGCATCACGACGCTGAGGGATTCCAGACCCGCTTTGAACTCACTGCACCGCAGGGCAGCTGCGCTGTGAGTCTGAGGCTGGCCGGTATTCATAATTTGCGCAATGCATTGGGTGCGGCCGCCGCTGCATCTGCGGCAGGTGCAACGCTGCAGCAGATTCAGAAAGGACTGGATGCGATGCGTCCGGTGGGTGGCCGCTTGCAACCTCGACCCGCCATGCATGGCGCATACCTGATTGATGATTCCTACAATGCCAATCCGAATTCTGTTCGTGCCGGTATAGATGCGCTGCAGAGTCGTGGCGGCCGTCGCTGGCTGATTTTCGGTGACATGCTGGAGCTGGGACCAGATGCCCGGCAGCTGCATTTCGATATGGGCGCCTACGCGCGTGCAGCCGGCGTTGAGCGATTGCTTGCCGTGGGCGCGCTTTCACAGCGTGCGGTTGAAGCCTTTGGCGAAGGCGGGCAATGGTTTGCTTCGTTGAATGAATTGATTGATGCGGCGCGGGCCAGCATTGAGCCCGGTATCACGATATTGATTAAAGGCTCGCGCGGTAACCGTCTGGAGCGTGCAGTAGCTGCCTTGTTGGCAGGCGCAGCTGCTGCTGAGAGCGCAGAACACTAGAGAACAAGCATGTTGCATTACCTCGCACAACAACTGGTCGCAGCGCACTACACAGGCTTCAATGCATTCAGCTATCTGACCCTGCGTGCCATCATGGCGGCGTTGACTGCACTGATCATGTCATTCGTGATCGGGCCGATCATGATCCGTGCCTTTATCGAAAAGCAGATCGGTCAGCAGGTGCGGAGTGATGGCCCACAGTCGCATCTCAATAAAAAAGGTACGCCCACAATGGGCGGTGCACTGATTCTTGTAGCGGTGGTTGCCGGGACATTGTTGTGGGCAGATCTGAACAATCGCTTCATCTGGATTGTGCTGGGCACCACGCTGGCATTCGGATTGATCGGCTTCGCAGATGATTACCTGAAACTGGTAGTCGGTAATAGCCGGGGTCTGATTGCCCGATACAAGTACTTCTGGCAGACCGTTGCAGGACTGGGCTGCGCCATTGCCCTGTATGTCACGGCGCGTGTACCGGCTGAAACAGCGTTGTTCGTACCTGTTTTCAAGCATGTGGCGATCCCGCTTGGCATGGGCTATGTGCTGCTCACTTATCTGGTTGTAGTAGGTTCCAGCAATGCAGTGAACCTTACGGATGGTCTGGATGGTCTGGCCATCATGCCTGCCTCGATGGTGGCTGGTGCGCTGGGCGTGTTTGCGTGGGCAAGTGGTAATGCAGTGTTTGCCACCTATCTGGGTATTCCGCATGTTCCGGGCAGTGGTGAATTGCTGGTGTTCTGCTCGGCGATGGTCGGTGCCGGTCTCGGCTTTCTCTGGTTCAACACCTATCCGGCTCAGGTATTCATGGGCGACATCGGTGCGCTGGCACTGGGTGCAGCACTGGGTGTGGTAGCAGTGATCGTCCGTCAGGAAATCGTGCTGTTCATCATGGGCGGCGTGTTCGTGATGGAAACGGTTTCGGTGATGTTGCAGGTGGGTTCATTCAAATTGCGTGGCAAGCGCATCTTCAAGATGGCGCCGATTCATCATCACTTCGAACTTAAGGGCTGGGCTGAACCAAAAGTGATCGTGCGCTTCTGGATTATTACTTTCATTCTGGTGCTGGTGGGTCTGGCCACCCTGAAGGTACGCTGATGCAGCAACTTGCCGGCAAACGCTTGATTGCAGGACTGGGCCGGACGGGGCTGTCGGTCGCGCGGCATCTGCATGCTCAGGGCGTTCCATTTGCAGTGTGTGATGGCAGCTATACACCTGGTGGACTGAATGACCTGAAAGAGTTTGCACCTGAAGCACCTCTCTTTCTCGGTGAACTGACACCTGCTGCACTTGATGGTGTGGTTGAAGTTATCGCATCACCGGGTATTGCACTGCGCTCGCCGCTGTTGCAGGCAGCACACTCACGAGGTCTGCCAATTGTGGGTGATGTTGAGCTGTTCGCACGCAGGGTACAGGCACCCGTCACCGCAATCACGGGCACCAATGGCAAGAGTACGGTGACAACCTTGCTTGCATTGATGGCTCAGGCATCAGGCAAGCGAGCTTTTGCAGGTGGCAATCTGGGCCGGCCCGCGCTTGACCTGCTGCAGGAAACGCCTGCTGATCTGTTTGTACTGGAACTATCGAGCTTTCAGCTGGAAATCACCAGTTCACTTACTACGTGCACATCAGTCGTGCTGAATGTTACGTCCGATCATATGGATCGCTACAGCTCGATGCTCGACTATGCACAGGCCAAGTCGAAGATATTTGATCGCTGTGACACCGCTGTCATCAATCTGGATGATCCATTGGTGGTTGCGATGAAGCGCCATGACCAGAAGGTATTGAGCTTCAGTGTGCAGTCAGGGATGCAGGCCGATTACAGTCTGTCTAAGTCCGGTACTGAAGTCTGGCTATGCCGGCAGGGAGAACCGCTGCTGGCCATGTCTGAGCTGAAACTTACCGGACTACACAACGCCGCGAATGCGCTGGCTGCTCTGGCGATGAGTGAGGCGCTGCAGCTGGATCAGTCAGCCTGTCTGAATGCGCTACGTGAATTTGCCGGATTGCCGCATCGCTCTGAGTGGATCGCGGATGTGAAAGGGGTGCGCTATATCGAAGATTCGAAAGGCACCAATGTGGGTGCGACGCTGGCTGCAGTGAATGGGATGCAGGGGCCGTTGATTGTGATTGCGGGAGGACAGGGCAAAGGCCAGGACTTCGCACCTCTGGCCGGATCTTTCCGCGGCAAAGTCAGGCATGTGGTGTTGCTTGGCCAGGATGCAGCACAGCTCGATTCCGTGCTTCGTGAAGTATGCAGCACCGAGCGTGTTGAGAGCATGCAGCAGGCGGTGCAGGCAGCTGCACGTATCGCTCAGGCAGGTGACACGGTGTTGCTCTCGCCGGCCTGTGCCAGCCTCGATATGTTCCGTGATTACGCACATCGCGGTGCGGTATTCGCAGAGGCCGTGAGAGGTTTGCATTCATGAGCAGTACTGCACATTCAGTCAGTTATCCGCGCAGCGGTACCCGCAGTCGTGCGGTGCAGCTGGACACTCTGCTGCTGCTGGCGGTAGCCGGGATACTGCTGGTCAGTGCGGTGATGGTGGCTTCATCATCCATCTCGATTGCGGCACGTGAAACCGGCGATTCTTTCTACTTCTTCAAGCGTCAGATGCTCTTCATCGCAGTCGGTGTGCTTGGGTGTGGCCTGACGGCAAGGGTTCCGACATCGGTATGGGAGAAGTTGCAGTTTCCTCTGCTGATTATTGCATTCCTGATGCTGATTGCAGTGCTGATACCCGGCATCGGTGCAGTGGTCAATGGCAGTCGTCGCTGGATCAATCTGGTAGTAGTCCGCTTTCAGCCTTCCGAGCTGTCACGCATTTTCATCCTGATGTTCATAGCCGGTCATGCGGTACGCAAACAGAAAGAACTGAAAGTGGGCTTGCAGGCTGCGTATCTGCCCTTTGGAATTCTGGCAGCAGCTGCCTTACTGCTGTTGCTGGAACCGGATATGGGTGCTGCCGTGGTGCTCGTGTCGGTCGGCATGGCCATCCTGTTCATTGCGGGTATGCAGTGGCGATTCTTCCTGATGGCGGCAGGGCTGGGAGTGATTGTTGCGGGCGCACTGATCAAGTTTTCTCCCTATCGCTGGAAGCGCGTTACCGGCTTCATGGACCCATTTGATGATCCTTTCGGCAGCGGTTTTCAGCTGGTGCAATCGTTAATCGCGATTGGTCGCGGTGAACTGTTTGGTGTTGGGCTGGGTGCCAGTGTTCAGAAGCTGTTCTATCTGCCGGAAGCGCATACCGATTTTGTGTTTGCAGTTTTCGCTGAAGAATTCGGCTTCATCGGTGTGCTGTGTGTGCTGAGTCTGTTCGCACTGATGGTGTGGCGGGTGTTGCGCATTGCACGTGCCGCCGCCGAAGCGGCCATGCCTTTTCAGGCATTTGTTGCTGCCTCGTTTGGAATCTGGGTCGGGCTGCAGGCATTTTGCAATATCGGTGTAAACATGGGTTTGTTGCCGACCAAGGGATTGACCCTGCCCATGCTTTCAAATGGTGGCTCCAGCATGCTGGTGTCGTTATTGTGGCTGGGGATCGTGCTGCGCATCGGCCATGAATCCAATCTGTCGGGTCGCTCAGCCTTGCCAAGAAAGGTGAGCAAATGAACGGCGCTCCCCGCATCGCGTTAATCATGGCAGGTGGCACGGGTGGGCATGTGTTCCCGGCGCTGGCAGTTGCGCGCTGCCTGCGTGAGCGCGGACTGACGCCGGTCTGGCTGGGCACCGAGCGCGGTATGGAAAGCAGGTTGGTTCCTCAGTACCAGATCGACATGGAGTTCATCACAGTCAGTGGTGTGCGTGGCAAAGGAATCAGGACGGTGTTACTGGCACCTCTGCAGCTGTTACGTGCTGTGTGGCAGGCCATGCTGGTGATCCGTCGCCGTAAACCGGTTGTTGTGTTCGGTGCGGGTGGCTTCGCCAGTGGACCTGGTGGTATCGCAGCCTGGTTAATGCGCAAGCCGCTGGTTATCCATGAGCAGAATGCGATTGCCGGCATGACCAATCGCTGGCTGGCACATCTTGCCAGGCTTGTTTATGAGGCTTTTCCTCGAACTTTCCCCGGCACGGCCGAGTGTGTGGGCAACCCGGTGCGACGGGAGATTGCTGCGATTCCGGTTCCAGCGCTGCGCTTTGCCGGACGTAATGATGCGATTCGTTTGGTTGTGGTGGGCGGCAGTCTGGGTGCGCAACGCCTGAATGAGCTGGTGCCGGCGGCACTGGCCCTGCTTCAACAACATGAACGTCCGCAGGTGATTCATCAGTCTGGCGAAAAGAATCTTGCTGCTGCAAAAGCGGCTTATGAAGAAAGCAAAGTTGCAGGTGAAGTTCGTCCTTTCATTAATGACATGGCCGCGATGTATGGCTGGGCTGATCTTGTGATATGCCGCGCGGGCGCACTGACAGTCAGTGAGCTGGCTGCCGCTGGTCTTGCCTCCTTGCTGGTGCCATTTCCGGCGGCAGTTGATGATCATCAAACTCTTAACGCACAGTTTCTGGTGAATGCAGGTGCAGCAGTGTTGATACAGGAACGGGAGCTGACTGCCCAGCGTCTGGCAGATGCCCTGCACAATCTGTGTGTACAGGGCCGCGCCCAGTTATTGCGGATGGCAGAGCGCGCCCGTGAATGCGCCATCGTTGATGCCGATGTTCGCATTGCAGATGGCTGCCTGCAGGTGGCGGGAGCATCTCATGAGTGATCAGATGAAAGAACGCATGCGTCGTATCCATACCATTCACTTTGTCGGTATGGGTGGTGCAGGCATGGGTGGCATCGCCGAAGTACTGCTGAATCTGGGCTATGCGGTACAAGGCTCGGATCTCAAGCCAAATGCCGTCACACAGCGATTGCAGTCACTGGGTGCGCGGGTGATGTTCGGTCATGCTGCCGGGAATGTTACCGGTGCCGATGTGATTGTGGTTTCAACGGCTGTAGCCAGCGATAACCCAGAGGTAGTACAGGCGCATGCACAGCGCATCCCGGTGGTGCCGCGCGCCGAGATGCTCGGTGAACTGATGCGTTTCCGCTATTCGATCGCAGTGGCGGGTACCCATGGCAAGACCACCACGACCAGTATGGTGGCAAGTCTGCTGGCCGAGGGAAAACTTGATCCGACGTTTGTCATTGGCGGACGACTGAAGAGTGCCGGAACCAATGCGCGTCTCGGCACAGGCAAGTATCTGGTGGCAGAGGCAGATGAAAGCGATGCGTCATTCCTGCATCTGCAGGCCATGATCGCAATTGTTACCAACGTAGATGCTGATCACCTCGGTACCCATGATGGCGACTTCGAGCGCTACAAGCAGAGCTTCGTGGATTTTCTGCACAACCTGCCATTCTATGGTCTGGCAGTAATGTGTGTGGACGATGCTGAAACAGCTGCGTTGATAGATCGCGTCGGTCGTCCGGTTGTGACTTATGGTGTCAGCGAACAGGCTGATGTGCGTGCCGTTAACATTGAGCGTCATGGTTTGCAGACCAGCTTTGATGTGCTGCGGCCGGGCAGGCAGGCGCTGCAAGTAAGATTGAATACACCGGGCCTGCACAATGTCCTGAACTCATTGGCCGCGATTGCGGTTGCAACTGAGCTCGAGGTATCAGATCAGGCCATACAGAATGCCATGATGCACTTCCAGGGCATTGATCGCAGGTTGCAGCAGTATGGTGATGTGCAGACTCCTGCGGGCACAGTTACGCTTGTTGATGACTATGGTCATCATCCCACCGAGATTGCGGCGACACTCGAAGCCATTCGTCAGGGCTGGCCGGGCCGGCGGGTGGTGCTGGCATTCCAGCCGCATCGTTACAGCCGCACCAGAGATCTGCTTGATGAATTTGCACGCGTACTGGCTGATACAGATGCATTGCTGGTAACGGAAGTTTATGCCGCAGGTGAGTCGCCGATCAGAGGTGCCGACGGCAAGGCTATCTGTCGCGCCATCCGTTCACACGGGCGGGTTGAACCCATTCTGGTGAAAAGTGTTGATGCGCTACCTGACGCATTGCTGCCCATCCTGCGTGATGGTGATGTGCTGGTGACCATGGGTGCAGGCAGTATCGGGGCCCTGGCTCCTGAGTTGCACACTCTGTTGCATCGCGATTCACACAGGGAGCGTGCTCAGTGAACGCGCTTGCAATGCATCCAGCATCGTCCATCACCTTGCCGGCAAACTTGCAGGGCCGTGTAATGTTTGATGAGCCACTGGCCAGACACACTTCATGGCGTGTCGGTGGGCCTGCGGATGTGTTCTTCACTCCAGCTGACAAACAGGATCTGGCGTTGTTCCTGCGCAGCCTGCCAGCAGATCTGCCGGTTTTCTGGCTGGGTCTTGGCAGTAATGTGCTGGTGCGGGATGGCGGATTGCGTGCCGTCGTGATTGAAACCCACGGGGCACTGAATGATCTGCAAAGATTGAGTGATACCGAGGTGTGGTGCGATGCAGGTGTGACATGCGCCAAGCTTGCCAAACAGTGTGCCCGGTGGAATCTGGGTCCGGCTGAATTCTTTGCTGGTATTCCCGGTACGCTGGGCGGTGCACTGGCGATGAATGCCGGTGCATTTGGCGGTGAAACCTGGCGTCATGTGGTTGAGGTTGAAACCATCAATCGTCACGGAGAAATCCGGCGGCGACTGGCCGGTGACTATGAAGTGGCCTATCGCCATGTGCGCGGTCCGCAGGAAGAGTGGTTTCTGGGAGCCCAGCTGAGTTTTGCAGAAAGCGATGCGGATGGTGAAGCTGCCATCCGTGCCTTGCTGGCGCGTCGCAAGGAGTCACAGCCGATTGGTGAGCCTTCCTGTGGTTCTGTATTCACCAATCCGCCGGGGCAGCATGCTGCCCGCCTGATTGAAAGCGCGGGCTTGAAAGGCTTTCACATCGGTGATGCGCGGGTCTCAACCAAGCATGCCAATTTCATCATCAATGAAGGTGCGGCAACGGCTTCAGATCTTGAGCAGCTTATTCAGTATGTGAAGACAACGGTGCAACAGCAGTTCGGAGTCGAGCTGATTCCTGAAGTGCGCATCGTGGGTGAAAAACAGATTAGTCGGGAAGCAGAATGAGTGAGCAGACAATCAAGGCAACTGATTTCGGGCGTGTCGCGGTGCTGATGGGCGGTAGCTCATCAGAACGCGAAGTCTCGCTGGTGTCAGGTGCGGCAGTGCTTTCAGCACTTCAGGATCAGGGCGTCAATGCGGTTGCGGTGGACGGCATTCCCCTGTTGCTGTCCGGACTGATTGCCGGGAAGTTTGATCGCGTGTTCAACATCCTGCACGGCAACAAGGGCGGTGGCGAGAACGGCGTGTTACAGGGATTGCTTGAATCATTCGGTATTCCCTATACCGGTTCAGGGGTACTGGGTTCGGCGTTGGCCATGGACAAGATTCGCACCAAGCAGGTGTGGTTATCGCTGGGATTGCCTACGCCCCGCTATGTGCGACTGGCACGCGGTGATGATGTGGCGGCGGCGGCGCGAACATTGGGGCTGCCGGTCATCATCAAGCCATCCTGTGAAGGTTCCAGCGTTGGTGTAACGCGCGTATTCAAGGAAGCTGATCTTGATGAGGCAGTGGAGCTTGCCGCTCGCTATCCGGGTGAAATGCTGATGGAGCAGCTGATACAGGGCAGTGAGTTCAGCGTGCCGGTACTGGGTCAACAGGTGCTGCCGAGTATCCGTATCGTACCTGCCGGTGAGTACTACGATTACCACGCCAAGTATGTTGCTGATGATACAACCTATATATGTCCGGGGCTTGAAGCAGTTGCTGAGCAGGAGATGCAGGCACTGGTGCTCAAGGCATTCAATGCAGTTGGCTGCAGTGGCTGGGGGCGTATTGACGTGATGCGTGACCAGCAGGGACGTAACTATCTGCTGGAGGTCAATACTGCACCGGGCATGACCAGTCATTCGCTGGTGCCGAAATCTGCGCGTCAGGTTGGTATTGAGTTCAATGAACTGGTGTGGCGAATTCTCGCTGACACACTTGATCGCAAGCATTGATAACAGGAGCAATCGTGTTCGCAGCCAGTCAATCACAAGCAAAACCGGAAAGCAGCAGCAAGACTGCTGATGCGCGGTTGCAGTGGTTGCGCAAGCATCGCCAGCCACTGATATGGGCCGGTCTGATTGCTGCGGTGCTGGTTTTGCTTTGGTTTGCTCTTATTTCGATGCTGGACCGGCCTATCCAGCGCGCAGAAATCAGTGGCAAGTTCACACAGGTTTCCAGATTGCAGATTGAGCAGGTGCTTGAACCCTTCGCGCATCGTGGATTCATTTCAATTGATCTGGATGCAGTTAAACGCGCTGTCGAGCAGCTGCGCTGGATTGATTACGCAAGAGTGGAGCGTGCCTGGCCGGATGGTCTGCGTGTGATGGTCACCGAACAGGTTGCAGTCGCCCGATGGGGTGCCACGGGGCTGCTGAATACGCGTGGCAAATTGTTTCTGCCGGATGCGCGTGATCTTCCGGCAGAGTTGCCCTTGCTGGAAGGCCCTGATGGCATGGAAGGCGAGGTGGCGAATCTGTATCTGGAAACATTTCCGCGCCTGCTCACCGTTGGATTGAGATTGAGTCGTGTCACGCTGGATGAACGTGGCGCGTGGAATCTGAGTTTAAGTAATGGCGTCGAGGTGCGGCTGGGACGACAGGATATCAGTACCCGGCTGGAACGATTCATCACCGCAGCAAGTCCGGTGATCGCAACGCGCGCGGGAGAGGTCCGCTACATCGACATGCGATACAGCAATGGCTTTTCCATAGGCTGGGGTGGTGCTGGTAATGCAGCAACGGCTACCGCCCAGAGTGCAGGAAGTGATGACAATGTCTAAGAAACCAGAACGCAATCTGATCGTCGGCCTGGATATCGGCACCTCCAAAGTGGTGTCGCTGGTGGGTGAGATCAAGTCAGATAACAGCATCGAAATAATCGGTATCGGTTCGCACCCTTCGCGAGGCCTGAAAAAAGGCGTGGTAGTCAACATTGAGTCTACTGTCAAATCAATACAGCGTGCAGTGGAAGAAGCGGAACTGATGGCTGGCTGTGAAATTCATTCTGTGTATGCCGGTATTGCCGGCAGTCATGTGCGCAGCCTGAATTCCCACGGCATTGTTGCGATCCGTAACAAGGAAGTGACGGCCGAAGATGTGGATCGGGTCATTGATGCCGCACGTGCAGTGGCCATTCCTGCTGACCAGAAAATCCTCCACATCCTGCCGCAGGAATTCATCATTGATAATCAGGAAGGCATCCGTGAGCCGGTGGGCATGGCGGGCGTGCGACTTGAAGCCAAGGTACATATCGTGACTGGTGCAGAGAGCGCTGCACAGAACATCGTGAAATGCGTACAGCGTTGTGGTCTGGCAGTGGATGACGTGGTGCTGGAGCAACTTGCATCCAGTTATTCAGTGCTGGCTGATGATGAAAAAGAACTGGGCGTATGTCTGGTGGATATTGGTGGCGGTACAACTGACATTGCAGTTTTTTCCGGCGGTGCCATTCGCTATACCGCAGTCATTCCAATTGCCGGTGATCAGGTTACCAATGACATTGCAGTAAGCCTGCGGACACCAACCCAGCATGCCGAAGAAATCAAGATGAAGTATGCCTGTGCGCTGTCACAGCTGGCGCATGCGGATGAAACCATCGAAGTTCCGAGTGTTGGCGACAGACCGCCGCGCAGGCTGGCACGCCAGACGCTTGCCGAGGTGGTTGAGCCCCGCTACGAAGAACTGTTTCAGATGGTGCGCATGGAGCTGCAACGATCCGGTTATGAGGAAGTGATTGCGGCCGGTGTTGTGTTGACCGGTGGCAGTTCCAAGATGGAAGGCGCAGTAGAGCTGGCCGAGGAAGTCTTTCACATGCCGGTACGGCTCGGGACACCGCAGCACATTACAGGTCTGGCAGATGTTGTGCGCAATCCGATCTATGCAACGGGCGTCGGTCTGTTGCTGTATGGCCGGGAAAATTATGTGCGGAGCAACCGTCGAGATATGCCGATAGTCAAGCAGATCAATGTTCGCAATATCTGGGATCGCATGAAAGGCTGGTTCAATGGTGAATTCTGATTTCTCTGCTTTTTTCCCTGCGTGGCAATGCAATGCCAGCCGCAGGTGTGGTAATGCAATGCCAGCCGCAGGTTCGGTTAAAGGCTTGGTACTGATTTCTGTTTTTGATTTTATTTTTTTGTTTTTCAATTTGATGTAACCGAAGGGGACTAACCATGTTTGTACTTGCAGATACTGAGAATCAAGGGGCAGTCATCAAGGTCGTAGGCGTAGGCGGCGGTGGTGGCAATGCAGTAACCCATATGATCAATGCCAGTATTGAGGGTGTTGATTTCATCTGCCTGAATACCGACGCGCAGGCACTGAAGCATTCCAAAGTCAAAATGAGTCTGCAGATCGGTTGCAATATCACCAAGGGACTGGGCGCAGGTGCGGATCCTGAAGTGGGTCGTCAGGCGGCAATGGAAGATCGTGATCGCATCATTGAAATGATTGAAGGTTCGGACATGCTGTTCATTACAGCTGGCATGGGTGGTGGTACCGGTACAGGTGCTGCACCAGTTGTGGCGCAGATCGCCAAAGAACTGGGCATCCTCACCGTTGCAATAGTAACCAAGCCCTTCGCGATGGAAGGTTCCAAGCGATCCAATCTGGCTGATCAGGGTATTCTTGAACTGTCCAAGCACGTTGACTCACTCATCACCATTCCCAATCAGAAGTTGCTGAGCGTACTGGGTGGTGACATGACGCTGATGGATGCCTTCAAGGCGGCCAATCAGGTATTGCAGGGTGCTGTGCAGGGGATTGCAGACCTGATCACCAAACCGGGCATGATCAACGTCGACTTTGCCGACGTGAAGACTGTGATGGCAGAAACCGGTATGGCGATGATGGGTTCGGGTTCGGCTTCCGGTCCGGACCGGGCACGTGAAGCAGCAGAAGCAGCAGTATCGAGTCCGCTGCTTGAAGATGTGAATCTGCAGGGCGCACATGGTCTGTTGATCAACGTCACAGCAGGTCTTGATCTGCGCACCAGCGAATTCGCCACAGTGGGTGATACCGTCAAGCGCTATGCATCCGAAGACGCTAATGTGGTGGTTGGCTGTGTCATCGATCCTGAGATGAGCGATGAGATTCGCGTGACCGTGGTCGCTACGGGTATTGGCAAGCAGGTATCGCAGGTGCAGATGCCGGAGATGGACAGCCGTCGTCCGGTAGCCGTTCCTACGCAGCGAATTGAGCGTCAGCAGGCGCATGTGCCAGCACACAATCTGGAAATTCCTACCTACATTCGCAATCAGCGTGAACAGCAGCCGCTCGAACCAGCCCGGCGTGCGGTGGGTGACGGATTGAGTTTTGCTGATGAGTCGATGCTGGATATTCCGGCATTTCTGCGTCGTCAGGCAGACTGATGCAGCAGGCTGCAAGGTCAGAAACGGAGTAATTGTCCGTTTCTGACCACAGCTCGCAGCCTATTGTCCATCGTCTGTTTGTGTTACGGTTTCAGGGCAATGCTAAAACAGCGAACCTTGAAAAATTCGATCAGTGCCCGAGGCGTGGGCTTGCATTCCGGCAAGAAAGTGCTGATGGTGCTGCGTCCGGCTGCGGCCAATACCGGCATCGTGTTCCGGCGTACGGATCTGGATCAGCCGGCAGATGTGCCGGCACGTGCCGATCTGGTCGGTGAAACCGCCTTTGGCACAAGTATTGTCAACGGCAATGCCAAGGTCTCGACAGTTGAACACTTGCTGTCGGCGGTGGCCGGTCTGGGTCTCGATAATATCTATGTGGATCTGTCCGCAGCAGAAGTGCCGATCATGGATGGCAGTGCCGCTCCATTTGTCTTTCTTTTACAGGCTGCGGGAATACAGGAACAGAATGCGCCAAAGAAATTCATGCGCATACTGAAGACAGTGCGTGTGACAGAAGGCGACAAGTGGGCTGAGTTCAAACCTTATGACGGATTCAAGCTCAATATTGAAATTGAATTTGATCATCCGGTGTTCAGGAAGCGCGAACAGACCGGTGTAATGGAGTTTTCTACCACTGCATTTCTGAAAGAGATCAGTCGTGCCCGCACCTTCGGGTTTGTGAAGGATCTGGAATTTCTGCGCTCACGTAATCTTGCTCTGGGCGGTACGCTCGAAAATGCCATCGTGCTGGACGATTATCGCATCCTCAATGAAGACGGTCTGCGTTATGAAGATGAGTTCGTGAAGCACAAGATTCTGGACGCAATCGGCGATCTTTATCTGATCGGTGGCCCTGTGCTGGGCGAGTTCACCGGTTTCAAATCCGGGCATGGTCTTAATAACAAGTTGCTGCGTGCTGTGATGGCAGATGCAGAAGCCACTGAAGTGGTGAGTTTTGCCGAGACTGAGCCTGCGCCTATAGTGTTTTCGACGGCCGCAGCATTCGCCTGATTTTCACTTGTTTGACTATGGCTGATCGAGCGAATGGCTTGATGGGCTGCCATTGCCGACTCTGACCTTCAGATGAATGAAGGTTTTTTCTCCCGCTGCCACCAGTTGTTTGCGTAAGTCGTCCTGAGCAAAGCGGATCTGTGCTGTCCATGCTGCCGAGTCAGTTGTAATCACCAGATTTTCATCATGATAAACCGCAGCCAGAACATGGTTGCGCTCCGGGCCAGTCAGGGTGTTGCGCACCTTGGCAGTCAGGCTCAAGACAAGGTTGGCCCGTTGTTCCAGGCTGGCGAGTGTGCCCCCTGCATCAGATAAAAATGGTTTGAGTGTGCTGTTCACATCGGCCTGGCAGGTATGGGTCAAAACTGCGTCGCATTATGACCGTGATTATGGCGTCCCGGCTTGCCTGTTTCAGCGTGGCTTTTGCATAGTGTGTCCGTACAAAGGCAAACCCGTTGAAAGGCGGGGACGCAAAGCCACCGGTCTGAAGATTTCTGATCCAGATAGCGGGGTTGCCAGCATTTCTGCTGCATATCAGCGTGCTTTGCCTTGCAATGAATTTGAAGGTAACAGCATGAATATTGTCGTATTTTCAAAGCGCTGGGCGGAAGCCCGGCATTACGAGCTGGGCCATCCACTGACCGTCGGGTTATTTGCCGTGGCGGTGGTGATGCTTCTGGGAGGAGCGTTTCTGGCTGGTATCCAGATGCGGTCACCCATGGCTCAATCGCTGAACACCGATTCCGGGTTGGAGCAACAGGCCCAGATTCACGCGCTCCGGCAGCAACTGGATAATCAACTTGCTGGCCTTTCTGCACGGGTAGGACAGGTGAATGCCCAGATGCTCAGGCTCAATGCCCTGGGCAAGCGGGTTTCAGAAATGGCGCATCTGGACAAGAGTGAATTCAACTTTGATGCGCCGCCTGCTCAGGGTGGGCCTGAACATCTGGCCGGCGCATCGGCTGAACCGGGGGCTGAGCTGCACGATGTGCTTGCCAGTGTGGAAAAGCAGCTGGAAAACCGCGAGCGGCAACTGGTCATGCTTGAAACTCTGATCTCGTCACGGCAGCTTACCCGGCGGGCGATTCCGGATGGCAGTCCGGTGCCGGGGGCATGGATATCTTCTCCTTTCGGCCGCCGTGCCGATCCGATCACAGGGGAGATCGAAGAGCATAGCGGCATCGACCTGGCTGCGCCCAGCGGCGCCCTTGCCTACGCGGTTGCTCCCGGTGTCGTGACCTGGGCTGGAAATCGTTCAGGATACGGGGAACTGGTGGAAATCAATCATGGCAATGGCTTTGTAACCCGCTATGCACATAACTCCCGGGTTCTGGTGCGGGTCGGTGACAGGGTCAACAAGGGAATGCTGATCTCCGAGGTGGGTTCAACCGGCCGTTCTACGGGGCCGCACCTGCATTTTGAAGTGCTGAAGGATGGACAGGCGATCAATCCCCAGAAATTTATTGCCAGTTAATACTGTCCGGTTACCGATTATTGTCACTTCCCCGGTCTCCTGCCATCGGGGAAGAGGAACAGCCAGCGATCACCCGTGTACAATGCCGAGCTTTTCTATGTGGCTCGGAGTCTGGCGTGGCAAATTGGATTACATCCCTGTTTGGCAGTCGCAACCAGCGACTGGTGGCTGGTTATAGCAAGCTCGTGGCACGCATCAATGCGCTGGAATCTTCACTCCAGGGCTTGAGTGACACTCAGCTGCGGGACAAGACCAGCGAATTCCGTCAGCGGATTGTCACCGGTGTGGCACTCGATGAGTTGCTGCCGGAAGCATTTGCGGTGGTACGCGAAGCGTCCCGACGCACCCTCGGGCTGCGCCATTTCGATGTACAGCTCATCGGCGGCATGACCCTGCATCAGGGCAAGATTGCTGAAATGCGTACCGGTGAAGGCAAGACCCTTATGGCGACCCTGCCGGTGTACCTCAATGCGCTGCCGGCCAAAGGCGTGCATGTGGTGACTGTGAATGAGTATCTGGCTCAGCGTGACGCGGAGTGGATGCGTCCGGTCTATGAATTCCTCGGCATGACTGTTGCCGTGATACGAAGTGGCCAGAGTCATGCGGAAAAGCAGGCCGCCTATTCAGCTGATATTACCTACGGAACCAATAATGAGCTCGGCTTCGATTATCTGCGCGATAATCTTGCGCATCGTCTGGAAGATCGCGTGCAGCGCGAACTTTCATACGCAATTGTCGATGAAGTCGATTCCATCCTGATTGATGAAGCACGCACACCGCTGATCATTTCCGGACCGGCGGAAGAAAGTACAGAACTGTATCTGAAGATTAACGAGCTGGTTCCGCAGCTGAAACGTCAGGAAGGCGAGGAGTCTGAAGGCGACTTCTGGGCAGATGAAAAATCCCGACAGGTGCATCTGTCCGATAGCGGTCACGAACGGGCAGAGGCGTTGTTTATAGAGGCGGGTCTTTTGCAGCCAGAACAAAGCCTGTATGACTCGGCGAACATTCGTCTGATTCATCATCTTAATGCCGCTTTGCGCGCGCATTCACTGTATCAGCGTGATGTGGCGTACATCGTACGCAATGGTGAAGTGCTGATTGTTGATGAGTTCACCGGCCGTACTCTGGCTGGCCGTCGCTGGTCAGATGGTCTGCATCAGGCCATCGAAGCCAAGGAACGTGTCACTGTCCATGAAGAAAATCAGACTGTGGCATCGATCACTTTCCAGAATTTCTTCCGCATGTACAGCAAGCTGTCCGGCATGACGGGTACAGCCGATACTGAAGCTTTCGAGTTTCAGGAGATTTACGGTCTGGAAGTGGTGGTCATTCCTACGCATCGTCCCATGATCCGCAAGGATTATTCTGACCTTGTGTACCTGACGCAGAAGGACAAGTTCGACGCGATTATCGCCGACATCAAGGAGTGTGTGGCGCGTCAGCAACCAGCTCTGGTGGGTACTACTTCCATTGAAACTTCCGAGTATCTTTCCGGCTTGCTGCAAGCTCAGCGTATTCCTCATGAAGTGCTGAATGCCAAGCAGCATGAGCGGGAAGCATTGATCGTGGCGCAGGCAGGTAGACCGGGTGCGGTGACCATTGCAACCAACATGGCCGGTCGTGGTACGGACATTGTGCTGGGTGGCAATCTCGAAGTGGAATTGCATGGAATGGGCAAGGACATCGATGACGCGACCCGCGCTCGTGTGCGTAGCGAATGGCAGCAGCGTCACGATGCAGTGCTGGCCGCAGGCGGCCTGCATATCATTGGCACGGAGCGTCATGAATCAAGGCGTATCGACAATCAGCTGCGCGGGCGATCCGGTCGTCAGGGTGATGCGGGCTCCAGCCGCTTCTATCTGTCAATTGAAGATAATCTGATGCGCATCTTTGGCGATCCGGAGCGGACCAAGCGCTGGCTGCAAACAGCAGGCATGAAGCAGGGCGAGGTGATTGAAAGTCGCATGCTCAGCAAGCAGATTGAACGCGCGCAGCGCAAGGTTGAAGCTCATAACTTCGATGCACGTAAAAACCTGCTTGAATACGACGACGTTGCCAATGATCAGCGCAAGGTGATCTACCATCAGCGATCAGAAATCATGGCTGCCGTTGATATGGCCGATGCAGTCACTGGCATACGCAGTGAAGTGCTGGAAGAGCTGGTCGCGCGCTATGTGCCGCAGCTGAGTGTGGAAGAACAATGGGATGTGAGCGGATTGTCCGTAAGGCTGGCGCGTGATTTCAACGTACAGCTGGATATCAGTTCCTGGCTGAAGACGCAGAATTCTCCAGGTTCGGATGATGTCAGCAACTATGTGGTACAGCAGATTGCGCAGGCATACCAGGCCAAGACCGATGCCTATGGTGCGCCGGTGATGCGGCATCTGGAAAAGACACTGATGCTGCAACAGCTGGATTCACACTGGCGCGAGCATCTCGCGGCGATGGATTATTTACGGCAGGGTATTCATTTGCGCAGCTATGCACAAAAGAACCCGAAGCAGGAATACAAGCGCGAAGCCTTCGAGCTGTTCAGTAACATGCTGGATCGTATCAAGTACGATACGGTTTCGATGCTGTCGCGGTTGCATGTTCGCAGCGAGGCGGAATTTGAAGCCGAAGCAGCTGAACGTCAGCGGCGACTGGAAGCGGCAATGCAGACACAGCACGCAGCACCGCAGTCACTGGTGGCAGCTTCGGAAGATCCACTGCCTGATGACACGCAGTCTGCCGGTGCTCAGAATCAGGTCACGCGTGAAGGGCCCAAGATCGGACGCAATGATCCCTGTCCCTGCGGTTCCGGGAAAAAATACAAGCAGTGTCATGGTGCTTTAGACAGCTGATCTAAACCATGTCGGGTGCATTGAAGCCGACCATTCATGTTGTGGCAGGTGCCTTGCTGTCCCATGATGGCCGGATACTGATTGCACAGCGTCCCCCGGGTAAACATCTGGCCGGGGGATGGGAATTTCCCGGTGGCAAACTGGCGCAGGGCGAAACCGCGCTTGCGGCATTGAAACGCGAGCTGCATGAAGAACTGGGGGTAATTGTTGGAGATGCCCGGTTTGTAGCCAGCTGCTGTCACGACTATGACGACCGTAGCGTCATGCTGGAGTTATGGCTGGTGCCTTATTTTACTGGGCAGCCCCAGTCTTTAGATGGTCAGGCCTTACGCTGGGTGAATGCAGATCAGTTGCAAACCGCAGGGATGTTACCTGCCGACCAGCCCCTGATTGAAGTGCTGCTCAGGAAGCTGGCTTGAGTTATTAATCCCTAATCCACCCCGCC
>CAILZL010000020.1 GCA_903838705.1 uncultured Pseudomonadota bacterium
AACAGAGCTTTGTATTCTGCTGTTTCAACAACAACTACAAGATCACGCCTGTGATGTTTGACAGCTGGGTGAGGATCTTGAATGCAGTGCCGGGCAGTGTGCTGTGGTTGTTTGAGGACAATGCTATCGCGGCCACCAATTTACGCAAGGAAGCTGAGCAGCGGGGGCTGGACACCAAGCGGCTGGTGTTTGCCAAGCGGATGGAGCTGAGTGAGCATCTGGCCCGACATCGGCTGGCCGACCTGTTTCTGGATACCTTACCGTGTAATGCTCACACCACCGCCAGTGATGCATTGTGGGCGGGCTTGCCGGTGTTGACGCAGGCAGGGGAAAGCTTTGCTGCCCGGGTGGCGGCCAGTCTGCTGAATGCGATCGGGTTGCCTGAGCTGATCACCGAGACGCAAGAGCAGTATGAGTCCCTGGCGATAGAGTTGGCGCTCAATTCAGTCAAGCTGAGAGCGCTCAAAGAAAAGCTGCAACAGAACCGGCTGACTGCGCCCTTGTTCAACACCGACCTGTACACCCGCAACCTTGAAGCCGCATACAGTGCCATGTATGAGCGTTATCAGGCAGGCCTGCCTCCTGAACATATTTATCTGTCAGATCAGAAAGATCAGAAGTAGATGTCGCAGAAGTTACAGCAACAATTCATGCAGGCCGTTACATTGCATCAGCAAGGCAAGTTGCGGGAAGCAGGGGCAATCTATGAAGCAATACTGAAAGTGTTGCCGCGTCACCCTGATGTTCTGCATCTACTTGGAGTCGTGGCGGCACAAGCAGGCAATCATCAGCGTGCTGCGGATCTGATTGCCAAGGCTATTGCTATTAATCCTGGCAATGCCGGGTATTACAGTAATCGTGGTAATGCCTTGCTTGCGCTGAAACAATATGCAGCGGCCATTGGCTGTTACGATCAGGCAATCCGTATCCAGCCGGATTTTGCTGATGCGTACGGTAATCGGGGTATCTCACTGCAGATGCTCGGAAGATTTGCCGATGCGCTTGCCAGTTATCAGCGGGCAGTCAGCATCCGGCCTGATTATGCGCAGGTACACTTCTGGTGTGGTGTTGTTCTGCAGGAACTCAGGCAGCTGCAAGCTGCGATAGACAGCTACAGCAGGGCCATCAGTATCCGGCCGGACTATGTTGAAGCCTTTTACAACCGGGGTACTGCCTTGCAGGAACTTAAGGAGTGGCAGGGTGCAATTGCCAGTTACGATCAGGCGATTCATATCAAACCGGATTACCACGAGGCTTATTTCAACCGTGGCGTTGCGCTCAAGGCGCTTGGCTCACTGAATGAGGCGGTAGCCAGTTATGATGCTGCGATACGTATCAAGCCGGATTATGCTGAAGCAATTAACAATCGAGGTGCTGTCTTTCAGTCGCTTAACCAGTTCGATGAGGCTATAGCCAGCTTTGACAGCGCGATACGTATAAAGCCGGATTACTTCGAAGCGTTCAATAACCGTGGCAATGCGCTGCAGGAGCTTAATGACCTGGATGCCGCAGTGGCCAGTTATGACCAGGCACTTCGCATCAAGCCAGACTATGCTGATGCTTATTTTAATAGAGGTAATGCCCTGCACGGCCTCAAGCAGCTGGAGGCTGCGATCGAAAGCTACCAGAAGGCACTGAGTTACAGGCCAGACTATGACTATCTGTCTGGTCTATTGCTGCACACCCGCATGAAGCTATGTGACTGGACTGGCTATGAAGAGCAGATTGCTGGACTGAAGACGAAGCTTGAGCGCGGCATGAAATGCGCGGCGAGTTTCACCGTTGTGACCTTGCTCGACTTACCTGAATTGC
>CAILZL010000021.1 GCA_903838705.1 uncultured Pseudomonadota bacterium
ACTCCGCTACATGCATTGCAGGAACTGGGTGGTTGGGAAAGTGTGGAGATGGTGAGGCGCTATGCTCACTTCTCAGCGGAGCATTTAGCGCCGTATGCAGATCGATTGGTTGCGCTTCGGGACGGGTCAGAAAGTGTCTACGGCACAATTATGGCACAATTATGGCACAACCCACAATTCAGGCATCTGGCTCGAAGAGCTAACTGCTTGATTTAATTGGTGCGACCGGAGAGATTCGAACTCCCGACCTCCTGGTTCGTAGCCAGGCGCTCTATCCAACTGAGCTACGGTCGCACTCTAACTAAAACTGGCGGAGAGAGAGGGATTCGAACCCTCGATGGGCTTTTGACCCATACGCCCTTAGCAGGGGCGCGCCTTCGACCACTCGGCCATCTCTCCGGCGCACGATACCTACCACTGATCGCTCAGTTATCGCTGGTTTACAACCATCAACTATTACTGGGGTTCAGCCTCTCAAGCCAGCCACCGGCGCAATACCGGTCGCTTTTGTCCCGCTGTCATCGCTACATGGCGGGAGCTACGCAAGAGGGCGGCAAGGATACTTGCCGCTACCGCATCAGTAAAGACCTGATGCAGTGAATTTGCGAGAAATTCGCGGCAAACGCTACTTCCCTGTGGCGAGCGCAACGAAATTCAACTGAAAACAGCCATCCTGAAAACCAATCCTATGATTGGCTTATGATGCCGCAGACTGGGACCCGCTACCGTCGTCTTCGCGCTTGATGCGCTCGTAAATTTCTTCACGATGTACGGACACTTCCTTCGGGGCATTTACACCAATCCGCACCTGATTTCCCTTGACCCCCAACACGGTCACGACGACTTCCTCGCCGATCATTATGGATTCACCAACACGTCTCGTTAAAATTAACATTGCAACTCCATTCCAAATTAATAGCGCGATTCCAGATGGGCTTTACCTTCTCGAACGACCCGTGTTTTATCAGGACAAAATCACGCGGCGCAGAGATTAATCAAAGGCGTCCAGACTGTAGATAAGCACTTCCCTGAATTGCTCGCATATAAAGCGCGCTTCGTTACATAAGCGAGAAATTAGTTCAGGAAGGCATACCAGACTTACCTTCTCTTCCTTTGAGATCATCATCCATGATGATAGTTCAGACTATCGCAGACGCCCTTCAAGCCACTCAGCAACGGAGTCCAAGGCTGCCGGCAGTTTTGCAGGTTCAGTTCCACCTGCTTGCGCCATATCTGGCCTGCCACCACCCCGTCCACCCACTCGCTGGGCAACATAATTAGCGATTTCGCCCGCTTTAAACCGTGTTATTTGATCCTGAGTAACACCGGCAATAATGACAACCTTGTCATTTTCAACGACGCTGGCCAGCACAATGACGGCTGACTTGAGCTTGTCCTTGAGCTGATCCACCGCCGCACGCAGCGCCGACACATCCGCCCCTTCAATCAGACGGGTTACAAGCCTGGTTCCAGCCACTTCCCGCGCTGAATCAGTCAGATCATTACCCTGGCCGCTGGCAAGTTTCGACTTCAGCTGGCCCAATTCCTTTTCAAGCTTGCGACTGCGATCAAGCACCAGCCGCACTTTGTCAGTCACGTCTTCACGACTACCTTTAACCAGCACCGCCAATTCACGCAGCAATGCTTCGGAATTCGACACCCAATCAAGGGCACCCTGCCCGGTCACCGCCTCGATGCGCCGTACGCCAGCCGCAACACCACCTTCACTGACAATCTTGAACAGGCCAATATCGCCGGCACGAGCTGCATGCGTGCCACCGCACAATTCCATCGAAAAGTCGCCGATACGCAGCACCCGCACCTCATCATCATACTTCTCGCCAAACAAGGCCATGGCGCCCGCAGCCACTGCCGCTTCCTGATTCATCAACCTGGTTTCGACAGACGCATTCGCCCGCACCTGTGCATTCACCAGTTGTTCAATCTGATGTAACTCATCAGCCGTAACCGCAGAATAATGGGAAAAGTCAAAACGCAGACGCTCCGCAGTCACCAGCGAGCCCTTCTGGGTTACATGCGCGCCGAGAATCCTGCGCAACGCTGCGTGCAGCAAGTGAGTGGCCGAGTGATTCAAGCGGATGGCGCTACGACGGGAATGGTCTACCTGAGCAGCCAGCACCTCACCAACCTTGATTTCGCCGGTGCGTAACTGGCCGATATGCGCAAAAGCGGAACCGATTTTCTGTGTATCGGCAACTTCAAATTGAATGGCAGCAGCGCTTAATTCACCACTGTCACCGACCTGCCCGCCACTCTCAGCATAGAAAGGCGTGTGATCCAGCACCACCTGACCCGCTTCACCGGCAGACAGCTTTTCCACTTGCTGCCCATCGCGAATCAGCGCGACAACCTTACCCTGCGCCTGCTCGGCCTCATATCCACAGAATCCGGTCCGTGTATTCAGCTTGATTGCCGCACGCTGATCAACACCGAACTTGCTGGCTGCGCGCGCTCGATCACGTTGTGCAGCCATTGCGCGCTCAAAGCCGGCTTCATCAATTTTCAACCCACGTTCGCGCGCTATATCTGCGGTGAGATCCATGGGAAAACCGTAGGTGTCGTAGAGCTTGAACACCGCCTCGCCGGGAATGGTGCTAGCTGCCAAAGACTCTATCGTTGCCTCCAGCAGCCCCATCCCTTGCGCGAGAGTTTCAGCAAACCGCTCTTCTTCCTGCCTGAGCACACGCTCGACATGCTCGCGCTGCTGCGTCAACTCGGGATATGCAGCGCCCATTTCTTTTTCGAGCGCAGCCACAAGGGTATGAAAAAACGGCGCGGACTGACCAAGCTTGTAGCCATGGCGAATCGCTCGACGGATGATCCGGCGCAGTACATAGCCGCGACCTTCATTGGAGGGCAGCACCCCATCAGCAATAAGGAATGAACATGCCCGGATATGATCCGCGATCACCCGCAACGAACTGGACTGCATATCAGCGGCACCCGTCGCAGCGGCGGCAGCACTGATCAGCCCCTGAAAGGTGTCAATTTCATAATTCGAATGGACTCCCTGCATTACCGCAGCCACGCGCTCCAGACCCATGCCGGTATCCACTGCCGGCTTCGGCAGAGGAGTGAGCTTGCCATCCGTGTCACGCTCGTACTGCATGAACACCACGTTCCAGATTTCGATCCAGCGATCGCCATCTTCATCAGGTGATCCGGGCGGTCCACCCGGAATATGCGCGCCATGGTCATAAAAAATTTCAGTGCAGGGACCACAAGGGCCGGTATCGCCCATCTGCCAGAAATTGTCGGACCCGCCACCCTTCTTATCGCCAATGCGCACAATGCGATCAGCCGGCACACCCGCGACCTTATTCCAGATCTCGAATGCTTCATCATCCGTGTGATAAACAGTGACCATCAGACGCTGCGGATCAATGCCCAGCCATTTCTTGCCCGTCACAAATTCCCATGCGAACTTGATAGCGTCCTGTTTGAAGTAATCGCCAAAACTGAAGTTGCCCATCATCTCGAAAAAGGTGTGATGGCGGGCGGTATAGCCGACATTCTCCAGATCGTTATGTTTGCCACCGGCGCGCACGCAGCGCTGCGCGGTTGCGGCGCGTACATATGAACGTTTTTCCTTGCCCAGAAAACAGTCCTTGAACTGCACCATTCCTGCGTTAGTGAACAACAGGGTGGGGTCGTTGCCGGGCACCAGCGAACTGGACGGCACCACGGTATGCCCGTGTTGACGGAAGAATTCTAGATAGAGCGCACGCAGTTCGGTGCTCGACAGAAATCCGGGTCGAGAAGGAGTACTGATCATGGTATGGATTAAAACTCGGCGTCGTGGTCAGGCGGATCGAGACCGTCACCTGAATCAAGCAGCGCATCTGCGCAGCTTGATTCCATGGCAACCCGGATCTGATCCGTCGTAAAACCGCGATATTGCAGGAACCGCACCTGCTTTGCACGCTCACTCATAGTACTGGCGGCTTTGCCACCAAACTTTCGCTGCCGAATTCCGATTGCCAGCCGCGTCCAGTCGACTTGCGCGTCATTCAGGTGCTGCTCGATCAACTCGGCGGGCACCTGCAGCTGCCGCAGCTCACCCCGTAGTCTGACTGGCCCCTGCCCCCGGGCGGCACGTGAACGGATGAACATTTCAGCAAAGCGATCATCCGAAATCAGGCGCTTGCGGGTGAGATCGTCCACCACCTCCAGTGCGACCTCTTCGTCAAAGCCGCGCTCATGGAGTTTACGTCTGATTTCCGACTGAGCATGCTCACGACGCGATAACAGACCAATGGCAGTATGGCGGGCGGCAGTCCTTGCCTTGCCCGGATCTACTCGCGCCTCATCAGCCTGATCAGACTCAGATAAGCCTGACCTGCCTTTACGACCGCGCGAGCCGCCCTTGAACATCGTTCAGCTCCACCCGCCGGCTGATAACTCAGACTTCCGCCACCTCAACCTTGGCAGCCTCACCGCGCTTGGCAGGCAACAGCTTTTGCCGCAATTTGCCTTCGATCTCCCTGGCAACTTCAGGACGCTGATCCAGAAAGCTCTTGGCGTTTTCCTTGCCCTGACCGATACGCTCACCGTTATAGGCGTACCAGGAACCGGATTTTTCAATCAGATTGTGCGTTACGCCCATGTCGATGATTTCGCCGTTCCGTGAAATACCTGCACCGTACATGATCTCGAACTCGGCCTCGCGGAAGGGCGGTGCCACCTTGTTTTTAACCACTTTCACACGAGTCTGGTTACCCACCACCTCATCGCCGTTCTTGATTGATCCGGTGCGACGGATATCCAGTCTGACTGAAGCGTAAAACTTCAAGGCATTGCCGCCGGTCGTGGTTTCAGGGTTACCGAACATCACACCTATCTTCATGCGGATCTGGTTGATGAAAATGACGATGGTGTTGGAACGCTTGATATTGCCCGTCAGCTTGCGCAACGCCTGCGACATCAGGCGAGCCTGCAGGCCCATGTGTGAGTCACCCATTTCACCTTCGATTTCCGCCTTGGGGGTCAGCGCAGCAACCGAGTCAACCACCACTACATCGACGGCACCTGAACGCACCAGCATGTCGGTTATTTCCAGCGCCTGCTCACCCGTGTCCGGCTGCGAAACCAGCAGATCGGTAAGGTTTACGCCGAGTTTTTCTGCATAAGTAGGATCCAGGGCATGTTCGGCATCGACGAAGGCAGCGGTACCACCCAGACGCTGCGCCTCGGCAATGACCTGCAAGGTGAGCGTGGTTTTGCCGGAAGACTCAGGACCGTAGATTTCAATGACGCGACCGCGCGGCAACCCGCCCACGCCCAGCGCAATATCCAGCCCCAGTGAACAGGTGGAAATAGCATCAACTTCATTGCTGGCGTTGGCATCTCCCAGACGCATGACCGAACCCTTGCCAAATTGCTTTTCAATCTGCCCCAGCGCTGCCAGCAGCGCCTTCTTGCGATTTTCTTCCATTGTCGTATGCCTCTATAAAAGCCTGAGATAG
>CAILZL010000022.1 GCA_903838705.1 uncultured Pseudomonadota bacterium
AATCTGGCACCAGTACTGGGTATGCAGTAATTCCCATCACTGCCGTAACTAGATGGACAGCTGCCTATTCTCGGTAAAGCAATTGGTGTCAGTGGTTGTGCAGCACTAGCCGCGAACGAAACACCTATAGTCAATATTGCAAGAAGTCTCATCTTTCACCTCAGATCGATTAGAGCCAAGTTAAGCGATCTGACATGACTGGTCAATAATCGGTTCGATTACCAAGCTCAACTGCAAAACCGAATCACAGTATCTTGTGCTCGATCACCTGAGACACCATTACTGCCAAGCCACCAATATTGACGACCAAACCCACAACCATTTGCGTAGCTCGAATTCTTCTGTAATTGATCATCTCGGACTCCTCGTTTAGCTGATTTCTGTGATGAACATTATCGGGAACTGAAATCCGTAGCTAATCGATTGTCGCTATGACTTTGATAGGGGTTGCATAAGTCTCAATAACCAGCGTCTCTTCGAGACACACGCCCTACGCTCGCTTAGCTCACATACGTTCGCTGTCTCGCTTGGTCGTCATTATTTTCTTCGGCTCTCGCGGGATCGCAAAAGCGATTCTGCGAAATCACATTCACTAAGGGCAGTTCATAGGTGCGGGTTTCTTAAGCCGCAAAGGGACAAATAAAACGTTGGTTCTATTTGTCTGGCATTCACTTGAGGTGTAGCACATGAGGACAGGGACAGACTTCAGCATTTACTCGTTGTGGATTGACTATGTCTCACGACCTAACAGTTGAGTCTTTTAGCAAGTTGTTAGGCAGCTGCTCTCGCATCTCAGCACTGCGCATTTGTCTGTAGAAGCAACAGTGTGATTTTACGCCCTTTACCCTTAATTATCTTGGCGTAACACGATTGGTTCCAGTGACAGACTCGCACTTATGAGGACGACGAGATAGTTTGTCGCTTTCTACGCAACGCCAGCGTTGTGACCAAACACAGTTTTACTTGCTATATCTGTATTTAGTCCTAATCGCATATTTCTTTAAATTATGTGTATTTACCAGTCCCTTACGCGAATTCACTTTTTAATGAGCATACCATTTCTATAATCAAATCCTGGAACTGCATTAGTGATCATTTTCGCTTCACTTGTGTGATAGTAGGTGTCTTCTATTTCTTTAGTACTTGTTCCACACATCTCTGCCACTTGTGTTGGATTGTAGCCTTTATTAATTTTGTCAGTGATGAAGGTGTGACGGAAACTGTTAAGAGTCAAGTTTCTATTAGCTATATCCTTTATCTCAGCAAGCTCTATTATTTTTCCGAGATGATAGTAGATTGCCCTCTCGGTAATTTTAGTAACACCATCAGTACTAAATATCAGACCCGCACTAAAATGCTTAGCGTTTTCTTTTCCTCTATTCGCTTCCACATAGCGCGGATACAGTATTTTGAATAAATCATCGAAATAATCTAAGTCTTTAACAACAAATCGTCTCGTCTTTCTAACCTTAGAAATCGCCGCACGTACATTAATCTTAACCAAACTGTACGTTTCGTCAGACGATCTCCCTTTAACGTTCTTTTCCATCCATTCAATATCAGACCAGCAAAGCTGCCGCTGCTCACCACGACGCAATCCAGTAATGATTGAAAGCAGAAAGAAATAACCAACAATAACTTTAGTTAGGTTATCTTCTTCTTGAATAGCTTTTTTAGCGCCTGAAATGTATTTTTCGATCTCCCTGATTAGCACCACAACTTCTTCTTCAGTGAACATACCTCTGCGCAGTGCTTCGTCACCTTTATCAATGCGCTTCATAGGTTTAAAATCGAAACAATCAATATACGTTTCATTGCGCTTATAAAGCCACTTCATCATTGCATTGATCGTGGTCTGCTCATTTGCGACGGTAGTCTGACTTACAGTAATATTTTTCTTGGTTTTTGTACGACTGTGAAGGTAGTTCTCGCAGTCTGTACTCTCTAATTCCTTGAGCTTTGTGTCTCGACCTATGAAAGCAAGCCAATGCTCTAAATGGATCTTAATCGTTCCATAACGCCCTTTCACGATCAGATCAGCTTCAACGTCCTTAGCTCTCTGCTGCAAGTACTCTAAAACACCCTCTTTAGCTGTCTTTGAGAAATACTTTTTGCCAGACAATTGCTGCGCCATCAGCTCGTGATAGTGCTTCTTAGCTTTCGCTTCTGCCGTGTCTCTATTTCGTGTGCGAAGACTGAATCTTGCGTACTTGCGCTCTTTCTCAAGCCACATCCGCATCTGCCAATACTCACCCCGTTTATAGACGACAGCTTCGTCAAAAATGTTTATCTCATCGCCAGTGAATGAGTGTTTCTTGAGTGGCATGGTTTGGCGTTGGGTAACTACGTTTTGCAGTAGCTACAGTTATGTGTAGCTTTATGTGCAACTCTAAAGCCAACGCCAAACTAATTCAATGACTTATCTTGGTGTGCGCCACTTTTGTGTAACTGGAATATCGTTATAGATCAGTTACTTAGCTACCAAAAGCTACTCCCACTCAATAGTGGCCGGGGGCTTGCTTGAAATATCGTACGTGACCCTTGATATACCGCGCACTTCATTGATGATGCGGCGTGAAACTTGATCAAGGAACTCATAAGGCAAGCGCGCCCAATGTGCCGTCATGAAGTCGATGGTCTCCACGGCACGCAAGGCAATAACATAATCATAGCGACGGCCATCTCCCATCACGGCTACGGAACGCACTGGTAAAAACACGGCGAATGCCTGACTGGTACGGTCGTACAGATCATGCTTGTACAGTTCTTCAATGAAGATGGCGTCCGCCTTACGCAGAAGGTCTGCATATTGCTTGGTTACCTCACCCAGAATTCGCACCGACAGTCCCGGACCGGGGAATGGATGGCGGTACACCATGGTACGCGGCAAGCCAAGCTCAACACCGATACGACGCACCTCATCCTTGAACAGTTCGCGCAGCGGCTCCAGCAACTTGAGCTTCATCTTCTCCGGTAAGCCACCCACATTGTGATGACTCTTGATTACATGCGCCTTGCCGGTTTTTGATCCAGCCGACTCAATTACATCCGGATAGATTGTGCCCTGCGCCAGCCATTTCACGCCTTGCAGCTTGGCTGATTCCTCTTCGAATATTTCCACGAAAAGACGGCCCACGATCTTGCGCTTGCGCTCTGGATCAACCTCGCCCTTGAGGGCTGAAAGGAAACGTTCCTCAGCGTTGACTCTTATCACCCGCACACCCATGTGCTCGGCAAAAGTCTGCATGACCTGATCGCCCTCATTGGCGCGTAACAAACCATGATCTACGAATACACAGGTCAACTGATCACCGATGGCACGATGCAGTAACGCCCCGACAACGGAAGAATCAACACCACCGGAAAGGCCAAGCAGCACGTGATCCGTACCTACCTGTTCGCGCACACGGTGAATCGAGTCAGCAATGATATTGCCTGCATCCCAACGCGCTTCACAGCCACAGATTTCCCGCACAAATCGCTCCAGCATGCGCGCGCCCTGCAAGGTATGGGTAACTTCAGGATGAAACTGCACACCATAGAACCGGCGCTTTTCATCGGCCATCGCAGCAAGGGGGGCATTGGGCGTCACACCCACGACGACAAACCCCTGCGGCAGGGATTCAACACGGTCACCATGACTCATCCATACATCCAGCAGGCCGCGCCCCTGCGCATCGTTGTGATCACGCAGGTCATCAAACAGGCGGCAAGGTGCCGTAACACTGACCTGTGCATAGCCGAATTCACGATGGGCACCGGCACTGACCCGCCCACCCAGTTGAGCCGCCATGGTCTGCATGCCGTAACAGATGCCAAGCACTGGAATACCCAGATCAAAAACAGCCTGTGGCGCAACGGGCGGCTCGGCATCGGTAACAGACTCGGGCCCACCGGAGAGAATGACGCCGCGTGGATTGAAAGCCCGAACCGCTTCTTCACTGATATCCCAAGGATGAATCTCGCAGTAGACACCGGACTCGCGAACCCGTCGGGCAATCAGCTGGGTATATTGCGCACCGAAATCCAGAATCAGAATCTTGTGAGCATGAATATCCAGATTTTCGGTTACAGACACGGTAGCAACTCAACAACACACGTAGACCGGGCGCCGCAACCCAGCATCAGGAATCCATCAGACCGGGTGCGGCACCCGGCTCAATCAACATCATCAAGTTATCGCACCCGATAGTTCGGCGCTTCCTTGGTGATCTGAACATCGTGCACATGACTCTCGCGATATCCGGCATTGGTGATACGCACAAAACCGGGCTTGGTACGCATATCTTCAATGGTGGCGCTCCCGGTATAGCCCATGGCAGCCCGCAAGCCACCGGCAAGCTGGTGCAGGATGGTGACTACTGAACCTTTGTATGGCACACGACCTTCCACACCTTCCGGAACCAGCTTTTCCAGCTCCTCAGTAGCATCCTGGAAATAACGGTCCTTGGAACCCTGCGCCATAGCCGCCACTGAGCCCATGCCCCGATATGATTTATATGAAGCGCCCTGAAAGAGCTCAACTTCGCCGGGTGATTCTTCAGTACCAGCAAAGATGCCACCCATCATTACTGAATGTGCGCCTGCAACCAACGCTTTGGCAATGTCACCGGAAAAGCGAATGCCACCGTCTGCAATCAGGGGTACGCCGGTACCTTGCAATGCCTTGGCCACATTGGCCACCGCTGATATCTGTGGCACACCCACACCTGCCACGATACGGGTAGTACAGATGGAGCCGGGGCCAATGCCCACCTTGACACCATCAGCACCGGCTTTGACTAATGCGAGCGCTGCTTCAGCGGTAACAATGTTGCCGCCGATCACCTGCTGATCCGGCCACTGCTCTTTGATGCGACGTACAGCATCAAGCACACCCTTGCTGTGTCCGTGTGCTGTATCGACTATCACCACATCTACATGTGCTTCACGCAGGGCAGCAACTCGCTCCATGAGATCACCACCGGGCCCAACTGCTGCGCCGACGCGCAATGCACCATGTTCATCTTTGCAGGCACGCGGAAATTCAGTGGCTTTCTGGAAATCTTTAACAGTGATCATGCCCTTCAGATTGAAGTCCGCATCCACCACCAGCACCTTTTCAATACGATGCTTGTGCAGCAAGGCCAGCACTTCAACCTTGGGTGCATTCTCACGCACAGTGACCAGCTGATCCTGTGGCGTCATCACCTGTGATACCGGTGCATCAAGCCGCGTTTCAAAACGCAGATCCCGATGCGTCACAATTCCAACCGCCTTGCCATTCACCACCACCGGCACACCGGAAATATTCTTGGCCTTGGTCAGTTCCAGTACTTCGCGGATGGTCTTGTCAGGCGTAATCGCAATCGGGTCCTTGATCACGCCACTTTCATATTTCTTGACGCGACTGACTTCCCGCGCCTGGGCGGCGATGGACATGTTCTTGTGGATGATGCCCATTCCGCCTTCCTGGGCAATGGTAATCGCCAGACGTGCCTCGGTTACTGTATCCATCGCTGCCGAGAGCATCGGCAGATTGAGACGGATGCTACGAGTAAGTTGCGTGCTGAGGTCTACCTCGCGCGGCAGTACTTCGGAATAAGCGGGTACCAGGAGCACATCGTCAAAAGTTAGTGCTTCCTCAATAATTCGCATGGTATGGCCCTGCCCTAAGTTAACGGGGCTTGAAAATGAAGCTCGCGATTGTACGTGCCGCAGCCCCCGGGGTAAATGACAGTTGTGGCTCACTGGCCGATCGTCCAGCAGGACAAATCCTTTTACAGGCAGACACACCGGCGCCGCAGCACTATCATGCCCGTATGAATCAGGATTTCGACTTCACCCCCAGCCCTGCTGTTCCTGAAGAACGCGACGTATATACCCCTGCCCGCCTGAATCGCGAGGCGCGTAGCCTGCTGGAACGGGGTTTTGGCAGCCTTTGGCTGGAAGGCGAGCTGTCCAACCTGTCCCGCCCGTCCTCCGGTCACTGGTATTTCTCACTTAAAGATGAAGCCGCTCAGCTGCGATCGGCCATGTTTCGTCAGCGGAATATGCTGGTGAACTTTTCACCCAGGGATGGCATGCGGGTGCTGGTACGCGGCAGGGTCAGCCTGTACGAACCGAGAGGCGATTACCAGTTTCTGGCCGATGTCATGGAGGAAGCGGGCGAAGGCGCCCTGCGTCGTCAATTTGAGCTGCTCAAGGCCAGACTGGCTGCCGCCGGTCTGTTTGCCAGTGAACATAAACAGAAGTTGCCTGAACTGCCGGTCCGGATCGGTGTGATCACCTCGCCCACCGGGGCAGCCATTCGCGACATTCTGCATATCCTCAAACGGCGCTTCCCCGGCATTCCGGTACTGATCTATCCGGTGCCAGTACAAGGGGCCGCTGCCGCCGCACAAATTGCCGCAGCGATCCAGCTTGCTGATCAACGCAAGGACTGCGACGTTCTGATCCTGGCCCGAGGCGGCGGTTCACTGGAAGATCTGTGGGCATTCAACGAAGAAGTCGTGGCACGCGCCATCCATGATTGCAGCATTCCCCTGATTACCGGTATCGGTCATGAAGTGGACTTCACCATCGCCGATTTTGTTGCTGACGTGCGTGCACCCACCCCCTCGGGAGCGGCAGAGCTGGTCGTACCCGATCAACAAACCTGGTTGCAGGCACTGGCTGCACTGCAGCGTCGTCTTGTTGCCGGATTGAAGCGCATGCTGGGCAGCCACCAGCAGAATTTCATCTGGTTGCAGCGCCGCCTGAGTCAACTCCATCCCGGTGTACAACTGCGCCAGCGCGCACAGCGTCTCGATGAACTCGAACAACGTCTGATCCGGGCTTTGAAACAGGGTCTTGAGCAACGCCATCAACTGCTTGGTACGCAGATAGCTCAACTACAGGCACACTCCCCAGCCCTGCAGCTGACCAACGCATACAACCGTCTGCAACAACTTCAGACACGCATGCATACCAGCTGGCGCGAACAGCAGGAACAGTTGCGCAATCGGCTGACGGTTGCCCTTCGAACGCTGCACGCATTAAGCCCGCTTGCAACTCTGACACGAGGATATGCCATTGTCAGCGATGCAAAGGGCAATGCGACAAGCGATGTCAGTCAGCTTCAGGTTGGAGAGCAAATCACAGCGAGGTTGGCCAGAGGCAGTCTCATGGCCACTGTCAACAGAGTGATTCGCGATGAAAGCAATTCCGGGGAATAATCCGCGACTGATTGTCCACAGGTTCGCATAGACACCATGATTCATACACCAGCGTCCCGTTATCCGCATACAGCAAGTTCATTCAAATACTGGATGAGCACGATCGTACTGCTTGTATTCTCTTCTCTGGCCAGTGCACTACCCACTGAAAGCCGCGTTCCCGGCGGAATTGCCATCATCTCACTACCCGCGAGCGAATCACCACCACTGGTAAAGTACGGTCAATATCGCGTGACGGTGATCAGGAACCAGAATAAGTGGCTGGCACTGGTCGGCATTCCACTTGCTGCAAAACCCGGTAAACAGACACTAAGCGTCATCACGAACAAACAGACGAGCCAACTCAGCTTTACCATCAAGAACAAGCAGTACCGATCTCAGAACCTCACGATCAGTAATGAACGTCAGGTCAACCCCAATGAAGAAGATCTGAAAAGGATTACCGCCGAGTCAGCTCGTACTGAAGCCGCACTGACGCATTTCACGGATACACTGGTACCGGATATGAAACTATTGCAACCCATCAAGGGCACACCCAGTGACTCGTTCGGCTTTCGCCGTATATTCAATGGTGAAGCACGCAATCCGCATAGCGGCATGGATATTCCCGCTCCTGAAGGCACACCGATTCAGGCACCTGCAGATGGCATCGTGACTGAAGCCGGTGACTTTTTCTTCAACGGCAATACTGTCTTTATTGATCATGGTATGGGACTGGCAACCATGTACTGTCATCTGAGCCGAACCGATGTGACAGTGGGTCAGACTGTAAAGCGCGGAGAAATAATTGGTCTGGTGGGTGCCACCGGACGTGTCACCGGACCGCATCTGCACTTCGGCGTATCGTTGAACCGGGCCATGGTGGACCCCGCATTATTCTTCAACAAGCAATAGCGGATACGTATTGCAGAAAGCTCTCAACTCATGGTTGTGCAACGCACCACCAGATGCAAGCGGTCACCCTTGGGAGTAGTCAGTGACAGATCAACGCATCCTGCATCCTGTTCATTGCGCTGACTGCGGAATACAAACTCACCGGGCAGATAGATCGGCAACTTGAAACAGGCATCCAGCTCTATCGGACCTTCAGGGAATGCCGCTTCCGCCAGTCCAATACAGCGCGCCAACGACCACATGCCATGTGCCACGGTCTGCTTGAACTGGAAAGCCTGCGCAGTGCGGTCAAACAGATGAATGGGATTGAAATCACCTGATACGAATGCATAACGCCTGCCGGTATTGGCAGCGGCATGAATGACCTGCTCACTGATCATGCGTAAATCGTCGCGTTGCGCACGTTCAATACTCGGGCGCTTGCCCGGTGCTGTGCGCCTTGCCAGCATGGTACTGACCTCTTCCCAGACCAGCTCGCCACCCTGCCATGCGCGTGTCACCAGATCATATTCCTGACCGATTTCAGTCTCACGCAAGGTGCTGCACTCCACGGCAAGGCGTAATACCGCATCGGCATGAATGGGTCGCCACTGGCGGATAACATTACGCAGGTGCACCAGACCCAGCACCTTGACCGGAAAGGCCTCATGCACGAACACGCGCATGTGTAATGGCATGGCCAGTACATGCAGATAGGCATGCGGCAACACAGCAGCATCAGACAAACCACAAATGTCACGATATCGACGCAAGTGCGCAGCACTGATACGCACCTTCGCTGCCTCAACCGAGATTGATGGCATGACCAGACCATCCGCTGCCAGCATGGGCTTGCGAGAACTCAGCACCTTGCAATAAGGCCAGACCATGGATGGCAAACTGGCATGTGTCTGCTTGAACATCATACTCAGGGAACTCGCTGACTGATCTCGATGCTTACATTGCCCTGTGCACCCTGCCGGGCAAAGGAATACCGGGCGACACCGTATAAATCACCCGACTGTTCAGTGGGCATACCACTGGCGGACAGTCTGGCCACCACCTCCACAGACTGGGCATCCTTTAATGTCCGGGTAGGCAGCATGGCATCAGCAACAGTCAGTTCAACTTTTAAAGGCAATTCATCAGATTGATGGCGCTGCACCGCTAGCGGCGCACCGGGCTGCTCAGGATTGCGCGCCAGAACAAAGAGTGAAACCGGTTGCTTGAGCTGTTTCTGCAATGCAGGTGACAACTTCACCTGCACGACAATTTTTCGATCGCTGCCATCTGAAGCTTGATCAGACTTGCCCTTTGTACCAACATGCTTGTTTTTAGCACCGAGCTGATCATTGAGATCCTGAACCTGTCGCTCCAGCAGTTTGCGAACCGAATCAGGCGGATCAAGTTCCAGCATGGTCTGGAAACGATCACGGGCAACCGACAGATTCTGCATCTGCAAGGCAACCAGACCGCCGTACCACAACGCACGCGGATGACGTGGGTTAATCTTCAGCGCCTCTTCAATCAGCACTGATGCATGCCCATTGACAGCGCTCGGGTCAGCCAGCACCAGTGCTTCAGCCCAGCCGGTAATGGCATCCAGATCCTGACCCTTGGTTAATTCGTAAGCACGCTGATAGGCCTCAGCACCTTGAGCGAAGCGCTCGGCAGACACATAGGCACTACCCAGTTTGACAAGCAGGGTGGCATTTTCAGGATCGGTCTTGATCTGCTCAACCAGTGACCTGATTTCAGGAGTATCCGTAACAGTGGCATTTCCGGATTGAGTGCTTGCAACCAGATCACCCCTGCTCCATTGCCAGTTACTGCCATGAAGATATAAACTGGATGAAAGCACCACTACAGCCAGACTGACCAGCAGCAGAACTGCTGAATTCCTCCGTTTATTCCCGCTATTTTCAGCGCCTTCAGTCTTGTTGTGTAACAACGGTCGGGCAATTAGAACAATCGCCACTACCACCATCAGCACGCAACCCAGCAGGAACATCGTCATGCCTGATCGCCTTGATCCGCCTCATCTGCAGCATCTATGGCCATGTGTGAACGTTTACTGATTACTCGAACCACCACAATCAGACCCGTAATCAGCAATAGCACCGGTGCCAGCCACAGCAACCAGGTACGGCGCTCAAAGGGCGGCTTGTAAAGTACAAACGCACCGTAACGATCGGTCATGAACTTGAGTACTTCTTCATCGCTCTGACCTGCAGCGAGTTTCTCATGCAGCTCACGTCGCAGATCACCGGCCAGGGTTGCACCTGAATCTGCAATGGTCTCGTTCTGGCACACCAGACAACGAAGCTGATGAGTCAAACTTTCGTAACGAGCCTGCAATGCCGGATCAGCAAAGGGCTGGGCATCATCCACGGCCCATACAGAAGCAACGAGCAGATTGCTGATGATCAAGATCAGCAGATGACGGATGGTTATGCTCATGATTTCTGTCCGTTGATGCGTGGCAACAGTTCCTGATTCCATACTTCCAGAGTCAGGACACCGATATGCTTGTAAAGCACTTTTCCCTGCTCATCAATAAGGAATGTTTCCGGTGCACCATAGACACCGAAATCAATCGCCACGCGTCCTTCCTGATCAAATGCGGTTGCCACATAGGGATTACCCAGCTGGTTCAGCCATTGCTGCGCAGAAGCAAGTTCGTCTTTCCAGTCCATGCCGACAATCGGCAGTACATTCTGACGCGCTATTTCGAGCAGCACCTGATGCTCCTTACGACATTCCACACACCAGGTTGCCCACACATTGACCAGATGTTTCCTGCCCGCAAAATCAGTATTACTGACCTTAACTGAAGGTTCTTCTACTTTGGGCAATGAATATGCAGGCGCAGCTTTGCCGATCAGAGGTGAAGGCACCTGTGAGGGGTCGCGATGCAGGCCCACAACAAAGAAACCGACCAGCACTGCAAAGATCGCAGCCGGAACAAGAAATTTCCACATGACTAACTCCTCGCTGGTACTGGCTGCGCCTGATCTTGTTGCACTGCGGCTCTGGCACGATAGCGACGATCGGTCACACCGACAATACCACCGAGCGCCATGATCACCGTACCCAGCCAGATGAAACGCACCAGAGGTTTGTACTGCACACGCAGACTCCATACGCCGTTCCCCAGCTCATCACCCAGCGCGACAAACAGATCGCGTTGCCAGTGAGCATCAATACCTGCTTCTGTCATGGGACTGGTTCGCACGCGATAAATGCGCTTCTGTGGATGCAGCACAGCAACTTCCTGTCCATCACGTGTCACACGTACCGTCCCTTCAACCGCTTCATAGTTGGGGCCGGATACAGGCTCGGTCTTGGTCAGCGTGAACTGATAACCGGCAATCTCTGTGCTTTGTCCCTTATTAAGACTAACGTCCTTTTCTATTGTGTAGGTCGATACCGTTGTCACGCCCAGCATGAATACTCCTACGCCAAAATGCGCAAGACTCATTGCAACGATCCCCCTCGAAAGTGAATGACCTGCACGCAAACGCTGGAATGGCTCGATCAAAGAAGAGAGCAGCACCCAGCCACCTGCAAGCAAACCGACAAAACACAACAATGAAAACCTGTTGAAGATAAGCACGGTCATGGCTGCTGCAAACAACATAGCCACGATCAGCGTGATCACCAGCGGCTGTCTGATTGATGTGAACCTGGCCTGCTTCCAGCCTGCGTGCATGCCTACTGCCAGCAGCAAGACCAGCGGCAGCATCGGAATCAGGAACACCACTGAGAAATACGGCGGGCCAACTGAAATTTTGCCAAGGTTCAGTGCATCCACAAACAACGGATAAAGCGTACCCAGCAGAATCAGTCCTGCCGCTACCACCAGCAGCACATTGTTGAACAGCAGAAAGGATTCACGCGAGACCACTGCAAACCCGGCTCCGGACTTGAGCCGTTCTGCCCGCCAGCCATACAGGGTCAAGGCACCACCGATACAGAGAGTCAGGAATATCAGAATGAAGAGGCCGCGACTGGGGTCACTGGCAAACGCATGTACAGAAACCAGCACCCCCGATCGCACCAGGAATGTTCCCAGCAGTGATAACGAAAAACCGAAAATGGCCAGCAGGACAGTCCAGCTCTTGAACAGGCCGCGTTTCTCGGTCACTGCCAGTGAGTGAATCAACGCCGTACACATCAGCCACGGCATGAACGAAGCATTCTCAACAGGATCCCAGAACCACCAGCCACCCCAGCCCAGTTCGTAATAAGCCCAGAAACTTCCCAGTGATATGCCCAGCGTCAGGAACAACCACGACATTGTGGCCCATGGTCGCACCCATCGCGCCCATGCTGCGTCCAGTTTGCCTTCCAGCAAGGCCGCCACCGCGCAGGCAAACGGAACAGCCAGACCAACATAACCCGTGTACAGCATGGGCGGATGCGCCGCCAACGCAGGATCCTGTAACAGCGGGTTCAGATCTGCACCCTGTAACGCAGCAGGCAGCAGGCGTTCGAAAGGATTGGATGTAGTGATGATGAACAGTGAAAAACCCGCACTGATCAGCCCCAGTACGCCCAGCACCTTGCCGGTGAACTCAGGGGACATGGTGCGGTTGAACAAAGCCACTGCAGCAGACCACGCTGAAAGGATCAGCAACCACAGAAGCAGTGAGCCTTCATGCGCACCCCATACAGCGGCGAAGCGATAGAACATGGGCAACTCGGTATTGGAATTATTCGCTACATACAACACCGAAAAATCATTGCGCAGGAATGCTGCAGTAAGACAGGCAAATGCAAACAGCGTAAAGACCAGCTGCCCGGCCACGGCAGAACACGAGGCAGCCATCCAGTTATCCAGCTTCCTGTACGATCCAGCCAGACCGAAAAACGCCTGAACCAGCGCCAGCGAAAAGGCGAGGATCAATGCAAAGTGTCCGAGTTCTACGCTCATGATGGTATGGTTTGTCAGTCTGAATTTTCGGGCGGCCGGAAAACTATTTCAATTGTTTACCGGGGGTTGTGAAGTCACAGCCGTTTCCTGCATGCGGCGCGTATCGTGAGTCTTCTTGAGACTTTCAGCTACATTCGGCGGCATGTAATTTTCGTCATGCTTGGCCAGCACTTCCTCGGCAATCATCAATCGCTGGCCGTCCTTCATATCATTCGTAGCTTTGACCAGTTTTCCACGCACCACTACGCCCTGCCCCTCACGAAACAGGTCTGGTAACACGCCGCTGTAACGCACTGTAACTTCATGTGCATAGTCGGTGATATCAAACTGAATTTGCAGACTGCCCGGTTCACGTTTGACGCTGCCCTGCTCCACCATGCCACCAAGACGAAAGGTACGGTCCTTAGGTGCCTTGCCTGCAAACACATCACTGGGAACAATGTTGTATTGCACATTGCCATTCAAGGCAGTCAGCAGGAAGGCAGCCGCAGAAGACACTGCCAGCAATATCAACCCCACAAACAGCATGCGCCGGCGACGTGGCGTCATGATTGTCCTGCCTGACTTGTCACGTTTTGCTGCTCTGCCATCTGCATACGTCGACGCGCCTGTTTAAGTTCAACCTGCCATTGATGTCTGGTCGCAACCACCAGATACACCAGCGCGGCCAGCGTCAGGCCATAGCAGGACCAGACATAGACCCCATATTTACCCATCTGTAAAGCAGCCAAGGACATCATTGCACCTGTTTCAATAACCACTGTGCATTGCGCTCACGGCGCAGAATCTGCGCACACAGGCCGTCACACAGCAGCGCACCGAAAAACATCAGGAAGGCCAGCAGCATCACCAGCAATGGCGTCACCATGGACGGATCAATCGCTGATTTACCAAACAGCGAGAGCGTCTGCCCCTGATGCAGACTGTTCCACCACACCACTGAATACTTGATGATCGGAATATTCACCAGACCCACCAGTGCCAGTACGGCCGAAGCACGATCAGCGCGGCCGATGTCATCAAACGAAGCGCGCAGGGCCATGTAACCCAGATACATGAATAGCAGAATCAGTTCCGTCGTCAGACGTGGATCCCATGCCCACCACGCACCCCACATAGGCTTGCCCCAGATAGCGCCAGTAGCCAGTGCCAGCACAGTAAACACTGCACCCGGCAGCACACAGGCAGCCGCAACTGCATGCGCCAGCTTCATCCGCCAGATCAGACCGATGCCTGCGGCAATCGCCATCATGCTGTAAACAAGTAATGACAACGAGGCTGCGGGCACATGTACAAAGATGATACGGAATGCATCCTGCTGCTGATAGTCAGGCGGCACTACAAACAGACCTGCATAACTTGCCCATATCATCATCAGCGCAGCCGGCCAGAACAGCCATGGCCGCAATGCACGGGCAAACGCATACGCGGTGGGAGGCGATGCCAGCTTGTGAAACCAGACCCAATTCATTCATTCAACCTGCGCCAGATAAGGCTATACAACATTACTTCATTCAATACTGATCCGGATTGCCGCCGCCATGGCAAACGGCCCCAGCACCAAGCTCAGCAATAGCATGGCTGCCAGCAAGCTTAGCGGCCCGGTCACCGCTTCACCGTGCAAGCCCATGTCCATCGCCCGTGCACCGAAGATCAACACCGGCATTTCCAGAGGCAACACCATCAATGCCATCAGCATATTACCCCGTCGCAAGCCAACCGTAAGTGCGGCACCAATCGCACCCAGCACACTCAGCAGCGCGGTACCCACTGCAAGCGTACTGAACATCAACAGCCAATGCTCGCTGCTGACTCCCAGTCCGGTCGCAACCAGTGGTGTCACCAGCACCAGCGGCAAACCTGTGAGCAGCCAATGTCCAGCGGTTTTGGCCAGTAATAACCAGGCAAGAGGCTGACCGGATAAAACCCACTGCTCCATCACCCCATCTTCAACGTCCGGACGAAACAGCGCATCGGCTGCCAGCAATGATGCCAGCATCGCCGCCACCCAGAGAATGCCCGGCGCGATGCGTCGCAATTCAGATAATTCCGGACTGATCGCCAGCGGAAACAATGTGATCACCACCACAAAAAACACCAGAGGTTGCAACACCTGATCCCAGCGACGTGCAGCAAGATGCAGATCTCGCCTTAAGATCAGTGCCGCCAGACTGAACGGAGACAGTGATTGTGAGTTCACGGACATCAGTTCAGCACCAGCTCGCGATTGCCCGGATGACCCGCCAGCAAGGGTTGATGCGCTGCTGAAACGACTGCACCACCCCGCGCCAGATGTTCAGCCAGCAGGCCTTCCAGCATCGTAATGCCCTGCACATCCAGATTGGTTATCGGCTCGTCAAGCACCCACAGCGGCGCTTCACTCATGGCCAGCTGCGCCAAAGCTACCCGGCGTCGCTGCCCTGCCGACAGTACCCGCACAGGCAGCTCAGCACATTGGGGGATGCCAACACGGCTCAGGGCCTGCTGACAATCGCTATCCGATACAGTGCGTTTCAGGCCCAGTGTAAAAACGAGATTCTCCAGCGCAGTCAGATCCTGCTTGAGTGCATTACTGTGTCCCAGATACAGCAGCGACTGGTTGAATTGAGCTGCGGCCAGTCGCGCTTCCACACCATTCCATAAACACTCACCTGATTCAGCAGGCAACAACCCGGCCACGCAACGCAACAGGCTGGTCTTACCCACCCCGTTCTGTCCCTTTACCTGCAACAACTCACCCCCGCTCAAGGTAAACGAGATGCCGCGCAGCAGATGATGCTCACCCCGCCAAAGGTGCAAGCCGCGAACTTCAAGCCGCGACTGCATAGAGGGATTGACTGGATCAGTGAGCATGGCTGGATGATTTGCCTCGTCAGCATGGAAAACCGTCCGGCATCTTATCAGACAGCGTTGCAGAACCTGTGATACGTGCTGCAAATGGCTACGACTAGAGTGAATTTCCGGCTACAATCGCGCCCCTGCTTCAGTGTGGCCTCTGCCCACTCATATCACACAGCTGATACGCACCTGGCGGTGTGGCGGAATTGGTAGACGCAGCGGACTTAAAATCCGCCGGTTAACACCGTACCGGTTCGAGTCCGGTCACCGCCACCAGTGTTTATGCCATTTCAGACCCTGCATGCACGCAGTTCGGTCACTGGAAAAAGCCAAAATTGGAAGGCGATTTGGACGAGAATTGGACAAGCCTGATCCACACCCCGATTTATAGTTACGAACCCCAGACTGTCCTCTGCACTAAAATCTGGACAAACGAGGGTAGAATCTGGAGGCAGGCAAAAACGAGGCAAAGGAAATCAGATGGGCTTCATAGATGAAATAAAGTCGCTGAGTGCAAGTGATCGTGTAAATGATGAAAAGTACTACGCAGAAGTGCTACGAGAAATGAATTCCGGCATTAGACGTGATGGAATTTGGGCCAAAGCACTTGCTGATAGTGACTACGATGAGAAAAAGGCTAAGGCGCGTTACATCAAATTAAGAGTCCAGTCTCTTAAAGATGAGGTTAGTTTAGCCATCATATCCAGCACCACAGATAAAATAGCTGACAATAGCAAAATGGAAACAGAAGAAATCAGAGAGCCTAATGATATTAATTCCTTAACAGCTGCATTAGCTGCATTTTTGATAGTTTCCATACTTATTCTAGTAATCATTAAGTTAGCTTAGCGACACCAATGATTTTTGAGTTCAAATAGACAATTGATGAGCCTAGTCATTTGGCACAAGCTGCAAAGGAAATATAGAAATGGGGAAAGCAATGAAACCAGCAAGACTAATGATGATGCTTGCTCTGATGTTCGGAGCGGTGTTCACGGCTCAGAGTGGACTAACTGCTGAAAGTCAGGATGATGTTGTTGTGAAATCACAGACGGCTTGTGATCATGGTCATGCCGAAGCCTGCTCCAATTTAGGCGTGATGTACGAATATGGTTCAAACGTCAAACAGGACTACTCCAAGGCAGCAGGGCTATACCAGAAAGCATGTAATGGTGGTGATGCTAATAGCTGCAATTGGTTGGGCGTGATGTACCACACCGGACAGGGTGTGAAACAAGACCTCTCCAAGTCTGTAGCGTTATATCGAAAAGCTTGTGATGGTGGCAATGCGCAAGGCTGCTACGACTTAGGTGAATCTTACAAAGATGGCACAGGGGTCAAGAAGAGCAGTAATGAAGCATTAAAATGGTTAAAAGCATCTGCCAACCTTGGGAATAGTCAAGCCAGTTCCGCAGTGGCATATATAGAATCAGAGAGGGCGCAGGCGTTACTTGAATCTAGACGCGTTTCGGCAGATAAAGCAGCGGCTGGTAGTGCAATAAAATCAGAGGCTTTACAAAAGAAAGAGGATGATGCCACCTGTAAGTCATATGGTGCTTCAGTGGGTACAGAGGCCTATATCTCATGTCGGATTAAGTTGGTAACAAGCAGGCAGAACAACTCATTTCCAGCGAATACTCCAACCACAGTAGCAGCCCCACCACCAACTCCGATTGTACCCGAGAGGCAAGTTGTACGAGGCGACGGTACGCCAGACGATCTCACCTGTTCTGGTTATGGATTTAGTCCGGGTACGGATAGCTATGCTAATTGCAGGTTTAAGCTTGACTCTGCCCGCGCTGAAAACCAACGTAGGCAAAAAGAATATGAAGCAGAGCAAGCTAGATATGCTGCCGAGCAAGCGAGAGCTAAAGCCCAATTTGAGCAGGAAGAAAGAGCAAGAAAAAGCAAGTGCTATTTCAGCATGGCTTCTGGATATGGAACAAGAAATGCTTTGATAGATGCACTCACTTGTGAAAATGGAGGGACTCTGCAAGCACCGCCACCTCCACCAAAGCCACCGTCACTGATCAACTGCACAAGGAATGGTAATAACACTACCTGCACAGCTAATTAGCCAATCGTTGTTGCCGTCTGCCCAATAGCCTTACCTGATTTGTGCACTGGCACGAAGGTGCTATTACCCTATTGCTGCAACTACTCCAGCCGTAATTCCATCCTCACCTTGCCGTCCGGAGATGAGGTCTTATTACGACCGGCAGTCAGATAAATTCGTTCGGCTGACAGTTCAGTGTTAGCCAGCAACGCTGCCTGAACTGCACCGGCACGACTGCGGGTCAATTCATCACGATCAGCTGCGCTGATGGCGAACTGCGGCTTCAGAATGCCTTCCAGATAGGCGATGTTGCTGCTGATTGCCTCATTAGTATGTTCATTCGCTGAGGGCAGAACGGGCAGACTGCCAAGCCTGTTTTGATGAAGCTTCATCAGGGCCACCACACGCTGATCTGGCGTTGCACTTGCTGCACCTGGCAGGAATGGTGCCAGCGCCTGATCGAATGCACGCTGATTCATGACGGCCGCATCTGCATCATCAACCACATTGAGCGGGATATTCAGTTTCAGCTGCGGTCGCTCGATCAGTGCCTTGCTTAAATTGCCCAGCTTGCTGGCTTCAGTTTCACTGAGACTGGCGGATCCCGGCGCGAAATCCACATAAGCCAACTCCTCTCCCCCACCAAACAACGAGCCCAGCGCCGAGAAAGGCGCGGTCACAATCCGGGTCAGCAAGTTGAGACAGGCTTTCCAGATGATCGGCCCCACCTTGAACTTGGGGTCATCAATGCTGCCATTGACTGGCAAATTAAGATCGATCACGCCATTACGATCTTTCAGCAGTGATACAGCCAGCTTTATCGGTAAAGGCACTGCATCCTTGCTGTCCGTAGCGGCACCGAACTCCAGCTGATCAATCACAATGTGATGCGTCGCATCCAGTTTGCGATCCTGAATCTGATAGTGAATTTCCGTGGCCAGCTTGCCTTTGGCAATGCTGTAACCGGCGAACTTGCCTGAGTAGGGATTAAAGGTAGTGAGCTCCATGTTCCGGAAGTTCATGGCAATGTCACTGTAAGTATCCGCAGCCAGAAAATTGGCTTCACCGGAAATTGAAATCGGTGCGTAGTTATCCACACTGCCATCCAGCTTGACCTTTGCGCGTGAATTACTGGCAGAAGACAAACCGGTTACGCTGCCGTTCAGATTTTGAATGCCGGTGGAAAAGACCGGCTGAACAGTATTATCAGTGAAGTTGGCAGAGCCACCCTCAATCAGTACTTTGGCGATACGGGTACGCATGGGAGGCGTTGCCGCTGCATGAACCTCAACGGCAGAATTGTGATCTGTTCCAGCAGCGCCTTGAGTACGTAATACCTGCTGGATATTGGTCGTACCATCACTGTTGATAATGACGCGCCCATACGGCTTTCGTACCTGTACCTGATCAATCTCCAGCGCATCCGGAGTCATGCTGTAATTCAAATTCTTCAGCAACAATGATTGCCATTTGATGAAATCTTTTCCATCCACCTTGTCCTGCGTATTCAGATTGGCAATCTCCACATTACCGGTGAATTTGATGGCCGGACTCCTGTTAGTGGCCGTGCCTTTGTAATAAGCATCGCCTTCTGCACTCAACTGTCCATCCTGAATCAGCATATTGGTAGATGTGGCCGCGTAATTTTGCACATCAGCCAGCTGAAAGCCGGCCAACTTAACCTTCATTTGTGAGCTTAAGGTATCCAGATTCACTGACCCACTGAACGCCAGGTTAGCCTTGTCATTGATAATCATCGAAGCGTTCACATTGACCGTGGTGTCATGTGCTGTATTGAAATCATCCACCTGAACCTGTGCAGGTTTGATTGAAAAGCGTGTCGCTGGTGTCACGCCCTGATCTTCAAGCTGAACAGCAGCATTGACCAGTTTGATTTCCTTAACCTGAGTGCTCCACGGCGCATCGCTAGCTTCATCCGGCCCGAGCAGTTCCAGCAGATTCAGATTTCTCTGTGCATCCAGCACTGCCGTAAATTGCGCATCGCTCAGCGTAACCTGCTGGATTTGTACGCTGCGTTTGTTCAACGCAACCTCAGTGCCCGATATGCCCAGATTCGCCCAGGAAACCCATGCCGCACCACCCCCCGTTTTCGGAGCTATGCTGGACGCAGCCACTGAGATATTCGGCAGAGACAATTTAAGATCAAGCTCATTCACCAGCGACATTTCATATCCACCATCAAGACTGATGGTTCCTGTCAGCAAACGGAACGGCAGTGCGTCCTGCAGATAAGACTGCAAGGACTCTGCTTTCAGACCTGCAACTTGCAACCTGCCCTTGGATACGAGCGGCTGGAGAGCAAAGTCGCCCTGCAGGTCAAAACTTTCGCCAGCTGCGGAGCGGGCCGTGAAGTGGAAGTCATTGCCATGCTCCGGTTCGGTCCGGAAATTCACCAGCGTGAATTGAATTGGTGCCAGATCGCTTCTGAATGGCGTGGGGCGTGACTGATCGTCAATGTGAACATGGCCGCCGGTCAGAGTTAATTCATCAATCCTGACCCTTGGTAATGGCGCTGCCGTGGCGACTGAGTCACTGTCCTTATGCAGATCCTTGAAGGCAAGATTCAGCTGCCCTTGCGGATTGGTGATGACCTGAACATTGGGAGCATCCAGCTGGATTTTCCGGAAGTTATAACTGCCTGTAAAGACGGAACTCAATTCAGCATTTACCAGCAGGTAATCAAAACCAAAAACCGGCGCGCCATCCGCTTCAGCAAGCTGCGCCTGAGAAATCTCGACGGTCAATGTAAATGGATTGAACCGCACTGCCCCCAGCCTGAGCTGCCGGTGCATGTCATCATGAACATATGCCGTTGCATATTTATCGATCAGGCGCGGCACGAGCAGAAAACCGATCAATCCATACGCAAGCAGCAGCAGACCCAGCACACTGAGCAGGCGCAGATGGCGCTTCAGCAAGGCGAACATGGAAAAACCGGATTCTGTTACAGAGTTTGGCATGGGATGGATTCAGATTTGATAACTTGGGCCGGGAGCCGGTAATACAGATCACTGGTCACACAAGGCGAGCATTAAGTAATTGTGCCCTGCATCAGGGCTGGATGCGAGAGGTAGCCACTGATATTTAGAAGCATTTTTATACGCTTCATGACCTCATTATTCGGGCATTAAATGCTGGCATCTGCATATTATTAAGAGCAGACTTCCCAGCTTTTTTGATATGCCGACTTTGAAATATAAATATTTTTTCATTGTCCAGACAGCAACAGTACGACTAAAATACAGCCGCAATTCCTTATTCAGTTACAGAAGCAAACATGGCAGAAGTTGAAATCCACGCACATCACGATGCTCATAGCGATGCTTTCGGCAGAAGGGTCGGTGTAATGGTTGGGGTTATCGGCATATTGCTGGCTGGTGTTACCATTGAGTCACATCGGGCACATACAGCAGCAATTGTGCACAAGACCGAAGCGAACGATCAGTGGGCGTTTTTTCAGGCGAAGAAAATCCGCGGACACATGATGGAAGTTGGCGTGACCGTAATGAATGCGCTTGGAACGGATACCAGCCGGACGCAACCAGCCATTGATAAACTCAAGGCAGAGAGCGAACGATATGCGAAAGATGCAGAAGACATACAGAAGGAAGCAAAGCAGCGAGAGCAAGAAACAGAATTAGCTGAACATCAAGCGCTGCGATTTGATCTGGGTGAAGGCTTGCTGGAACTTGGCATGGTACTTTCGTCACTTTACTTCCTGTCCAAACGCAAGTTTTTCCCAATACTGGGCGGCATCGCCGCAATACTTGGTACTGGATTTGGCCTCAGCGCATTCTTTTTTTAAGTTTATAGCCAGCTTGAAGTGGCCAGAAATAAAACATCAGCAAAGTGAGCAAGCACTTAGCACGACCAGCTTCTTTCACTGAATTGAAGTTGGCCGGGATTTCAAACCACTCACAACTCACCTTGATCCAACCTCTTATGCAGAAAGACACATCTGCTCAACCGGCTGCAAACTAAATACTATAAATACAAAAAGGCCGCTCATGAATGAACTGAAAGCACTTGAAGCTCTGGGCCTCGAACTTCCCGGACCCTGGTATATAGCTGGATCAATACTGTTCAGTATCGTTGGCTATGCTGTTTACCGCCGTGGCAAGAAAACAGCCCATCCTTCTTTGAAATGGACAGGGGTTGCATTGATGCTATACCCATATGCCATCTCTGATACGTTGTTTCTTTACCTTGCGGGTTCTGCATTGTGCATATTTGCCTACTATTGTTGAGCAATAACAGTCCAAATAAAATAACTAAGGTTTAAAGTCTACTAAAGCCGCATCAATTCGATGCAGGAATAAAAATAATGACCAACAGGCGGTCCCACAACTTTTTGAACCACAAGCGCAACCCTTTCTCCTACCATGATCAATAAATCATGAGACTACATTTTGAGAATGAGAATTAAAATATGAAACCTTCACCGGTACTGGCCTTTATTAGCGTAGCTCTATATTTACTAGCAACAATGCAAGACTGCCTTGCTGAGGAAGGCAATACCGACAAGACAGAAATAAAACTAACTTTGGGGAGTTATAAATATTCGGGCTATTCCGGGACAGATTTGAATATCCGAGCCAGGAAGACTGACACTGATTACTGGTTTGGGGCCTATACCGACCATGAGTTCGGAAATCAGGAACGCTTAGGCGCGGACACCACGTTTCAACTAACTAAAGTCTTACAGTTACAACCTTCATTACAGATAGCAAGCCGTGGACTATTGGCTGGAAGTGCAAATATTCAGGTTGGTGATATTTGGTTTGCATATGCCGGACTGGGAAGAACCAACCTGAAACCATACTTTAATCTTAATTTTGACCCAAACGATGCAGCCACATATGGAATAGGACACAGAACAGAAGGGAACCAGTTATACAACCTCTATGTAATTGCCGACAATCGTCTCGGCACTCATCAACAAGACTGGCACCTTACAGCAAAACTCCCATTCAACACCCAGCATCTGGCCATTGACTTGCTATATAAGCATGGCAATGGAGATACTGGAGTGATAACAGCTTGGGGCTACAGCGCAGCTTGGAACTGGGAAAAGCTTTTCTTACGAGTAACCAAGGATCCACACCAGAACTATTCAACGCAGGATGCATGGCGAATAGCAGCCGGCATCAGGTACTGGGACTAATACGGATACACATTATACCCGTATCGCCAGATCGTGATTTTAGGATATTCAATAGGTCCTGAATTCACTACCTGTCTCTTCTGATTATGACCTGACTCGATGAACTTGTAGTACTGAGGAGAAAGAGAGAATAGACACCATTAGCGATAGACTGTGTGCTGCTATAGCTACTGAAAGTGCTGTCCGGTGTCTGAACCTGTAAAACAGAAGTACCCGCCTGAACTTCAAAATAGCCAGTAGATTGTCCGTATAGAGTTGTGGATGCAACGGGTACCGAATTATCAGTCAGTGATACACCTTCAGGGCTGCTCACAGCTATATTTATAAGACGAATGTTTGCTCCACTAACAGGAACTTGGTTGTTATCACTCAGTACAGTTACTTGTGGATCTGCTGGATCCGATCCATATACTAAAATTGTGTAATCTCCTCCACTGGAGAAAGTCACTGCTGGAAGCGAAGCAACCTGACTGCCATTTACGTTTATATAATAGGCGCTTGAATTTGCCGGCACCAAACCATAGGTGCCAACAGATGGTGTATAAACAGCTGGAAGCTGAACTGCAACAGGCGCTCCAAACGAAACCCGGACATCAGCCGTACCACCTGTCGCAAATGCAGATGCAATTCTGACTCTGGCCTTATCAGCCAGATGTACGCTGGCAGCACCACCCTGCTGCACCAAGGTCCCATTGACCAAGGCACCACCACTTGTACCGGTCAATAATAATGAATAAGTTGAAGAACTGGAAAACTCAACTGAAGATACACTAAGGCGAACATCACTTGGATTGTTATAGGCAGTTATCACAACATCATAGGTACCAGCAGTAATTAATTTTGTCAGTGACGAGCCAAGGTCGGCAACATCTGTAATAGTGGGTGTCAATCCAGTTATTGATCCACCTGGAGTGACCAAATAAATATCAAGATTGCCGGCATCTGCGCCCACATTTCTAACAGCCAGGGAAGAAAATCCGGTTGCAGGTGCAGTTTGGTTATCAGTGATTGCAGCCAGCATGATTTGGTTATTGTGCGTGTACGCCACTACCGTGTAGTAGGTCCCACCGGATAGACTTAGCGAACTAACTGTAGGTGCAGCAAGAGTTCCACTCAATGAGCTGACGTCAACTGAAACAACACCTGCAGTCATCGAAAGATAATTGCTACTGCCAGTAGCGGGTATATTTGCAGTACTCATAGGATTGTTGGTGGAATCTACTGCAGTGAGCTTTACATCACTGAGTTGAGTAGCATTAACCAATCTAACATATGTGACAGTACTCACAGCTGCACTACTTTTACCATGGCCACATGCAGCACACATGAATGCCAAAAATGCAAAGAGAATCAAAAGCAGGAAATTGGTTTTCATGGTTGCCTTACTAGATGAATAGGTGTCTGCCAATAGGACTAATCAGAATCGGATTCTTTCGAAAATCGCACATAGAGAACAGGAAGAACAACAAGCGTCAACATTGTTGCCGATATCAGGCCACCTATTACGACGATCGCTAAAGGCCTCTGCGTCTCTGAACCAATATCATGCGAAAGGGCCATAGGAAGCAAGCCAAGCATTGCCAGCATAGTAGTCATCATTGCAGTTCTCAGCCGATCTTGTGTTCCAATCTTTACGGCCTCTATGATGCTTACCCCGCGCTCACGCAGCTGATCAAAATACGACACCATAACGACGCCATTAAGTACCGCCTGCCCAAACAGAGCGATAAAGCCAATAGCCGCAGAAACAGATAAGGGCAAGCCAGTCAACCACAATGCAACGATACCTCCAATCAGTGCGAAGGGGATATTCGCAACAATCAGACCTGCATTCTTTAGAGAACCGAAAGCATTGAACAAAAGCAGGAAGATTATAAGTATGGAAATTGGAACAACTATTGCCAATCGACGCATGGCACGCTGTTGATTCTCGAATTCACCAGACCATTTAACTTCATAACCAGAAGGTATTTTTACATTCTTATCAACGATGTCCTGCATATCCTTAACCACGCTTCCCATATCGCGATCCTTGATAAAGACGCCGATAGACAACAATCTACTGCTATCCTGCCTCGATATATCCATTGCACCGCTTGTTGTTCTAACATGAACGACCTCGGACAACGGAATATGGGCACCATCTGCAGTTGCAATCAATGTATTACTGAGTGCACCTATTGTGCGCTCTTCTTCTTCTAGCCTTACCACAACACTATAGTGCTGCTCGCCTTCATAAAGCTCGGTAGCCGGCCGTCCGCCTATTGATGATTCAACCAAATCCTGAATATCCGCAACATTAAGGCCAAAACGTCCTGCAGCAGATCTATCCACTTCAAGTATGAATTGCGGGAGCATTCCCTCACGGTCAATTGAAGCCTGGGCAACACCTTTAACAGCTCGTATCTGGGTCAGAATTTGATGCCCAACTTGGTTAAGGACATCCAGACTCTCTCCGAATAATTTAATGACGATCTGCCCATCTACCTGCGAGATACTTTCTAAAACATTGTCATAAATTGGCCCATCAAAACTCGGATCCAAACCGGGCAATTTTCTCACAGCAGAATCCATATCCTGAATGATTAATTCACGACTAATTCCCTTGCGCCATAGTGACTCTTCTTTCAGCGAGACCGCAACTTCAACACTATTGAGATTCTTTGGATCTGTTCCGTCCTCGGGACGGCCCGCCTTCGAGACTACCGTTTTTACTTCTGGGACAGACATTAACGCCATCCTTATACGGCGCGATTCTGACTGTGCCTGCCTTACCGATATACTTGGTGGCAGGGAAATATTCACCCATATATCCCCTTCATTCAACGCTGGAATGAACTCACTTCCTAATTGTGTTGCAATCAGAATTGCAACAGCTAAAGCCGATACCGCGCCAATAATTACAGTTCGGGTATGAGAAATAGACCATGAAACTATGGGTGCATAATGCCGCTTGCACCATCTAACCAACCTGTTTTCTTCATGTGGCAGTTCTTTTGGCAAGAACAACAAACAGAGAAGCGGCACCAAGGTTAATGACACCAACAAAGCTCCGATCAAGGCGGCACATACTGAATATGCCATTGGGGAAAACAGCCGCCCCTCCTGACGCTGCAAGGTAAATATAGGAATGTAAGCAGCAATGATGATAATCATCGCAAATAAAGTAGGCCTTCCAACCTCTGCAGTAGCTGACATTACTATCTTGCCCCTTGGAACAAGCGACTTGTCAGCACCAGCCCGCGTGAGCCTTTGGAAAATGTTTTCCACTACGATCACCGCGCCATCAACCAGAATTCCAAAGTCCATTGCGCCAAGAGACAATAGATTTGCTGGCATACCCAGCAAATGCAAACCAAGGAACGTAGCCAACAACGCAAGAGGAATCACGGTGGCCACCGCCATAGCAGCTCTAAGGTCACTCAGGAAGATATACAGAACCAGGGTAACCAACAGCGCCCCTTCAAGCAGATTTCTGAAAACAGTACCCAAGGTGCGCTGTATTAACCACGAGCGATCATAATATGACTGGATTTGTACACCCTTCGGCAATATTTTTGTATTCAGTTGATTGATTTTATCCTTTACTGCGTTGAGCACGACCGTTGGATTTTCACCTTTTCTCATATCAATGATGCCAATCACTGCATCATCGTCATATCCCATTCCTACAACACCCTGGCGCTGTTCAGACCCTATTGCTACGGTTGCTACGTCTTTCACGCGTATAGGCGTCGCATTATTTTCAGATATCACTGTATCTTCGATGTCAGCAACACCCTTCAGAAGCCCAATGCTTCTTAATAAAAACTGCTGATCACCCTGCTCAACAGCACCTCCGCCAGCATTATTATTCGCCCGCTGCAATGCAGCGTACAGCTGCGAGATACTAACGTGTGCGTCTCGTATTTTTCCTAAGTTAGGTGTCACAACATACTGCTTGATCTGGCCACCAATGGAAACCACATCAGCCACCCCAGGAACCTGACGAAGATATTTTTCGACGGTCCAGTCTTCAATGCTTCTCAATTGCCTGGAATCATACGCATCTCCACGCAACCGGAAACGATACACCTCACCTATTGCAGTAGTGAGTGGACCCAGATCCGGTTGCACTCCAGACGGCAAATTGGCATCGCGCATATGCTCAAGAACCTGCTGCCTGACAAAGTAGTCGCCTGGAGCATCATCAAATGTAATAACAATGTAAGAAAGCCCTTGCTGAGTGTGCGAATTCATTCGCACCGAATGCGGCAGCCCACTGAGCGCAATCTCCAATGGGATAGTTACCTGCTGCTCCACCTCTTCTGCTGCATGGCCAGGGTATAGTGCAATAACAGTAGCTTGTGTATCTGTAACATCTGGAAATGCCTCTATTGATAACTGCTGAAATGAATAGACGCCTGCGCCTATAAATAGAGCAATGCCAAGCAATAGATACAATGGCTTTTGTAATGAAACCTCAATTAGACGCTGCAACATGAGACTCAGCCATGGTCCTTGGAAAGAAGCGCTTGCAAATAAATTGCCCCTTGGGTAACGACTATTTCGCCATTTTCAATACCCTTAGATACATCAACGAACCCCGAATGCTCAGCATCAACAACAATCTCACGACGTTCAAAATTGTTATTATTTCTTACAAAGATATAGTTTTTGTCTCCGATCAGTAATACTGCCGATGCTGGCGCGACCAGATGCATATCTTGTAGCCGCTTTATCCTCGCCTCAATAAACATATCGCCCTTAAGCTTTTGATCTCTATTTTCGACGTTCCCCAGCACCTTAATGGCTCGTGTTACTGGATCAACATAGTCGGCCACTTTTGTCACTACACCCGTAAATACCGCATGAGGATATGCCGATACCGAAAATGAAAACTCACTACCTGCATGTAAAGAAGTTAAATCATCTTCATGTGCATCAAGCTGAACCAATAACCGCTTTGGATTAGTAACAATAAACTGCGGCGGCACAGATTGATCTGTAGTTAGTTGTTGACCTGGATTGATATTTCTATCTACAACCACTCCCTCGATTGGGGACTTCAAAAACATAAATTGATTAATACCATCCCCCGGATCACCAAATGACCGCAACAGAAGACCCGCTCTCTCAGACTCTGCATCAGCTGTTGTAGAGTCAGCTTCAGCCTGCTCCAGATCCTTACGGGCAATTACACCATGATCGAACAGATCATTAGCACGATCCAAGGAATTACGGGCCAATTTTTGTGCGGCCAGCGCTTTCTTATAATCCGCCTGAGCACTGCCAAAATCTGATGAACTGATTTGCGCAAGCGGAGTACCCACAGTCACATGCCCACCCAATTTCGCGAGAATCTTGACCACCCTTCCTGAATATGAACTGTATATCCGTACGGTGTTCTCTTCATCCCAGCGCAAGCGGCCTGACAAATTGATGACAGACTCGGAATCACCTCTGACCTGCTCAGCAACAATACCTTCTGGTATTTTTCCGTCTCCGAAGGTAATCGTATCTGCCACAATCTTTACTGACCCTGAGCTCTCTGATACCTCGCTATTTTTTTCGCAGCCAGTTAAAACGCCAAGCAAGGAGCAAATTGTCAATAATAAAGTCAGTGAAAAATTCATACATGTGTCCGATTTTGATTATTGAACTGGCGCTTCAGAATTACTTGCAGTGGCCGCTCGCCAATCAGCCAAAGCGCCCGCATAATCATTTTGCGCATCCAACATATCGATGATCAGCGACTGCCATGCACGCCTTGCATCTAATAGATCCGTAAGATTTAATGCCCCCCTATGGTAGGCATATTCTGCAGCTTCTGCGGCAGTACGAGCCTGGTCCAGCACATCACTCTTATAGTTATTTAGACGGATAAGTGAGTTATTTACCTCAGCCATCGCCTGCTGGAGCTCTGCCTCAGCACTAGTTTTTATATGCTTAAGAGACTCCTCGGCAACATTACGATCAGCGACAGCTCGCTGAATTTCGCCTTCATATTTGCTGAGTAAGAACAACGGGACACTAACCCCAATAGACCATGCATTTGGGGCAGTCGTACCAGTCATGTTGTGCTCATACTGCAAACCCACACCAACATCCCTTGTACGCTGAGCGCGCGCCAACTCAATTGACAACTGAGCTTGCTCCAGCCTTGCATGTGCCGCTATAACATCTGGCCTTTCATCAAGTCTTTTTTCAATTTGTGCAGTATCAACCTTAACGGGATACGGCCAATCATCAACTGCGACAAGCCGCGTAGAATCACCTGCATCCCCTAACAACTTAGCCAACCCTATCTGTGCATTCCTCATGGTTAACTCAGCACGGGCAACATCTGACCGGGCACGCCCTACCTCCGTCTTGATACGAGTGACATCAATTTCCGATGCACCACCATATTGATACTGCAACCGAGCAGCATCCAATAAGTTCGTTTGCAATAACAAGAGCCTGTTATAGGAGCCAACCATCTCCTGAGCATATTTCAAGTTGTAATATGCAAGATCTACCTGCTGTTTTACGGTTCGTAGCATATCCGAAGCATCCAACTCAGCTGCCATCACACCTTTTTTAGCAACATTAACGCGTATGCCCCGCTTGTTACCACGCTCAATCTGCTGATCCAAACGCATTACGGAATCAACACTTTTATTCCACTGCCAAGCGGAACCAATCCCCTGCTTCAAATTAGCTCCCGTTGTACCTATACTCAGCTGTGGATTCGCCAACTCGGAAGCCACGACGACATCCGCTTCAGCAGATTTAATGAGCAATCGTGAACTGAGAATATCTGTATTGGCGACCAGAGCGCGTTTTTCAGCTTGGGATAATGTCATGGCGCCAAGGAAAGATTCATCTCCCAATACCTTTCCAGGACACACCGTCACCGCACCGAAAACAATTACTTGCCAAAGCGCACTCCACATTGATTGATTAATACACATACTGACATTGTCACTTAGCAACCTTTCGCCAACCTTTCTGCTCACAACGAAAAAGCCCACAAGTCAGATTATTTTTCGGATTCAAGCACCCACAAGGCTAAATGTTAAATTATGTTAATTTTATTAGTTGAGGACGATCGCGACTTGAGGGAAGCACTAACGACGCTCCTTACCAAGTCAGGCCATATGGTTACACCTCTTCAGAATCCTCATACCGCACTAACAATGCTAAATCAGCGTCAGTTTCAGCTGGCAGTTATCGACCTCGGCCTGCCCGGCATGGATGGCCTTGAACTGATACGAGCCTTAAGACAACGTAACTTTGAAATACCAGTATTAGTTATTACTGCCAGAGCTGCCACCAATGAGCGGATCACTGGACTTGATGCAGGCGCAGACGATTACCTGACAAAGCCATTCGAAACCTCGGAGTTTGAAGCCAGAATTCGCGCCCTTCTGAGACGCACCTATGGCACACACAACAATGAAACTCGCATGGGACAAATTAGCTTCCACCCACATCTCTCAATAGTCACCATCGAAAATTCATCCATTGAACTTTCCGGGAGTGAATACAGCCTGCTAAAGTTGTTATGCAAAAATACCGGCAAAGTCGTGAGCAAAGAACGCATCTCTTCGCAACTCACACGAAATGACACTCCACCCACAGATACAGCAATAGAAATCTGCATCCATAGATTAAGAAAAAAAATGGATAGCTTCGATATAAAAATAAGAACATTGAGAGGATTCGGATATATGATTGAACTTGATGGAAACTAACAGCAGAAGCTTGCGCACAATACTGTTCACGCATCTAGGCCTAGGAATAATTTTGTGGGTCTTATTAGATGCGATTGCCTGCTATTTCACTGCATTATATTTCACCAATCTTGTATATGATAAGTGGCTGCTAGACTCCACTAGCTCGCTGGTGAAGGCAGTACATGTCGGCAACAATACAATACAATTTGACTTGCAACGCGAAGCTATTGATATGTTTCGTTTTGATGAGAATGACAAAACTTATTTCAAAATATCATCAAAAAGACGTGGATATATAGCTGGTGACAGTGGCCTGATTGATTCTGCATATACAAATGAAGAACCCCAGCTTACGTATAGCTACTTCTCTGGCAGCAAAATTCGCCAAGCTACTATTCATCAAAATTTCCAGAATATTGATGACACCGCCATAGTCACTGTTGCCGAAACGTTAATTAAAAGAGCCAAACTGACTGATGAAATTTTGATTGCAATGATAGCACCTCAGCTTGCCCTGCTGATCGGCGCTTTATTCATTTCATGGCTCAGTATTGCCAAAGGTATAAAGCCACTGACTGACCTAGCATCTGCAATTGAATCACTTGACCAGCACAATCTTTCACCGGTTTCACTAGATGGCTTGCCACATGAATTACGAATTCTCTCAACTCGCATAAATGATTTATTACAAAAAATAAGAAATACTCTTGAGTCGCAGAAGCACTTCATCTCTGACGCTGCACACCAATTGCGCACTCCACTTGCGGCGATCCTTTTGCATGCAGAACAAGCAGAAATGGCCCAAAGCAGCATAGAGCAGGCCAGCTCACTCAAATCACTCCATAATTCAGTAAAACGAGCAGCTCGATTAAGCCAACAACTACTGTCACTGGCAAAGTCTGAACACAACTCAGCCGCTTTAGAAGAATTTTCACTTTTTAATCTTTCTTCCCTAGCACGCCAGACTGCTGAAGATTGGATACATCTTGCATTAGATAGAGGCATTGATTTTGGTCTAAATGTAACAGACCAGAATGTATTGATTTATGGTAATGAGCGTCTGATCGGCGAAATGTTATCCAACTTGATAGATAATGCCCTTCAATACGTTGGTCTAAATGGAACCGTAACGGTCAAGGTTCAATATGTGAACGACCTGCCCTGCCTATCAGTCGAGGATAATGGGCCGGGAATACCGCATTCAGAACGTGATCGCATATTCGAAAGATTTTATAGAATACCAGGAACACACCATGATGGTTGCGGCCTTGGGCTTGCAATTGTAGAAGAAATTGCCACTGTTCACGACGCGAGGATATTTGTATCTTCTGGTCTAAATGGGAACGGATCAATTTTTTCCATCTACTTTAAGCGTCCTTCAGTCAATAATAGCGGAGCATATCAATAGAATTTGTTAGTCTTAATCAATTTAAGATATTAATTCTTTATCTTATCTTTCTGCTTAATAAGCCCAACCTGCTATATCATCTATAGCTCAAATTTTTAACTGGATTCTCAAGCAATGGCTCAATTCATTTACACCATGAATCGTGTCGCCAAAGTGGTGCCACCGAAGCGGTTTATCCTGCGGGACATTTCGTTGTCGTTTTTCCCGGGTGCCAAAATTGGTGTACTGGGTCTGAATGGCTCAGGCAAATCGACACTGCTGCGCATCATGGCCGGCGTGGATAAGGAATTTGAAGGCGAAGCGCGCGCGCAGCCCGGCACCCGGATCGGTTATCTGGAACAGGAGCCGCAACTTGATGCAACCAAGGATGTACGCGGCAATGTACTGGAAGGAGTGGCGGATATTCAGGGCTTGATTGACCGGTTCAATGCAGTGAGTGACAAGTTTGCTGATCCCGAACTTGATCCGGATGAAATGACCAAGCTGCTGGAAGAACAGGCCAAATTGCAGGATGCCATCGATGCCAAGAACGGCTGGGAACTGGAACGCACACTTGAAGTCGCCGGTGATGCATTACGACTGCCGCCCTGGGATGCAGATGTCACCAAGATCTCAGGCGGCGAGCGCCGCCGCGTTGCTCTGTGCCGCCTGCTGCTGTCCAAGCCTGACATGTTGCTGCTGGATGAACCGACTAACCATCTTGATGCGGAGTCGGTGGCCTGGCTTGAACGCTTCCTTGAAGAATATCCGGGTACTGTTATCGCGGTAACCCACGACCGTTACTTCCTCGACAATGTAGCAGGCTGGATTCTGGAACTGGATCGCGGTCACGGCATTCCGTGGGAAGGCAACTATTCAAGCTGGCTGGAACAGAAAGGCAAGCGACTGGAAACCGAAGAGCGCCAGCAGGAAGCCTTGCAGAAGATGCTGGCTCGCGAACTGGAGTGGGTGCGTCAGAATCCGAAGGCACGCCAGGCCAAGAGCAAGGCTCGCATGCAGCGTTTTGAAGAACTCTCATCGCAGGAATTCCAGAAGCGCAATGAAACCAATGAAATCTACATTCCACCCGGCCCGCGCCTGGGTGACCTGGTTATTGAATCAGTCAACCTGAAGAAAGCATTCGGTGACAAACTGCTGTTCGACAATCTCAATTTCAATCTGCCGGCGGGCGGCATTGTTGGCATCATCGGCCCGAACGGTGCCGGTAAAACCACATTATTCCGCTGCCTGACGGGACAGGAAAAAGCGGACGGCGGCGAACTGCGCTTCGGTCCCTCTGTGCAGCTGGCGTATGTGGATCAGTCACGTCAGGCACTGGATGACAAGAAATCCGTCTGGGCGGAAATATCCGGTGGACTGGAAGTTATCAAAGTTGGAAATTACGAAACCCCCTCGCGTGCTTATGTCGGCCGTTTCAACTTCCGGGGCACACAGCAACAACAACTGATCGGTGAACTATCTGGCGGTGAACGCAATCGTGTGCACCTTGCCAAGATTCTGAAAAGCGGTGGCAATGTAATCCTGCTCGATGAACCCACCAACGATCTGGATGTGGAAACCCTGCGCGCACTGGAAGAAGCGCTGCTAAGTTTCCCGGGCTGTGCCGTGGTTATTTCGCATGATCGCTGGTTCCTTGATCGTATCGCGACACACATTCTGGCCTTTGAAGGCAATTCGGAAGTGGTCTGGTTTGAAGGTAACTACGCTGAATACAGTGAAGACCTCAAGCGTCGCAAGGGCGATGATGCAAACAGACCACATCGCCTGAAATACAGGAAGCTGAGCGGTTAAGCCACAGACACGATGTCGCATCGAAGCATCACATGGACTCAACAGCACTCGCTTTAACCCTGTCAGGCTTCGGTGTGCTGTTGATTGCAATCAGCTATCAGCGACATCGTGACCGCAGGGATCATTCGGCGCTGCTGCATGGCATCAGTGGCGCAATACTGTTTATCGGTGGCGCGCTGCTGCTGGCCGTATCATTGAATCTTAATACCTACGCAGCAATCCGCTCAGGTGAACCCCTGGCAGAACTGAGCATCGAAAAATCCGCCGCCGGCAGTTATCAGATCCGGCTGTTACGGATTCCAGCCGGTGACCTGCAAGTCATCACTCTGCAAGGAGAAAGCTGGGACATGCAGGCCAGATTACTGAAATGGGATGGCTGGGCAAATTCTCTGGGACTTCGCAGCAATATAAGACTGGAACAGTTAAACAGCCTCAGCACACACGGAAAGAACAAGGCAGTCAGTGGTTATGCCAGCAGTTATTCACTGAGCCGCGATCCCGGAATCCGGCTGTGGGCATGGCAAGCACGGCATCCACAGCTATTGAAGGTACTGAGCACCACTACTTTAACGACAGACAGCATGCCGCTACAGGATGGTCTGCGCTTTCACCTGTATTTACTCAATGACCAGCTCATCGCAAGACAGATCAATACGCCTGTCGGCAAATCTGCCAGCAATTCAACAGGGGCGATGATGCCCTACTCACGTTTTACAGATGAACTGAAACGTCAGGAACAATCTTCCAGTAGATCAGCTCCCGAAAACACTGGCATGAACGAACCACCAGCCACAGCAGCAGATACCGGAAGTTCTTCTGCTACGGGCAACGTGCTAAACTGAACATCATCATTGGTGTGAGGACATAGCAAGTATGTCGATTCATATCGATACAAACGGGCAACTGCATGATTCAGGCACTGGCCTGACACTGCACTGCCCGCATTGCCAGGTGCTGGCGCACCTCACGCCGGTATCCACCCCACTCTGGTCCGTGCTACGTACATACCGGCCTGCACAGATCGGCGTGGTATATCGCTGCGATGCCTGTAACGCCCCGGTCTTTATCAAGTACCCGGTCAAATTTTATACCGAGCAACGTATCGAACTGGGCAATCACTTCGTTGAGCTGGAGCGCTCACGGGAACGATTCGACTACACCTATCTACCAGACAGCTGCGAACTGCTTTTCAAGGAAGCGTTACAGTGTTTCAGTCAGGGTGCCTACAACGCATTTGCATCACTGTGCCGTCGCACTGCACAAGCCCTGTTCAAAGACATGGTTGACAGCGGTCGTATGAAGGTGTTCAACCTGTTATCTGAAGCACGCGACCTTGCCGGACTGGATAATGACAGCTTCAATCTGGTGACGCGCATAGTGCTGGATAAGGACACTGACACAGACACCCTGCCCATACTGGACAGCCGCCATGCCGGCATGCTGCTGGAAGTGATGAAAGATCTGCTATACCAGTGCTATATACGGCAGGGAAAACTGCAACAGGCGCTACAGATGCGTCGTTATTTTGCCGACGAACGCAGCAACAATGTGATGCCGATTAAAGCAGTGCCATAGACTATGCATTGCCACAAAAAAGGCTTCCTTGTAGGCTGGCGATTAAGCGAAGCGTAATCCCAGCAGCCGGGAAAAGGAGCCGGGATAAAATCCCAGACTACGGACCTTTTGCGACTCGATGTTTAAGCGTCAATGGTGCCAAAAATCAACAACCATGGCGACCACCCAAAGAAAAGAAGCTGTTAAAGCGGGCCATTTTTTCAAGTGGCGAGAAAATATTTTCGACCACCAAATCCCGTCTACAACCAAAAATAAAAGCAATATGGGGAGCGCGCCAACACCCCAGACCATTGCCACTCCGCCTGTTGCCGGATTGATTCCTTCCTCCTCCGGGATAGCCCACGACAAGGATGCGTTATTGATATAGAAAAATATGCCGACAAGGTTCGAAGCTAACAGCGCGTAAGTTGGGCTAAGTCTTGGCAGCCCAACAGTTGACGTTTTCCACTTAGATTTCTGATTCACTGCGCTCAGCCAAAACTGCCTGCTCAATCCACCCAGCGACGGGCATTGCGGAACATGCGCATCCAGCCGCTGTCTGCACCGGCACCCACTGGATACCAGGAATTCTGTACTGTGCGATACACACGCTCAGGATGAGGCATCATGGCAGTAGCGCGTCCATCCAGGCTAGTCACTGCGGTAATACCCAGAGGTGATCCATTCGGATTTGCCGGATATCGAATTGCTACTGCGCCATCATTAGCAATGAAGCGTAGAGCCAGCTGCTGTTGATTCAGGAATTGCTGCTGATGCAGCGCATCGACAAACTCGGCCCGTCCCTCACCATGTGATACCGCAATCGGCATGCGTGAGCCCTGCATGTCAGTAAACAGGACTGACGGTGAATTGACGATTTCCACCATACTGAATCGCGCTTCAAACTGCTCTGAACGGTTACGCACAAAGCGTGGCCAGTGCTGCGCACCGGGGATAATCGACTTTAATGTGGTCAGCATCTGACAGCCATTGCACACGCCCAGCGTGAAGGTATCGGGCCGAGCGAAGAAGGCTGAGAATTCATCACGGGTTCGACCATGGAACAGAATCGACTTGGCCCAGCCCTCACCTGCCCCCAGAACGTCGCCATAGGAGAAGCCACCGCAGGCAACCAGCCCCTTGAAGTCGTGAAGTTTTCTCCGCCCCTCGATCAGGTCAGTCATGTGCACATCTATTGCAGTGAATCCTGCGCGTGCAAATGCAGCCGCCATTTCGGCCTGACTGTTAACGCCCTGTTCACGCAGGATCGCAATACTTGGCCTGATGCCTTTTGCAATGTACGGCGCAGCAATATCCTCGTTGGCATTAAAGCCGAGTTTGACTGACAGACCGGGGTCAGCCGGATCAAGCACTGCATCAAACTGTTCACGGGCACAGTCTGGATTGTCACGCAGCGACTGCATGCGATAACTGGTCTCTGACCATGCGCGATGCAGATCGGTGCGTGACTCATCCAGCACCAGCTGTCCGTCCATGTGAATTTTGACGCGATCCGTCTTGTGCACGGTACCGATGTAATGCACCGGACGGATATCACGCAGCAAGAAATATCCGGTTATAGTTTTTACATCTTCTGATCGAACCTGAATAACCGCACCCAGTTCTTCGTTGAACAATGTTCCTGCTACATCTTCCTGCCCCGCAGGCAAGTGCACATCAATACCACAATGACCCGCGAAGGCCATTTCCACCAGCGTAACGAACAATCCACCATCGGAGCGGTCATGGCATGCAATCAGTTTTCCGATTCGTTTCAACTCTCTCAACAGCTCGAAAAAAGCCACCAGTCTTGCTGGCGATTCGCAATCCGGCGCCGCTGCAGCAATGCGTCCATATACCTGCGCCAGACAGGAACCGCCTAGTCGTTGTTTTCCACCAGACAGATCAATCAGCAGCAAACTGGTTTCGCCCATGTCGGTACGTAGCTGTGGCGTGAGTGTCAGACGCACATCACGTACAGGAGCGAATGCAGTAATGATCAGCGACAGCGGTGCAACCATTCGCTGCTGCCGTCCTTCCGCTTCCCACACAGTCTTCATCGACAACGAATCCTTGCCTACCGGAATGGTGATCCCCAGCGCGGGACAGAATTCTTCACCCACTGCTTTTACCGCAGCATACAGATCAGCATCTTCCCCGGGCTCGCCACAGGCTGCCATCCAGTTGGCTGACAATCGCACCTGATCCAGTGCATCAATATCCGCTGCAGCGATATTCATAACCGCTTCCGCTACGGACATGCGTGCTGCTGCCGCCGCATCCAGCAAGGCCAGTGGTGTTCGCTCACCCATTGACATGGCTTCACCAGTCACATTTTCGTAGTCGCTCAAGCTGACGGCCACATCACTGACCGGCACCTGCCACGGCCCGACAAACTGATCCCGGTTGATCAGACCGGTAACGGTACGGTCACCGATGGTTATCAGGAAACTCTTGTCAGCAATGGTCGGCAGTTTCAACAGACGATACGCGGCATCACGAATATCAATCTGCCGGCTGTCAAAGTCATCGCTCGCGCCGGTTAATGAATTGACATTGCGCGTCATGCGCGGCGGTTTACCGAGAATGACATCCAGCGGTACATCAACAGGAAGGTTGCTGAAGTCAGGATCATGTACTTGCAGCAGTGCGTCATCAGTCAGCTCACCTACAACAGCAAACTCGCAACGCTCGCGCTCGCACAGTGCTGTGAATTCGTCGACACGATCAGCAGATATAATCAGTACATAGCGCTCCTGGGCTTCATTGCACCAGATTTCAAGCGGTGACATGCCGGGCTCATCGGAAGGCACACTACGCAGATTGATACGTCCGCCGCGGTGACTGTGTGCAATGGACTCCGGTATGGCGTTCGACAATCCACCTGCCCCTACGTCGTGTACCAGCAGAATGGGATTCCGCTCACCCATGGCCCAGCATCGATCTATCACTTCCTGAGCACGGCGCTGCATTTCCGGATTACCACGCTGTACCGAAGCAAAATCGAGATCTGCACTGCTGGTACCACTGCCGACCGATGAGGCGGCACCGCCACCAAGTCCGATCAGCATGGCAGGCCCGCCCAGCACCACGATCTTGCCTGCAGCAGGCACTTCAGGTTTATCGACATGCGGACGACGGATGTTGCCCAGACCACCGGCTATCATGATCGGCTTGTGATAACCACGCAGCGCGGCACGGCCTTGTGAATTACTCAACAGCAATTCAAAGCTGCGGAAATAGCCAAGAATATTCGGCCGACCGAATTCGTTATTGAAAGCCGCAGCACCTAACGGCCCGTCAATCATGATCTGCAATGCAGAGGCGATTCGCTCCGGCTTGCCTGAATTAACTTCCCATGGCTGTTCAAAGCCGGGAATCCGCAAATTGGAAACTGAAAAACCACATAGCCCCGCTTTCGGCTTGCTGCCAAGACCCGTTGCGCCTTCGTCACGAATCTCGCCACCCGATCCTGTGGCCGCACCTGCGAAAGGCGAAATGGCAGTTGGATGATTATGGGTTTCAACCTTCATCAGAATATCAATCGACTCACTGTGAGCCGAATATTCCTGTGATTCTGGAGACGGGAACCAGCGCAGTCCCTGCCAGCCCTCCATCACTGCTGCATTGTCCTTGTAAGCTGACAACACACCTTTTGAATTCTTCTGATGTGTATTGCGAATCATGGAAAACAGCGATTTTTCCTGTGACTGCCCATCAACAACCCACTCGGCATTGAATATCTTGTGACGGCAATGTTCAGAATTGGCCTGCGCAAACATCATCAATTCAACATCGGTAGGGTTACGCTTGAGCCGCGTAAAACACTCCACCAGATAATCAATTTCATCTTCAGACAGCGCCAGCCCCATGGATGTGTTGGCAGCAACCAGTGCACCGCGCCCACCCTGCAGAATGTCCACATGCTGCAAAGGCCTGGCGACTTCATGCGAAAAAAGCTGGCTGGCACTGTCGATATCCAGCATGACTGATTCGGTCATGCGGTCATGCAATTCCTCAGCAATCATCTTCAGGGAGGCAGCACTCAACGGTGCTTCAGCCTGAACATAGTAGGCAATGCCGCGCTCAATGCGACGGACCGGACTCAAACCGCACACATGTGCAATATCAGTGGCCTTGCTGGCCCAGGGTGAAATGGTGCCCAGTCTTGGCAGTACCAGAATCAGCTGCCCCGAATCGGTGTCTGACTGACCGGCTTCACGTGGCCCGTAGGTAAGCAAGGCTTTCAGCACTGACTGTTCAGAGTCGGTCAAAGCACGCGACAGATCGACCAGATGCAGATATCGACTGCTCAACGCCTTGATAGCTGGAATTCCGGTAGCGTGTCTGGCCTGAATGGCCGCCAGTACCTTGGCGAGGCGAAAATCGGATAGAGCGGAAGTACCAGAAAGTATCAACATGACAACTCAAAGTTCAGGGCAGAAAACCCATGCTGCCGGGGTCGGGCATGATACCGGAAAGGACTGCCTCACCCCAGCAAAACCCGGCTGCTGACCGTTACTTGCGTGCGGGCGGCTCGCCACCGGGCGTATAGACCGGCACCGGAAACGGGGTCACATTACTGTTCTCTGCAGGGCTGATCTTGCTAACCCCCTGCTTGCGCACCTCGTCAATCCTCAATACAGAATGCATGGGCAGGTAGGTACGCTTGACGCCCTCGAATTCCGCCTTGATCCGCTCTTCCGAGGGGTCTACCACCACCGTACTTTTTTCTCCGAAGATGAGTTCCTCAACCTCAACAAAGCCCCACAGGGTGCCATGACTGACCTTCCGGGCGAAAATCTCGTAAATCTTGCCCTGGTTGGTGAAAACGACTTTGAAAATGTGACTGGCTGCCATATCAGGAATGCGGCTGGTTGTTAGGCTAGTGGCATAGTCTATCAGGCCGGTGCCTGAGGTTGCGCTTCGCAGCGGCAGCACGCTGCCAGAGAAGCGGGAAGTACGGGTTATCGACGAGTATCCGGCACTCAGATCGCCATAGACAGTTTGGTGGTCAAACACCTGCGGACAGAGGTATGGCACTTAAATTACGCGTGATATCTGATCATTACCGACAGCTGGGCAAGCAAGGCTCGCGGCTGTTCGGCGTGACTGGCGGACGCATTGGCCGCTCTGCAGATAACGACTGGATTCTGCCTGATCCGGATCGGTACATTTCCAGTCACCATGCAGAGGTTCGATTTGATGCGGGCCGCTGGTTACTCGAAGACGTCAGCAGCAATGGTGTTTATGTCAACGAGGCCGAATTGCCATTATCACAACTCGGCCCATGTGAACTGCATGATGGCGACCGTTTGCGCATGGGCGACTATGACATTCTGGTCAGCATTGATGACCGCAACGATTTCCCTTCTGATGCCGCCGGTCAGTCAGCACCTGTGGTAAACAAACCTGCACGCAGCAAATCATCCGCAGCACAACGAGCTGAACTGGATGAACTGAATATCGAAATCGATATAAACGACCTGCTGTCGAACAGCGCACCCCAACAAGGTTTTGCCGGACCGGAATCACTTGCAGTAGGCAATGCGTACGGCATGACATCAATGGACAGCAAGCCGAATACATCAAAGGCAGCAAGCAGGACTGCGGCAGGCAACAAGAATGAGCCTGAAGAATTCAGACTGGACGATCAGCCTTCCCTGCCCGGCTCAGCTGGCATTGACTGGCACCTGAAAACCCGTCGCCTGAACAATGAAAACCGATCAGCCCAGAACAAGGATGGCCATCAAGCCTTGCTGGCCGGCGTGGAAGCCTTCTGCAAGGGTGCTGGCATCGACATCAGCGCGCTACCCACCGATGCACAAGCCACCATGCTGACGCTGGCCGGCCAGCTCCTGCGTGAAGTGGTCCATGGCATGATGGAAGCCAACAAGTCACGCGGTGAAATCAAGTACAGGCAGGATGCTGTCAATCCAGCTTCGCTTGTATCAACGAACAATCCTCTGAAAAATGCAGTCAGTGTGGATGACGGCCTGCTGAAGCTGCTCGACACCCATAATTCACGCTATCTGGGACCGGTCGAAAGCATCAGGGAGAGCTTTACTGACCTTCATTGTCATCAACAGGCCATCATCAGCGGCATGCACGCAGCCCTGAATGGCATCATCAGCCGGCTGGATCCGGGTGAATTACAGGATCGATTCGACCGGACTCTGAACCGGGGTTCCCTGATGGGAGCTGCCAACAAGCTCAAATACTGGGATATGTATGCAGAGTTTTTCCAGGTAGTGAACCAGCGCAACAGCGATGGACTACCGATGAGTTTTGCCGACGAATTCGCGCAGGCATATCACGAGCGACTGGCGGGCTTGAAGAACCCGAAAAAACGCAGCAGCTGACAGTTACGTTCTTGCCGTAATGTTCTGTTCGCGCTGCCAGACCAGAGCGACTGCCGGCTCTCCCTGTCTGGCGGCAAACTCATGACTGATCCAGAGATCTGCAACGGCAACCAGTCTGTCACCCGCATAAATCAGCGGCAGACACTCACGCCACCACGGCAAAACCGATGACTCCTGCAACAGCTTTTTCAACGCGCGATGATGTTTTTCACCGGGCAGGCGAATCCGCTCGCCTCCATCACGAAACCGCACCTGTAATTGTTCAGGAAGGCGCATACGTGCAATTCCGGTAACGTGACTTTGCACTTTTTCACTGTCAAACAGACTCAGACACCCCAGCTCACTGGGCAGCACAAGTTCCTGCTGCCACTCCCAGACCAGCTGTAGCGTGGTATCCCAGTCACTGAGTGGTTGCTCTACGTACAGCAAATCTCTGTGCCGATGCACCTCAGCACCCTGCCACTGCACACAAGGCACACGATCATGTGCGGCCTGCAGCATGTCATGCTCCAGTGAATGCAGCACACGCGTGGAAGGCATCAGCACTCCATTGCGCTGCAACCAGAAGCGCAGAAGCGCATGACGGCGCGGTGCAGGCAACTCACGCAACGCATCTACACTAAGCGCATCCTCGACACTGGCCAGCAGATAATCTGTTTCAGTCCAGTCATCAAGCAGAGTCTGTGCTTCCGCCAGATGACTGGCACTGCGCGAAGCTGTGCGTGCGATGGACGGCCAGCGGGTTTTGAGCAGCGGCAGCACTCCCTGACGCAGGAAATTTCGATCATAGTGCGCATCGTCATTACTCGGATCACTGATGTATCGCAACTCACGCGCCTGCGCCCAGTCATGCAATGCTTCGTGGGTAAAACCAAGCAAAGGACGCGCATGCCAGCCATGAGCGAAACGGATGCAACTGGGCATGGCCGCCAGACCATCGACACCGGAGCCACGAATCAACGCCAGTAATATTGTTTCAAGCTGATCATCAGCATGGTGTGCAGTGAGCAGGATTTCACCAGGCCGGAGCGCCGACCTGAATGCAGCATATCGAACTGCACGCGCGGCCGCTTCCATGCCCAGCTCATGGGTATCAGTGACACTGACACGCAGTACTTCACACTCAATCTGCAATTGACTGGCCGCCTGCTGACATTGTTCAGCCCACTGCGCAGATTGCGGCTGCAACTGATGATCCACATGCAGAGCGCGAAGCTGCAATTGTGGATTGTGCATGCGCACTTCAGCCATGACATGCAACAGCACCATGGAGTCGGAGCCACCACTGAGCGCGATGCAGAAGCCTGCATGGGTAGTGGCCGGTTGAATGGCCGCCAATGCAGGCAGAAATGTATTGATGGAAAATTCAGTCATTCAATGAATGGGCGGGAGGCATACCCGGTGTAACACATGAAATACAACGGGTGACGCCAATCAGTTTTCGGAAAATACGCCCATGCTGCGCAAGCGCTGATAGCGAGCTGCGACCACTTCCTCAATTGGTTTTTTCTGCAACGCAGTCAGTTTTTTCAGTATGGCGGTCTTGAGTGTTTCCGCCATGGCAACAGGATCGCGATGCGCGCCACCTAATGGCTCTTTCAGCACCTCATCAACCAGTTTCAGTTCGTTCAGACGTCCGGCGGTCATACCCATGGCTTCAGCGGCCAGTTCCTTCTTGTCTGCGCTCTTCCACAGAATTGACGCACATCCTTCAGGCGAGATCACCGAATAGACACTGTACTGAAGCATCATCAGATGATCACCGACACCAATAGCCAGCGCACCACCGGAACCGCCCTCACCTATCACAACACTGATGATCGGTGTCTTCAGTTCGGCCATGATGAACAGGTTGCGCGCGATGGCTTCACTCTGTCCACGCTCTTCCGAACCCACACCAGGATACGCGCCCGGGGTGTCAATAAAAGTGATGATAGGAATCTGGAAGCGCTCCGCCATTTGCATCAGGCGCTGCGCCTTGCGATAGCCTTCCGGCTTGGGCATACCATAGTTGCGGCGCACCCGTTCCTTGGTGTCACGACCTTTCTGCTGACCGATCACCATGACAGACTGTCCCTCAATACGGGCCAGACCTCCGACAATCGCAGCGTCGTCGGCGTACATGCGGTCACCATGCAGCTCGCTGAATTCGCTGAACATCATCCCGATATAATCCAGCGTGTACGGACGCTGAGGATGACGCGCCAGCTGCGTAATCTGCCAGGGAGTGAGATTGGCAAACACACTGATAGTCAGGCTGCGACTCTTGGCACGCAGACGGGAAATTTCTTCAGCCAGCGTCACTTCGGCATCGCTGGTGACAAACTTCAGTTCATCAATCTTGGCTTCCAGCTCGGCAATCGGCTGTTCAAAATCCAGAAAATTCATGGCTATAGCTTCTCAACGCCAATATTCAAAGGCGCGACAATAGCGGAGAATGGAGTCTGAAACCAGCCCGGATGATGAATGCTTTCCATAGGTATTCCCGGACAGGGCATACTTCAGCCGTATCCCACTCAAACCACTGATTCATGATGATCAGGCAGCCCCCTTCCCCCGCCCCGACCTGGCATTTATTCGTCCCCAAACTCTTTACCGTGCTCCGGCAGGGCTATGGTCCGGACAATTTTCGACACGACCTTATCGCGGGCCTCACCGTCGCGATCGTTGCCCTGCCGCTGGCAATGGCGCTGGCTATCGCCAGCGGTGCCACTCCCGACAAAGGATTGATTACTGCGGTCATCGCCGGATTTCTTATTTCTGCTCTGGGAGGCAGCCGATTCTCCATCGGTGGCCCGACCGGTGCCTTTGTAGTCGTGGTCTATCATGTCATCAGCCAGTACGGTTATGAAGGATTACTGCTGGCGACACTCATGGCAGGAGTGATGCTGATTCTGGCCGGCCTTGCTCAATTCGGCACCTGGATCAAATACATCCCGGAACCGGTAGTGACCGGCTTTACATCCGGCATTGCAGTCATCATCTTTTCCACCCAGATCAAAGAATTTCTTGGCCTGAATATAGACAAGGTGCCGGCTGACTTCGTGGATCAGTGGATTGCCTACTGGCAGCAACTGTCTCATCCCGATCTCACCGTTGTACTGGTGTCAGGTTTATCGCTTGCACTGATCCTGATTCTGCGGCGCTATGCCCCCAGGCAACCCGGATTCCTGTACGCAGTGATTGCAGGTGCACTGCTGGTATGGCTGCTGAAATTACCCGTCGCCACTATCGGCAGTCGCTTTGGTGCTATCAATGCCAGCCTGCCCGTACCCGGCCTGCCGGATTTTTCGTGGCAACAGATGAAATTACTGTTTCCCAGTGCATTCACCATCGCATTTCTGTCTGGCGTTGAATCCCTGTTATGCGCAATGGTGGCCGATGGCATGACCGGACGTCGCCACCGTTCCAACTGTGAACTCGTAGCGCAAGGGATTGCCAATCTGGGCTCTGCCATATTTGGTGGACTACCCGCCACCGGAGCCATTGCACGCACTGCCACCAACATCCGTGCCGGTGCTTTTTCACCTGTGGCCGGCATGCTGCATGCGATCCTGCTTCTGCTGTTCATGCTATTTATGAGCGGTCTGGTGACCTACGTGCCGTTAGCCAGTCTGGCGGCAGTCCTGTTCACCGTGGCATGGAACATGAGTGAACAGGAACGCTTCAGGAATCTGCTGCGTGCGCCCGTGGGTGATCGCGTGGTACTGCTGCTGACCTTTTCACTGACCGTATTGGTGGATTTAACGGTGGCAATTGAAGTTGGTGTAGTGCTTGCCGCCATCCTTTTCGTACATCGGATGGCCGAAGCCACTGGCATTCAAACTCATCAGAACCTGATCGAAAATGATCAGGATGACTTCAGCAATGGCAAGGATCGTGTTGCAGAACTTCGATTGCGCATTCCTGCCGATGTACAGGTACTGGAAATGCGCGGTCCATTCTTTTTTGCTGTTGCCGGCAGATTGAACGAAGTCCTGAACCGGGTTGGCAAACCACCCCGTCTTTTCATACTGCAAATGAACCGGGTACCGCTGATTGATGTCACAGGCATCAGTGCAATCAGGGATCTGCTCAAGCGCTGCGCACGCACCAACACCCGGGTCGTGCTATGCGGCCTTCAACCCGAAGTTAAAAACACGCTATCGCAGATGCGATTGATCGAAGATCCGCAGCTCGTAATCACCGATGATTATGAACAGGCATTAAGGAACAGCTGAGGAGATTATTTCAGCAACTGATCGCTTGTCAGTAACCATGCGGAATGATGCTGGGAGAAGCCCAGTTTAGGGTAATAATCAACGGCAGCCGGGGCGGCGAGCAGTATTATCGAACATCTTTGACCAAGCTGTAGCCTAGTGTGATGAATTAATGACTTACCGATGCCCTGATGCTGATAATTTACATCGACAGCCAGATCAGACAAATAGCAGCAATAAGAAAAGTCAGTCACTGATCTTGCCACCCCTATCAAAACTTCACCATCCCACGCCGTGCATAGCAAATCCGCATGTTTAAGCATGTCAGCAATGCACACCTCATCATCTACAGGACGTCGCTGCCCTAAAGTAGAGCGATTCAGTACATCAATAAATTCCGCAGTGGTGATTTCACGATCGCATCTATAAGTGACATTCATTTCCAACCCCTTCTTGACTGACTCCATCCTAGACAAGGCAAGCCGCCAGATTTTTCAGCAAAAAAAACACCGTTCAGAATATTCTGAACTCAATCCTCAATTTCCTTGCGCAAATGAACAGGCTCGACCTTTTTGCGTAGCTTGATATTCAGCATCTCAACCATCACCGAGAACGCCATAGCAAAATAGATGTACCCCTTGGGGATATGGAACCCCAGAGATTCGCCGATCAGCGCGGTACCGATCAGGATCAGGAACGACAGTGCCAGCATCTTGATGGTCGGATGGCGATCCACAAAATCAGATATCGCCCCGGCCATGAACATCATCACGCCCACTGCGGCCATCACAGCAGCAATCATCACAGGCACATGACTCGCCATGCCGACAGCAGTAATAACTGAATCGAGAGAGAACACAATATCAATGATCGCTATCTGCACGATGGTGCTCATGAAGCCAGCTTTGCCTTTAGCGGTATGGGTATGCTGCTCGCCTTCAAGGCTGCCATGAATTTCCATTGTGCTCTTGGCAATCAGGAACAACCCACCACCCAGCAGTATGAAGTCGCGACCGGAAATACCGCGACCCAGCACAGTAAAAAACGGTTCCTGCAAACTCATGACCCAGGTAATGGACAGCAATAGCCCGACACGCATCAGCATGGCCAGGGCCAGACCAATAGTTCTTGCGCGCGGCCGGTCAGCCGCAGGTAATCTACCCACCAGAATGGACAGAAAAATAATGTTATCTATGCCCAGTACGATTTCCAGTGCGACCAGTACGGCAAAGGAAATCCACACTTCCGGGGTACTTAACAATTCCAGCATGCCATCACCTTCAGAAAATTCGTGCGAACTGTTGTGCTTCTAACCATGCATTGACTTGTCGCGACTGTTAGCACGTATTGATGCAAGCACGCCGATAGACAGAAATGACAGAATCACACCCAGAGAAAACAGATTGGATACGGCCACATGGTGATGCAGCAGCATCTTGACACCAATAAAGCCCAGCACAAAAACCAGACTGACTTTCAGGTATCTGAACAGCGCCATCAGACCCGCCACAGCAAAATATAGCGACCTCAAACCGAGTATGGCAAAAGCATTAGAGGTGAACACCAGGAAGGAATCCTGAGTGACTGCAAATATGGCCGGAATGGAATCTACCGCAAACACCACATCCGCCAGATCCACAAACAGCAGAGTAACAAACAAAGGTGTCGCCGCATGCAGGCCATTCACTCGGGTGAAGAAGCGGTTGCCATCCAGTTGCTCAGTAATCGGATACGCCTTGCGCGCCAGCTTAATGAGCACGCTCTTTCCCGGATCGAATTCGTCATCCGCTTTGAGCATGCGGGCAGCGGATAGAATCAGAATGGCGCCGAACAGATAGAATGACCAGTCGAAGGCCGTAATCAGCGCCGCCCCTGCCATGATCATGACACCGCGCAGCAGGATGGCACCCACGATGCCCCAGAACAGTACCCGGTACTGGAACTGCATCGGGATATTCATATAGGTAAAAATGATCGCGATAACAAAGATGTTATCCACTGACAGCGACCATTCCAGAATGTACCCGGTGAGATACTGCACCACCGCTTCAGTGCCACTCAGCTCACTGACCGTGCCCGGCAGCAGGTTCTGGTACATGTAATAAACGACCACACTGAACGCCAGTGCCACACCAATCCAGATCAGCGTACGCTTGAGCGCCTGCGTAATGGTAAGCTCGGTTGACTCGCGGCTGAATACACCCAGATCAACGACCAGCAAGGTCAGATATATCGCAAAGAAGATGGCCCAGGCAATGCCGGTCATGCGCTATCTGACCTCTGGATTCATGGCAGGGCGTCGATTTCTTCTTTCTCTTCCTTGGGCGGCATCAGGTCAATCGCGCTGAGCTTCAGCTCCAGTGCCATGGCACCTGCCACGTAGATGGATGAATAAGTACCCACGAGAATGCCGATGGTCAGCGCCCATGAAAATCCTTTCAGGGTTTCACCGCCCATCACCAGCAGCACCAGCACCACCAGCAACGTAGCACCCGAAGTGATCACGGTACGGGACAGAGTCTGGTTGATGGAGGCATCCAGTACCGCCTCGGAAGCGGCGCGGCGCATGGTGTGGAAGTTGTCACGCACACGATCGAACACCACCACCGTATCGTTCAGCGAGTAACCAATTACCGCCAGAATCGCGGCCAGCACCGACAGATCGAAGGTAATGCGCGTAAGTGCAAAGAAACCCAGAATAATGATGGGATCATGCAGAGTTGCGACCACCGCACTCAGACCCATCTTCCACTGGAACCGGAACCATGTGTACAAGCCGACCAGAATGAACGTCATCATGATGGCCATACCACCCTGATTGGTCAGTTCTTCACCAATCTGCGGCCCCACCACTTCAGAGCTGCGCAGTGTCACGCCCGGCACACTTGTCTGCAGTACCGCCGTCACTTCACGGCTGACCACATTCACATCCTGATTTTTTTGTGGCAACAGCCGGACCATCACTTCATTGGGCGCGCCGAAGCTGGTCACAATCGCTTCGTGTCCGGCTTTCTCAAGTGAGGTACGTGTTTCTTCAATGTTCGCGGTCTGCGGAAAGGCAAATTGCAGCACCACACCGCCCGTGAAATCAATGCCCAGATTCAGGCCACGCAGCACCAGCAATGCGATGGATGCCAGAATGGCTACCGTCGACACGCCGTACCACATACGACGTGTGCGCATGAACGGATAAGTAGAAACCTTGTGAAAGAATTCCATGTTTGCCTGCCCTTAGATGGAAAGCGATTCAAGTTTGCGATGACGGCCCCACACGAAGTGGACCAGCGCACGGCTGCCCACCACGGAGGTGAACAGCGAGGTGAGAATACCCAGCGTCATGACGATGGCGAAACTCTTGATAGTGCCCGTACCGAAGGCGTACAGCACCACACCGGCAATCAGAGTAGTGACGTTCGAGTCAGCAATGGTGGCAAAGGCTTTTTCAAAACCGGCATTGATGGATGCCATCGGCGACGAGCCATTGCGCAACTCTTCACGGATACGCTCGTAAATCAGGATGTTCGCGTCCACGGCAATACCCAGGTGGAACACCACTGCCGCAATACCCGGCAATGAAAGCGAAGCCTGAAGCAACGACAGCAAACCGACGGTCAAGACCAGATTGGACAGCAGTACCAGATTGGCTACCCAGCCGAACGCTCGGTAATACACTGCCATGAATATGAAGGTCAGAATCAGACCGACGATCATCGCCTTCACGCCCTTGTCGATGTTGTCCTGACCCAGGCTTGGACCGATGGTGCGTTGCTCCACCATGGCCAGTGGTGCAGCCAGCGAACCGGAACGCAGCAGCAAGGCAAGATCCTTGGCTTCAAGTGTCTGCAGACCGGTAATCTGGAATTGCGATGAGAACACGCCCTGGATGGTGGCCACGCTGATGGCTTCTTCCTCAGTGCAATCATTATTCACACGCGTACCTTTGCAGGCTTCGCCTTCTGCCAGACGCTTTTTCTGGATATAGACTGTGGCCATCGGCTTGCCCACATTGTGCTGGGTGGTCTTGAGCATTTCCTGCCCGGCACGCGCATCCAGTTTCACACTCACTGCCGGACGCCCTTCCACCTGGGTTGAGGTGGCATCTATCAGCTGGTCGCCGGAAACAATCACATCACGTTTGAGCAGCACCGGCGAGCCTGTGCTACGTACGGTATACAACTTGGATGACAGAGGTATGCGCTTGGTGCGCTGTGCTTCATAGGCATCATTAGTCTGATCCACCAGACGGAATTCGAGCGTGGCGGTGGCGCCCAGCACACGAATGGCTTCATTCGGATCATCAACACCGGGCAGTTCCACAACGATGCGATCCACGCCCTGCTTGGTCACGGTGGGCTCTGAAATACCTAGCTGATCAACCCGGTTGCGCAAGGTAAGGATATTTTTTTCAACTGCGGATGACTGTCGTGCCTTCAAAGCAGCTTCGGTATAACGGGCAACAAAACTCGCCCCCTCTGCAACCGGCTGTTCTTCAATCAGCAGACTGCCATCGCTGGGCTTGACTGCCTTGATGGCTTTGTACAGGTCAGCTGCATCACGCAAGGTCACGCGCAGACCGGTACCCTCTGTCGCCACGTTGGTGTAAGCAATGCGTTCATTACGCAGCGTCGTGCGCACATCGCGCTCCAGGCTTTGCAAGGCCTGGGTAACGGCACCGGCCGTATCCACTTCATATACAAAGTGCACGCCACCTCGCAGATCCAGTCCCAGACTCATGGGTCGCAAGCCGAGCTTGCGCATCCAGTCCGGCATGCTGGATACCTTGGACAGTGCCACAGTGTACTCACCTGAAGTTGCACTCTGAATGACACTACGTGCCTTGAGCTGGTCCGCTTCATTGGCCAGCCGTACTACCAGCCGACCTTCCCTCAGGTATTCGGCGCTGGGCACCACACCCTGTGCCTTGAGCGTATCCAGTACCTTCTGCTCGGCAGTGGCGTCCAGTTCCTTACGATCCGCGCGTGATAACTGAATCCCCGGATCCAGACCAAACACATTAGGTAATGCGAACACCATGCCTGACACCAGCACGGTGATGACCAACCAATATTTCCAGGTTGCAAACTGGTACATGAACTTTTCCCCGAGCTAAAACTGCCCAGCAATTAATTGATACAGATTATTCTCAGCTGCCTTTGATGGTGCCCTTGGGTAGCACCTGGGCAATGGTATTGCGTTGAACTTTTACCAGCACATTGGAAGCTATTTCCACCGTGACAAAATTCTCACCCACTTCGGTCACCTTGCCGATGATGCCGCCGGCCGTGGCAATTTCATTGCCGACTTCCAGTGCAGCCAGCATGGCGCGATGTTCCTTGGCACGCTTGCTTTGCGGACGGATCAGCATGAAATAGAACACGATGAAGATCAGCAATAGCGGCAGCATGGACATGATCGGGTTAGGTTGGGCAGCAGCGCCCGTGGTCTGTGCGGCAGCAGTAGAAATGAACCAATCCATCAGAAATTACCTGTATTGAACTGAGACGAACCGCCCCCAGATGGAGGCGGGTAAAAATGAGCGCGGCATTATACACAGACGACCGCCCCCTGCCCGACCGGCTCGCCCGATCAGGCGCCTTCAGCGAAATCACTCGCCAGATCACTCAAAAATGGGGAGTTCGCATCCTGCCCCAAATCACGGGGGCTACTGGCTTTTCGGGTTTTGTGACGAGCGCCGATGCTCCAGCCATTCTCGCCAGATTGCCAGCGACACCGCCAGCACCACCGGGCCAATGAACAGTCCCACCAGCCCGAAGGCGAGCACGCCGCCGAGTACGCCGAAGACCACCAGAATCAGAGGCATCTGGGTGGCATTGGAGATCACCAGCGGCCGCACGACATTATCCACCCAACTGACCACCACAATGCCCCAGGCCGCCAGCCCCAGACCGGCTGCCAGATGTCCAGTCACCACCAGCCACAAACTCAGTGAACCCCAGATCAGAGGCGTACCAAATGGAATCAGGGCCACCAGCGCTGTCAGCGCACCTAGCAATACCGGCGCAGAGATACCGGCCGCCCAGTAACCGATACCTGATGCGATGCCCTGCACGACTGCTGCCAGTACCAGCGCATACACCACCGCCTGAGTGGTATCGCCAATGGCACTGAGGTAATCACGCACCCTCGGTCCGAGAATGCCTTCCAATACTGATCTGAATTGTGAGAAAAAACGCGCGCCATCACGCAGGAAAAAGAACATGGCAAACAGGGCGATGAACAGCTTGGCAACGTTGCGCCCCACGCCCCCCACCACGACAGAAAGTTCATTAGCGGAATTGTTCAACCATTGCTGCAGACTGGTTTTCAGCGCAGTCGGATCGGCAGTTAGTTCGGCCCAGCGCTCAATCAGCCACGGCCCTGCCAGAGGCAGATCATGCAAGGCAGGCGGCAGCGCAGGTTTCGTCGCCAGCAACTGCTCCACTTCGTGATAGCCCTTCACAACTTCATCCTGAAAGGTAAACGCCAGCCAGCCGATCGGTGCCACTATCAGTGTTGAAATCATCAGCGTCGTCACCAGTGCTGCCAGCGTCTGCCGGCGCCGGATGATGCGGCTGACTCGAATATGCAGAGGCCAGCTGACATAGGCCAGAATGGCCGCCCAGATGCTCGGCACTATGAACGGCTGCAAAACCATGTAAGTCAGCGACAGAACGCCCAGCATCACGGCTGCCACCAGGGCATTCCGGAACCAGGGTGTGATGGGCAAGTCAGCCAGCATTGGATTCAAGCTCTGTTGCGACCTTACGGCCACCACGCTTCTGATAGAACTCTGCTACATATGCATCCAGTCGATGCTCACTGATAGCCTGCCGCAGTTCGCTCATGAGCTGTTGGTAGTAATACAGGTTGTGAATGGAAGCCAGTCGCGCGCCCAGCATCTCGGTACAACGATCCAGATGTTTGAGATAGGCACGGGAATAGTTGCGGCAAGTGTAACAGCCGCAGGCCTCATCAATGGGTGACGTATCACTTTCATAGGCCGCATTGCGGATGCGCACCACACCTGTGGTAGTGAACAGATGACCATTGCGGGCATTGCGGGTCGGCATCACGCAATCAAACATGTCCACGCCCCTGCACACCGCCTCGACAATGTCTTCCGGTGTCCCTACACCCATCAGATAACGTGGACGGTCTTTGGGCATGAAGGGCTCGATTTCCTCCAGCACGCGTTCCCGCTCCTGTTTAGGCTCGCCCACCGCCAGACCACCGATGGCATAACCATCAAAGCCGATGTCGGTCAGTCCTGCCAGCGATGCCTGACGCAGCGGCATGTACATGCCCCCCTGCACGATACCAAAAAGAGCATGCGCGTTATCCTGACCGGCATTCAGTCGATCAAACTCGGCACGACTGCGAACTGCCCAGCGCAATGAAAGCTCCATGGACTTACGTGCTTCCTGTTCAGTTGCCGGATACGGAGTACATTCATCAAAGATCATCACAATGTCCGAATCCAGCTCGTACTGCACCTGCATGGAACGCTCGGGCGTCAGCTCCACCCGATCACCATTGACAGGTGAACGGAAAGTCACGCCCTGTTCAGTGATCTTGCGCAACTCAGCCAGACTGAATACCTGGAAGCCGCCTGAGTCAGTGAGAATCGGCTTGTTCCAGTGCATGAAGCCATGCAATCCGCCATGTGCCTTGATGACCTGCGTACCCGGACGCAGCATCAGATGGAAGGTATTACCCAGCACGATATGCGCACCGATGGCTTCGACTTCTTCTGGCGTCAGTCCTTTCACCGTGCCATAGGTGCCCACCGGCATGAACGCCGGGGTTTCCACTGCGCCACGTGGAAAGTTAAGACGCGCACGACGTGCCCGTCCATCAGTGGTGATCAATTCAAACTTCATGAGCCGACTCTGTCCTGTTACGCATGGCAGGTTCGATAAACATCGCATCACCATAACTGAAGAAACGATAACGTGCTGCCACAGCGTGACGATAGGCAGCCATCATCGTGTCATATCCACCGAAGGCGCTGACCAGCATCAGCAAGGTCGATTCAGGCAAATGAAAATTGGTGAGTAACGCATCCACCACCTTGAAGTCATAGCCGGGGCGGATGAACAAACGGGTTTCGCTGTGGCAGGGCTGCAACACACCACTGGCGGCAGCGGTCTCCAGGCTGCGCACCACCGTCGTGCCCACTGCAATCACCCGGCCACCCCGCGCACGCGTTTCAGCCACGGCTGCGCATACTTCAGCAGAGACCTGCACCACTTCCGCATGCATGCGATGCTGATCCAGCTCATCCACCCGCAAAGGTTGAAACGTGCCCGCCCCCACATGCAGGGTGACAAACGCCGAACGCACGCCCATATCCCTGATCCTCGCCAGCATGGCCTGATCAAAATGCAGACCGGCAGTCGGCGCAGCCACGGCGCCCAGCTCCCGCGAGAACACTGTTTGATACCGCTCCGTGTCCTCAGCTTCAACCGTACGCGTGATATATGGCGGCAAAGGCAAAGCACCCTGAGCCATAAAGAAGGCCAGTGGCTCCGTGCTTAATTCCAGCTCGAACAGATCGTCATGACGCGTGATGAAATGCGCGGTGACCCCGTCTGCCAGCAACACAGGCACATCAGCACGCAGCGCCTTGCTGGCATGCACATGCGCCAGAATACGATTTCCGGACAGGATACGCTCCAGCATGATTTCCACGCGTCCACCACTGGGCTTCACACCAAATACGCGCGCCGGAATCACCCGCGTGTCATTGAATACCAGCAGGTCATCTGGCTTGAGCAACGCAGGGAAATCAACAAACTGACGGTCAAACCAGCGACCCGTTGCACTGTCGATATGTAACAGACGGCTGGCCGAGCGTTCCGGCTCAGGATGCTGAGCGATCAGCTCAGTCGGCAAATCATAGTTGAAGTCGGTTCGGCGCATGGGGCGCGCACGGTATCAGGCATGACGCGCTGACTCAAACGGATCACAGGCCCGACCGTCTCCCGGCAGGATGAACCAGGCTGCAATCTGCTCGGTCGGAAAAAAACAGTTTGCCAGTGCCAGCAACATCCCTATACTTGCCGCCCCTGAAAGATGTGACCGCCGGCGTGGCGGAACTGGTAGACGCGTCGGACTCAAAATCCGATTTTGGCAACAGAGTGTGGGTTCGATTCCCTCCGCCGGCACCATGGTCACATACAGATGCTTCCCCATCATGAGCATCCTGATCATAAAAAACCATCCGTGCGTTCAACCCGCCTGCGGATGCAGATATAGAAATTTCCGGAACCCGACAAATACACGGCCAATCTCGTCTGGCTTACCCAGGTCAGCAACCGCATCCCTGATCGAGTTGTGGTATTTCAAATTCAGCAACGGCGTCAGCTTTTCACGATCCAGCTCGCTTACGCCAACTTCTACGTAATGTGACAGCACAAAGTCGATGAACGTAATTAAGCTCCGAGCAAGGGCCGCGAACTACGGCGCAGCCTCGGTGCCGGGATTTTATTTGAGGCAGCATGGACCGGCCTCAGATTAAGCCAGCTTCATTAAAAAAACGTCACCACCCTCGGATCGGCAACCCTCTATAGTGCTTTCCATTCCTCGATTCTTCTCGCAAAAGCTCCCCCTTTGGCCACTTGCTGTGGCCATTTTTTTGGGCAAAAGCCAGAGAGCTGAATCCATCTGTACCTTATTCCGTCTTGCCCCAAGCCTGCAATGGCAGCATTTTCGATTTGCAACTGTCTGCCCTCCTCTACTCAGCATTTATGTCATGAAGCACGCACACAACGTCACTCAATGAGTATTTTCGAGTCGGCAGTTCGCTTCTTATCTAACTAGAATCAGAATTCCGAAATGAGTTGCCACCATGACACGCCGCCACTTGAGCGGTACTAGGCCGCCACTGTTTTGGGCGGTCTTTTTTTTGGACGAATCTGAATACCTCCGATATCACTCCGACTGGCAAGCCGGGCCATTGACGGACAACCCTGCACGACAGCCAGCTCTCAGTTCTATCGCAAGCAGTCGGGCTTTGCTGAGTGGCGTCTGCCAGACAAGTTGTTTATTCTTCCGTGATCAGGTCAAGCACAGCTATACAAAATGAAACGATCAACTCTGGCGGCTCTATTCGTTCTGACAAGCGGCATAGCCTTTGGGAATGTCTTTGAAGACAAGGCAAAGGAATTCTGTGACAAAGGCGAAGCCGAAGTTTGTACGGATCTGGGTAATTATTACCGGGAAGGAAATTCAAAATATCAGATCGAGAAGGACGCCACCAAGGCAGTAGAAATGCTGACCAAGGGCTGTGATCTGAGCAGCGCAGCAGGCTGCAATGTACTCGGTTACATGCATGGCAATGGCCTGGGTGTCAAAAAGGATCTAGCAAAGGCAGCCGAGCTGTATCAGAAAGCATGTGATGGCCGTGAAGCAACAGGCTGCTTTAATCTCGGCGTCATGTACGACAATGGACAAGGCGTCAAAAAGAACGTTATCAAGGCAGTGGAGCTGTACCAGAAAGCCTGCACGGGTGGTGATGACACAGGGTGCTTCAATCTGGGAATGAAATACTACAAAGGCGATGGCGTGCGTAAAAACAACGCGGAAGCACTGAAGTCATTCAGCAAAGCATGCAACATGAAAGTACAGGATGCCTGTGACGCCTACGCCAACCTGAAGTCAGGAAAATTGAAGTAGTCAAACATCCACGATTACTATTCTCGTTACAGGAAAGACTCCAAAAGGTTTGCATACTCATTGACCGCCTTCTCCTGAGTCAGGCTATGATCCGCCCCAGAAATGGTATGCATACTGATCCCATCAAGACCAAGAATCCTTCTGGCCTTACGCCCACAATAAAGCTCCAACTCATCTAATCCTGGGTCTTGTGCGCTATAAACAAGCATTACCTTCGTTCCACGCTGGGACAACTCTCGAAACCATCTCACAACTTTATGGCTATCGCTTTCATGCCCCAGCAATCTCCCTCTGAGGTTACTAACGAGGCCGGAGCAGCGGCTCCGAATCCTTTTATATATAGTTGAAATTATTCCAGATACATTTATTTCCCCTCTCCACAATCGAATGAATGTCTTTGGGTCTCTCAACATGGAGAGATACCAATCGTTTGATCGGAACTCACCTCGACTCATAAACAATTCCAACGAATCGCTTCGCCCCCAGAAAAATTTTTGCAGGTTTACCATTACTAGTCCGGTCGCACGCTTATCGCGAACAGCCGCATAGAATGCAAGATAAGCTCCTGCGCAATGCCCAACAACAGTACATGAAGAATATCCTTGGCCATATATCCATTCTATTGCAGCACTGACATCGCGCTGCGAGCCTCGGTAGTACAATTGATTTTCCGGCTGTCCAGAGTGAGAAGGACTATCACCAACACCCGCAATATCCATACGAAGAGACGCCACGCCTTGAGCACCAAGCCGGCGCGCAAGGGAGACATACATTCTTGCAGAACCAATATGACGATTTGGTCCATCATTGGCAAATATAACTGCCTTATTCTTTTTTGCATCTTGTGCGCGGCAGTAAATACCAAATAGTAATTGAGCGGGGCCAAAGTGGACCGGCGACTCCTTCCAAGTATCTGTACAGAGCACTTGTGCCAGGTTTTGATGCTCACCCAAATCCCTACTGAGTTTCGATTCACCTAGCCAGCCAATAAGTCCAGCAAACGCATCCGAAGGAAGCTTGGCCCATATAGCATGCCACTCCAACTGCGCGTATCCAGGCAACACCTGGAGCTCGACAATGCAACCTAATTCAGAAAGGCGCGTAGCCAAACGACTATCAGTCAATGAATCACCACCACCAAGTATCAAGACCCATTCAGCAGGTTTTTTCTTCAGCGCAAGTAAATCTATTTTACAAAGCGCTTCTTGAATGTCTTGCGTCAATTTGAATCCAGTCACTTCAATATCTAACAAGTCCTGTGAATTTAAATTCTCATCAGTAACTTTCCCAGTCGACTTAGCAGAGAATGTAGCCAGCGCCTTTAGTTCACGCACATATCTTCTTCCAGAAGTTATAGTACCGACCAACACAAGTTTTGAGACGCTTCCAATGTGGACAGAAACCTCAGTCGCCATCAAGGCACCCAGCCGGAATCCAACCAATACAACATCAGAAACACCCACCTCATCACGCATCCAATTTATGGCGTCTTTGATGCTATCAAGCCAATGACCTATACCACCTCCATCGACGTTCACATCGGCAGAGTCACCAGTACCACGATAGTCAAAACGCAGAGCAGGCATTCCAGCAGCCGCAATCTGATCGGCCATTACGCGAAGAAATCGATTAGTTATCAACTCTTCCACGCCGAATGCAGAACACAGAACCACACCCCGCGTCCCTTTTGCCGAATGAAGCCAACCAAAGCAAGAATTGAAATAAACAGGAGTCATTGATAATTTAAACTCAGCACATCACACGTGCCAACTCATCCGGAACTAACTTACCATCAAAATATTTTACATTGCATGATTATTCTATCAACATGAACCGTCAAAATAAGAATTGACGACCTTTTTGAGTAACTTCTTGCCAAGAAGCAATTTGCCAACCCATCAGAAAAACATTATTTGAATTAGTTTTAGCCATAATAGTGACAGATAAATCAATCATTATCGCCAGCTAATTTCTTTAATAAAGGAACTCAATATGCGAACTTTTGCTGTATTAACAATATTGACCTGTCTCCTGCTTACCCTGAGAGTCGTGGAAAAGAATTATCGATCAGCACAAAGCGACTTCATCCCGGCTGAAAAGTCAGCACAGTCAAATCACCCGGAACAGACTGGAATAAGCGGCCTATCAGAAGTAACCTTTCATACGAGCAATGGCTTAAAAATAGCAGGGTGGTACGCACCACCATCAAACCACGCAGCTATCGTCTTGATCCCAGGTTCAAATGTGGATAGATCCTTCATCCTCCCGGAAGCTCGAATCTTAGCGCACGCAGGATTTGGCGTACTATCCTTTGATTGGCCAGGCAGCGGAGACAGCGAAGGTAAAGTTCGTTGGGGCAAGGATGAGCGCCTAGCACTAACCGCAGCAATTGATTGGCTGTCCAACCGCAATGAAATCGATCCACAAAGAATCGGGGGATTAGGACACTCTATGGGAGGATATATAATGACACAAGTAGCAGCATCCGACCCTAGAATTCGGTCTGTTTTGCTCGCCGCAACTCCACCTGATTTCATTGAATACGTCAGATGGACGCACAGAGACTGGTCAATATTGAGCCAATTACCTGCTGAACTTGCCGTTCGTAATGCAGGTTTCATTCAGGACGCACCAACCCCAAAAGAATCAGTCAAATCGATCTCACCTCGCCCCATATTTTTCATAGGAGGTGATCATGATCCACAGGTACCGGAAGCCATGTTTCGCGAGCTGTTCAATGCCGCAGCCGAACCTAAGTCGCTATGGATCGTTCCTGGCGCTGAGCATGGTGGATATAGTAAAATGGCAGCAGATACATACCCGGCCCGACTTGTCGAATTTTTCTCACGCACGTTGAGTAACTGACCAACACACATCCAATGATATTGGACTAGGGAATCTCTGATTTATTTCCCCGTCATCATAGAATGTCGCCACTGAACTGATAACAGGTGAAGTGGTGATGAAACCGACGCAGCAGAGTTTGGCCACGGCGGGGTTTGAACGCTACCGCAAGCGCACGCGTCGGGAT
>CAILZL010000023.1 GCA_903838705.1 uncultured Pseudomonadota bacterium
ATTACTGGTCAGAATATGCGTGGGGTTCTTGCCGGTCGCCAACTTGCCGTTATGGCGGGAAGCACAGGTGCCGATTAACTTCGTGTGATCCACCTTGCTGGCCGGCTTGAAGGTCGAAGTCACATGACAACTTTCACAGGTATTGCTGGTCAGTATATGCGTGGGGTTCTTGCCGGTCGCTGTCGTGCCGTTGTGGCAGCTAAAACAATTCGTCGTAATACCATCATGACTGAAATGAGCTGGCTTCCATGCAAGCGGTGAGTGACAGCTGCCGCAATCAGCGGTAGTTGGAATATGCGTACCTGACTTCCCAGTAGCGGTCGTACCATTGTGGCAGGAAGCACAAGAGCCTGTGACCTGTGTGTGGTCAACTCGTGTCGCGGGTTTCCACACCGCAGTCACGTGGCAGCTCTCGCAGAGATTGCTGGTCAGAATATGGGTGGTGTTCTTGCCGGTTGCCGTGGTGCCGTTGTGGCAGGTTGAGCAGCCCGTGGTAATGCCTGTGTGATCAAAGCCGGCCGGCTTCCATGCCACGGTGCTATGGCAGGACTCGCAGTTATTCGTTGCAGCCACATGATTAATCGATTTGCCGGTGGCGATGCTACCGTTATGGCACGAAGCACAGGTACCAATGACCTGTGTATGGTCAACATTGGTAACAGGCTTCCAGCTGGTGGTGGCATGACAACTCTGGCAGGTGGTACTGGAAAGTATATGTGTCAGGTTCTTTCCCGTGGCCACCGTGCCGTTATGGCAGGACACACAGGTACCGATCACCTGCGTATGATCCACCTTGCTGGCCGGCTTGAAGGTCGAAGTCACATGACAACTTTCACAGGCATTACTGCTGAGGATGTGCGCAGTGTTCTTACCGGTCGCTGTCGTACCGTTGTGACAGGAAGAACAGCCAGTGGTAATACCGGTGTGGTCATAGCCGGCAGGCTTCCAGGCCAGTGTGCTATGGCAAGTCTCGCAAGTACTGGACGATGCTATATGACTGAGTGACTTACCGGTTGCGATGCTGCCGTTATGGCACGAAGCACAGGTACCAATGACCTGACTGTGATCAACCTTGCTTACCGGTTTGAAGACACTCGTTCCGTGACAACTATCGCAGGCGTTGCTGGTCGATATATGAGCAGTATTTTTTCCAGTGGCCGTAATTCTGTTGTGGCAGGACGCACAGGTACCGATCACCTGTGTGTGATCCACCTTGCTGGCCGGCTTGAAAGCCGCAGTCACATGACAACTTTCACAGGTATTGCTGGTCAGTATATGCGTGGGGTTCTTGCCGGTCGCCGTGCTGCCGTTATGGCAGGAGGCACAGGTACCCGATACCTGTGTGTGATCCACCTTGCTGGCCGGCTTGAAGGTTGAAGTCACATGGCAACTTTCACATTGAGTGCTGGAAGAAATATGCGTGAGATTCTTGCCCGTTGCATTCGTACCATTGTGACAACTGAAGCAGTTGCTGGTAATGCCTTGATGGCTGAATTGGGCCGGCTTCCACGCCAGTGATGCGTGACAACTGCCACAATCAGCGGTAGTAACGATGTGCGTAGCCGTTTTACCCGTTGCCGTTGTGCCGTTATGACAGGAAGCACAACTGCCTGTGACCTGCGTATGATCGACAGAAGTGACTGGCTTCCACGCCACGGTGACATGACAGGTCTCACACTGATTGCTGGACAAGATATGCGCTGCATTTTTGCCGGTACTGCGCACACCGTCATGACATCCTGAACAATTATTGCTGATGCCATCGTGAGAGAAATTCGCCGGCTTCCATGCAACGGTGGTATGACAAGTATCGCATTCCTTGCTGGTAGGAATATGCGTAGCCAGCTTGCCCGTTGATCGAACACCGTTGTGACAGGTTGAGCAGGTCTCGGTCACGCCCGTGTGATCGAAACGGGTCGCGCTCCAGTTCAATGTTGAGTGACATGACCTGCAATCCAGACTGGTCTGAATGTGTCCCGCTGGTTTGCCAGCTGCCTGCTGGTTGTTGTGACAGCTTGCACAGGAACCGGTTACCTGGGTGTGATCAAAGCGACTGGCCGGCGTCCATGAGATGGTCGTATGACAATCGGCGCAGTTGTTCCCACTCAGGACATGATTAGCAGATTTGACACTGGCCAGAACGCGTGTACCTGCAGCATGACATCCTACACATGTTATGGGCGACCCCTTGAACACACCGCCAACATGGCATGTTTCGCATCGCACCTGGCGATGTCCGCCCGTCAGTTCAAAACCTGTTGTCAGGTGATCAAACTGACTTATCAGGCTGGTCGATGGTGCAGCAGTACTGGCTGTATCCTGAGATTGCGCCACACCGGAATGCAGGAGGCACAATGCAGCACACAGGCAGACCATCGCCATACTGCGCAACCAATGCCTGCTGATTGTGATGATGGTTCTCATGATCACAGCTACTGCATCCGGACCTGCTTGAACGAGATTGTGGTATGACAACGCTGGCATTGCCGGCCAAACTGACCAAAGTGCACATCGTCCCGCACATGACATGAACCGCAATCAGTGGAAAGCTTGACTTCACTCGCCGGGCGCGTGTGGCAATCCGCACAATTCAGTTTTGCATGCGCACCAGTCAATTCGAAATGCGTTACCTTACCGTGATCGAAACTCCATATATTCCAGCCATTTGTGTTGTGACAGGTTGCGCAACTCTTGCCCAGACTGCCCCGATGCCGGTCATCCTGCTGGTGGCAGCTATAGCAATCCGTGGCGGCATCCTTGAATTGCTTGTTGAGGTGACACTGGGCACAGGTCACAACTGCATGCAGACCGGTTAGCGGATAGTCCGTCAGATCATGGTCAAACTGAATATTCCTGCGCCAGTCATCTGACATGTGGCAATGATCGCACTGGTTACCCAGCTGTCCGGCATGGGCGTCCTGAGCACGATGGCAGGCAATGCAGGTTGTACCCAGTTTCTGGGTAGCAACATTGGCCGTATGGCAGGTGTCGCAACTAAGCTTGTCATGTGCAGCTGGCAGCGCAAATCTGCCATCGCGCACATGGTCGAACTTTGATGGCTTCCAGCTATTGTTATCATGGCAGGTATCACACTTCTGCCCCATTCGCCCTGCATGGGAATCCTGAGCTTTATGACAGCCATTGCAATCCTTTGGAATAGGATCCTGCATACGACCAGTCGTATGACAACTCACACAATCTGCATGTCCATGTACGCCCAGCAGGGCAAATCCTGTTTCTTTCGCATGATCAAATTTTGCTGTGGTCCAGCTTATGGTTGAATGACACCTGGCACAGTCACTACCGCGTGAGTTCTGATGTACATCATCCGGGGAATGGCAGGACACACACTGAGTCGGAGTATTCTTGTACCTGTTGCCAACATGGCAGGCTGAACAGGTAACTTCGGCATGCCTGCTAGTCAGCGCGAAATGCGTCTTATCATGATCAAACTTGCCATTGAGCCATGTAACCGTACTGTGACAGGCGGCGCAATCCGTACCCAGTTGACCATTGTGTGGCTCTGACTTTTTATGGCAGTCCACACAATTTGAGGGAGCATCCCGATATTTTTTTCCGGATTGATGGCAGCTGCTGCAGGACAGGCTCAGATGTGCGTCCTGCAGGTGGAAATCAGTACGGTCATGATCAAACTGCGCCGCGACAAACTTTACGATGTCGGCATTCCTTCCCTTGTGCTCACTGTGACACGCCTGACACTCAAGACTGGTCGCATTGGCAAGTCGACCGTGAAAACCGGTCTTTTTCTGAACATCACTGGCGACTTCTTTATGACAGGAAAGACACAGCGTGGACTGAGAGATTCGATTGCTCCGGTCATGACAGTTAGTACAACCGGCTTCGAGCTTTGCATGGGCATCGCTCAGCTTGCCGGGCATCAATAGTGTTTCGATGCTGGCCGCTGCGGCAAATTCCATACATGAGTTAGCTAACAACATGATCAGAAGGAAAGCTATTCTTTGATAACACCTGAACATGGCCAATCAATACACATTCACCGAAATCACATGCACGATTCCCGCAATCAATAACATGAAGAACAGTGGCAGATGCAACAAATGCCAGAGTGAGAACAGCTGTGTGTATGCCTGAAACTCGGAAAGCTCACGCGTTGTACCAACGCGCTGCCGTATATATCCGCGCGCCACCCGTTCCAGTCGCTTCTGCTGACTGGCCAATACTGCAGACTGACTTACCGCCACTCGTAATGACTGGTGGACATAGCGCGTTAACTTGTTACTCGCAATCGCGGCGAGTAAAAATGCGACAGGCGGGCGCAATAGAACCGGGCAACTGTTGACACGTCGCAACAGCTGCTGCTCTTCATATATCAGGCGCTGAAGCAATTCCGGCATGAATGGCACTGAAAGGGTTACGGCTTTGAGTCGCTCAGCATTATTCTGCAACTCGGCTAGTGTTGTTGCGCGTTCACTCAGTCCGTGGTGGATGCGAGTATAAAAATATCTACCCACCAGTCCGCTTCCAGATACAGCCAGCATGCAGAACAACGCCACATTGCTGTTGATTGCGCCCGTACTGAAGTTGGAGTGATAGAGAATACAGATCGGACCTATCAGACCCAGAATCATATGCACCTGAAACCATGCCTTGATACTGCCCATAAAGGACAACCAGGGTAGCCGCTTGCGGGCCGGGTATAGCAGCAACAGAAGCATCAGACTGCCGCCGATAATTCCCAGTGCATACCCGACTCCTGACTCAGGTGTCAGATAGCGCTCAGTCGGAAACATCCATCCCAGTACCAGCAATAATCCACAGATGATGAACATCAGACCAGTTGCCGAGAACATTGATCTGAACCTGCTGAAGAAACCGCTCTGAAAATTGCTTTCAGATGCAGCAACAGATGAACTTGCAGGCTCGCTCCTGACCATCAGGGCACCTGCCTGTTGATCTTCAGCTCTACTGGTTGCGATGACGTCGTGCTTGCACTGACAGTGTCTGTCTGCAAGTCACCACTTTGCGCCATAGCCTGGCCACTACGGGACAGACGCGCTGAAATGGTAACAGTCCCGAACTGGGACAGCTTGCGGGTTGGCATCATGGCCTGTGAATCATCAAGTACAAACTTCACTGGCCAGGATTTGACAGTGGTGCGATAAGCAGCCACTGGAGCAGGCGAATCCGGTGCCTTTGCATAAATGAACAACGTCATATCAGAGGTCACATTATTCCTGTAGGCCGGATCAAGCGAGACGGAACCACTCACCTTTGCCTGGGCCTGGGCCTGAATCTGGCCTTTAGACTCAGGTAAGACCTTGCCCGCCAGTGATTCTGCTTCCTTGATATTGGCATCAATGATGCTCACATCCGGAGAGCTATCAGGGATGACCTTGCGTAATTGCTGCCAGAGCTTCAACGCTTCCGCATACCGATGTTCCTCATGAGCCAGACTGGCCTTCAACCATAGTGCCTTGCTGTGCTTGGGATCGAGCTTCAAAGCTGCATCCAGCGCAGTACGTGTTTTTGGATTAGTGAGTGTTTTGGCAAGCGAGGCTGACACATCTGCATAATCCGCCCAGGCATCAGCGCTCATCGCCTTGAGATTAATGACCTTCTCGAAAGCGGCTCCAGATTCCGCATAATTACGTGCAGTACGCTGAAGTTGTGCAATTGCCAGCCATGAAGCCGCATCCGCCGGCTTGCGTGCAACCATCTGCTCATACGATGCCAATGCAGCCTGTTCCGCTGCGACACGGGGTACGCTTTCATTTGCTTCAGCGGGCGCAGCTGGCGCTTTTAACGAGGATTCGCCTGTGGCTTTCAGCTGATGCTTCTGGGCCAGGTCAGCCGCTTCGGTATCACCCAGAAATGCATATGACTGCTGCAGCAGCTGCCAGTCTGCATCGGTACCTCCGCCTGCTGCCAGCCGCTTTGCCAATTTCTCAGCGGCTTCAAGCATTGATCCGGTGGTACCACCTGTTGCACTGGCCGCTTCAGCATGATCAGTCAATTGAGCGAGCGCGCTCGCTTTCTGATCAATCAATTCGGGTCGCCCGATCTGGAAGTAAATCAATCCCGACACCAGCAGAAAGCAGCCGATAGCGATGGCCATGACCCTGCCTCTATGACTTACAGGCGATTCCTGCCCCGACAGGCCACGTCGCCACAACTGCACCAGAAAAAATGCAGCGGCAACACCCGCCATGAATCCTGCAATGAACCAGAAATAGGTCATAGGTAAGAACGTCTGATGAAAATTGAAGTTGATATTCTAGGTGGAGCAATGAATCAGTGCACTGTACATACCCATTTCAATCTGATTTCAGCCGGTAGAATGCACTCCAAATCAGTTTTCAGGTAGCCCCGGAGTCATACAATTTGGCCTGCATCACACATTCAGTCCCGTAACCAGCGCAGGACTGTAGCAGGATGGTAAATTAAGCCTGCTAAGGTCAGGTTGGCTGTATACGAGCACAGACAGGCCACACCTTGCTCAGGTTTTCAACCGGATGCTGGAATTACGCAGATACATGATTCGCATTGAAATTCAAAATACGCACCAAAACTGATAGTGGAGAAATTGCTTGAGTGGCTTGTTGTATCTGGTCTACACACTGCCCCTGCTGCTGATCTGGTGGTTTTATTCCAGAAGCCGGCATGCAGCACATCAGGCCAGTCAAAAAGCTTACGAAGAATCACGTTCCGCTGGCCTGCTGGAACCGGTCTCGTTACACCCTGTAATAAATCCCAACCTGTGTGTTGGCTGCGGATCCTGTGTACGCGCCTGCCCGGAACAACCTACCCACCAGGTGCTGGGACTGATTAATGGTAAAGCTCAGCTGATCAGTCCTACGGACTGTATCGGTCATGGTGCCTGTCGGACAGCTTGCCCGATGGATGCGATCTCGCTGGTGTTCGGCAGCGCTACACGTGGTGTCGACATACCCGTGCTGAATGCCAAGTTCGAGACCAATGTACCGGGCATTTTCATCGCCGGTGAACTGGGTGGCATGGGACTGATCCGCAATGCACTGGAACAGGGTCGTCAAGCAGTAGAGGCGATTTGCGAACACCGACCACGTGGAAAGAAGGAACTGGATCTGGTGATCGTGGGCGCAGGGCCGGCAGGTTTTTCTGCATCGCTTGAAGCAAAATCCCGAGGCCTTCGCTGCATCACACTGGAACAGGACTCACTGGGAGGCTGCGTATTTCAATATCCCCGTGGAAAGGTAGTCATGACTGCGCCAGCCACCTTGCCCATGGTCGGGGAAGTACACTTCAAGCACACTTCAAAGGAAGCCTTGCTGCAATTCTGGCTTGATGCCGAACGTAAAACCGGGGTCAAGATCAACTACAAGGAACGCGTGGATCTGATCCTGAATTTGCAGGATCAAGGGTTTCTGATCCGCACCAGCGCCGGTGAATACCTGACCCGGAATATTCTGCTGGCTATTGGCCGTCGCGGCACCCCGCGCAAACTGGGCGTTCCAGGCGAAGAGTTACCCAAGGTTGTATATCGTCTGATAGATCCGGAACAGTACGCCAACCAGCATGTACTGGTTGTAGGTGGCGGTGACAGCGCCATTGAAGCCGCTACCAGCATTGCAGCTGTTGAAGGTGCACATGTGACGCTCTCCTACCGCGGTGCTGCGTTTGATCGTGCCAAAGCCAGCAATCGGCAGCGTCTGGAAAGCGCTGTAAAATCTGGCGCAATCGACCTGAAGCTGACTTCGCAAGTACAAAAGATTGATCCGGAATCAGTCATTCTGCTGCAAGGAGGAAAGCAGATCGAAGTGCAGAATCAATCGGTAATCATCAGTGCTGGAGGCGTACTGCCGAATGACTTCCTGCGCAAAGTCGGCATTGAAATAGAAACCAAGTATGGAACAGCGTAATCACCCGAATACGAGCTTGACCATGCATGTCGCCACGACCATTCTGGCGATGGCACTGACATTTTCCGCCATCGAAACAACGCATGCAGCGCCAGCAACAACCAGCATGGAAGGGGTTAGAGCTGCGCTGCGTCTGAAAAATTATCCAAAGGCATTTGAACTTCTTGCGTCTCTGGCCAGGACAGCAAATGCTGATGCTGAATATACACTCGGGTTACTTTACCTGAATGGTCTGGGTACAGATGCAGATGCCAGGCAGGCCCGGGAATGGATTCATCAAGCAGCCGAACATGGCGATGCTGATGCTGCATATTCACTGGCAAGCATGCTCGCCAGTGAGAGTCCCGACAGGCAGACAGAAGTACAGCAATGGCTGCACAAAGCTGCTGATAAGGGCAGTGCCATGGCCAGAATGGCACTGGAAAAGGGAGTTGAACCCTATCAGTTTCAGCCAGACAAATCCTTGAGTACTCCCGCCCTGCGCCAGTCAGCATTTTTTCTGGCTGCGCGTCAGGATGACATCAGACTGTTAGGCCTGTTACAAGACAAGCAGCTGCTCAAAGCCACCGATGAATTTGGTCGCAGTGCATTAGCACATGCAGCCCAGCAAGGCGCATTACGCGCAGTGATGCTACTGCTGGCGGAAGGGGCAGATAAAGATCAGGCTGATACATACGGCATTACGCCATTAATGCTGGCCGCAGGCGCAGGTCAATCCTCAGCAGCAGCCGCTTTATTGAAGAATGGCGCCAGCATCAACTTGCAGGATCGGGTCAATAACACAGCATTGATGTATGCAGCGGCGCATGATCATGCCGACATTGGTCAGCAACTGCTTGATGCCGGTGCTGACATCCACAAAGTGAATGCACAGAACTGGTCAGCACTGGATTGGGCAGTACATGCCGACTGCATAACGCTGTCAAAAGCATTGCGTGCGCTCGGGCTGACGACTTCCCGCAAACCAGCCATCAGTGCCGGTACACCAGCCATTCCCCTGCAGCATGCCGCGACTAATGATCTGTACCGGAACTGGCCTGATTTGCTGATAGCCGCCAGCCGGTCTTCACCCGACCTTCTTAACGGTGTGCTCAAACTGAATGCAAGCACCGCAATTACCGGTCCTAATTCTGAGACACCTCTGCTGGTTGCAGTAAAAACCGGTGATCTTTCAATGGTCGAAAAGCTGCTGACTGCAGGCGCAGCAACTACTGTACACATCAGCCATACTGAAAGTCCTTTGAGCTGGGCTGTGCGGCATAATCAGACTGAGATAGTGCAACTGTTACTGACTCACGGTGCTAATCCGGATTCGCATGGAAGCAGTGAACAGGCTCCATTACTGGACGCAATCCGGCAGGAAAACGAATCAACCCTGAAGGCACTTATCACTGCCAGAGTCAACACGGATGAACGTGACTCAATGGGACGTACCGCCGCCATGCTGGCCACCAGCCGGAACCAGAGTAACCTGCTGCGAGTTCTGCTGTCCTCAGGAATGGCACTAGACAGCACTGATAAAGAAGGCAGGACAGCACTTTGGTACGCGGCAGCAACAGGAGCCAGTGACTGCCTGCAACTTCTGGTCAACGCCAAAGCCAGCACTGGAAAACCTGACAAGAGCGACACTACTCCATTAATGATCGCCGCCGCACATGGCCATGAGAAAGCCGTAACAGTGCTGGTCAATTCTTCTGTGAGCGTTACTGCAAATATCGGCTCCACCACTGCATTGATGCTGGCAGCTGGTAACGGTCACGAAAGCGTAGTACGACAGTTACTGGCAGCCGGCAGCAAGATTGATGCTCAGAACAAGTTTGGAGATACCGCTCTGATATTTGCAGTACGCAACGGCCAGGCGCTGACTGCAAAGGCCTTGCTGACTTCAGGAGCAAACACTGAGCTGCGCAATACTGATCGCGCTTCCGCCAGAAATCTTGCCGAGAAGCTCGGTAACAAGGAACTGATCACCCTGCTGTCTCAACGCAGCTAGTGTCCCACATTCCGGTTAATGATCGTAATAAACCGGCTCAGGCTCCCGGTACTGCCGCGCCAGCGTGAGAACTTCTGATCCTCTTCAACCATACCACCAGGAGCAAGAGTCCAGCGCTGCGCTTGAGCCAGCGCACTCAGCTGCGCAAGAGTCACTTCATAATACATCTGGTGCGCAGTGGGTGAGGGCCGAGTGAAGACGGGCGTACTGATACCCAGGTCAGTGTGCGAATCAGCACTGATTTTGAGTTGAATAGGCTGATCATCGGCCCATAACGTGACAGAGGAATAACCCACAGCAGTTCTGGACCATTGTGAAACGCTGCGATCAATGGTGCTCCAAAGCGTAAAAGCCAGGTAGTACTTGCGAGCTCCGGATCTGTTCACTTCAAATGCGCCTATCTCGACATAGTCGCGCACATTCACTCCGGCAGGAAAGTCCTCTCGCGACAATACAATGGGTTCAATCTGTGCAGTAATCGCCGCCGCGGTCCTTGTATCGAGCCAGCTGCGAGAATCCTTGTCAGATATGGTGACACAGGCAGCAAGACTGACTGCAAGCAAGGTGATGAGTGAAAGTCTGAAATTGCTCATATCGCAGATTGTGCGCAGCCGGCAAGTAAAAATCCACCAGCAAAATACATGATGTGAAATTCAGTCTGGTTTTGCCGAACAATTCGTACGTAATAACAACTCAAACTCATGGGCCGGCATCGGACGTCCATAATAGAAACCTTGTAGCTCATCGCACCCATTGGCAAGCAGATAAGCCACCTGCTCAGCATTCTCCACCCCTTCCGCCACCAGCTTCAAACCAAGGTTATGACCAAGCGCAATGATAGTACGGACGATTGCTTCACTATCCTTGTCCACCAGAATATCCTGAACAAAAGATCGATCAATCTTCAACCGGTCAACAGGAAATCGCTTCAGATAGCTCAGACTCGAATATCCCGTTCCAAAGTCATCGACTGAGATATGCACGCCCAGTGCCCGTATGTTGCTCAGCATGTCGATCAGCCGTTCCGCGTTGTGCATGACACTGCTTTCAGTGACTTCCAGCTCGAGCGCTGCTGCTGCCAGACCCGTCTGTTGCAGCACACTGGAAACGGTCTGAAGAAAATCATCCCGCTGAAACTGTCTCAGGGATACATTCACTGCAACCACCAGCGGAGACAGCCCCGCCTGTTGCCAGGCCAGATTCTGCTGACAAGCCTCGCGCAGTGCCCACTCCCCTATCGGCACGATCAGACCGGTTTCTTCAGCAACCGGAATGAATTTCCCGGGCTGCATCATTTCCTGATCAGATACACGCCAGCGCAGCAAAGCCTCAGCACCGGTTATTGCACCCGTCCGGATATCAACACGTGGCTGGTAGTAAAGACAGAACTGATTGCGCTCAAGCGCCCGCCTCAACCCGGTTTCCAGCTCCAGCCGCTCGGTCATCATGGCGTTCAGCTCTTCCGTAAAGAACTGGAAATTATTGCGACCCAGCTCTTTTGCGCGATACATGGCAGAGTCCGCGTGTTTAAGCAGCGTCTGGGCATCACCCCCATCATCAGGGTACAAGGCAATGCCGATGCTGGATGTCACATCAAACTGCCCGCTTTGTGTAATCCAGGGCAAGGTGATTTCATCCAGCAGTCTCTCCATCAGTGATGCCACTGCATCCACATCTCCCAGCCCGTTGAGCAACAGGACAAACTCATCACCACCAAGTCTTGATACCGTATCGCCTTCACGCACACATGAACTCAGCCGCCGGCTCATTTCACACAACAGCTGATCGCCAACATGATGGCCGAGACTGTCGTTGATATATTTGAATCTGTCCAGATCGACAAAAATCACCGCAAGGCGTGTACCGTATAACGCCGCTGTCATGATGGATTGCTGCAAGCGATCATTCAGAAGTGAACGGTTCGCCAGACCTGTCAGGGTGTCATAGTTCGCCTGCTGCTCAATGCGCTTTTCGTATAATTTCCGTTCAGTAATGTCTTCAACTGTGCCTTCATAGTGCTGCACCACTCCGTGTTCATCGGTCACTGCGCGGGCGTTCTCAGAGATCCAGATGATCTGACCATCCTTGCGATATACCTGTGACTCAAAGCCGCTGATAAGCCCTCGCGCCTTGATGATACGCATGAATTCAGTACGCCTTTCCGGATCAACATATAGCTGAGCACGGATATCACACAGTGATCTGGCCAGATCGGCTACGGTTTCGTAACCATAAATTCGCGCAAGAGCCGGATTCGCATCCAGATACTGACCTTCAGGAGTAGTCCTGAAGATTCCTTCTATCGCATTATCAAACAGGCTGCGATACCTTCGCTCTGCTTCCCTTAATGCCTGAAATGCCTGTTTACGATCTGTGATGTCCTGAATTATTCCTTCGATACCAAGCAGATTGCCCAGACTATCTTTTACACCCACACCCCGTTCCCAGACCCATCTAATCTCGCCATCGGCATGTCGAATACGGTATTCGATATCAAAAGGACGTTGAGCTCCAAGCGCCTCATTTATCGTGTCGCGCACCAGCGTCCGATCTTCTGGATCAGTGATGGTTTCATAGGAAATAGACTTGTTCATCAACAACTCATCTGGCTGGTAGCCGGTCAGGCGATAGCATCCCTGACTGATCAGTTCCATAGTCCAGTGCTGATCATCCCTACAGCGGTACACCATGCCGTCCAGATTGGTGAGCAGTGTCTCCAGCATGCGGGCTGTTTCATAACCATGCAGTGCTGGCAACATGGATGATGACGTTGACAGAATTCGATCCACCGCCTGTTCATCAATCTCCCCAACCACGCTGGATAGTCCAGAGACAGCCGTTTCCTGCCGCCCCTGCGGCAAGAATTCATTTGTGTTGACAGCTGTATTCATGCGCTCAGTGATAGCAAATTGATCTCCCCTTCCAGTCGGCCGCTCATCACATTTCTTCAGTAAATTCGCAGAACATTTTTATTATGATAAAAACAAGTGGTCTTCACCGCACCGCTTGCCTGCTAACAGTGCATGGTAATCACGGATTGCACAAATATGCAGCAGTGTTATAAGGACTCGAACATATATTGTTTTGAATGGATCGTCAGACACCATGCGCCCACACTCAGATCCGCCACGCATTGAAACTTCCCCATGGTGGCTGCAATCGCTGCAAGCCTGTATGACCAGTTTGTCATCAAGTGCAAAGGGTCTTACTACAGACGAGGCACAAAAGCGGCTGAAGCAATATGGTACGAACGTCTTCATTGACACACCCCAGCACTCGTTACTCAGACAATTCCTGAAACGGTTCACCAACCCGCTGGTCATTATTCTGCTGGTTGCCAGTGTCGTGTCGGCCTTGACGGGCGAACTGACCAGCTTTGTGCTGATCAGCACCATGGTGATCATGAGTGTGCTGCTGGACTTTATTCAGGAATATCGAGCTGGTCAGGCAGCACAACGGCTGCGCGCAACTGTGGCAATCAGGGCAAGTGTACTGCGCGATGATATCCAGCTGGACATACCTGTCAGTCAACTGGCACCCGGTGATCTAGTCCTGCTCACGGCAGGAGACATGGTGCCTGCTGATTGCCGGGTACTGGACAGCACTGACTTCTTCGTCAATCAATCACTATTGACGGGCGAGCCTTACCCTGTTGAAAAACATGCCCGTGAGCTGGCCGAAGATGCGGTCGAAGTCAGTCTTGCCAGTAACGCGGTATTCATGGGCAGCAGTGTCGTGAGTGGCAGCGCGCATGTCATGGTAGTCAGAACAGGGCAATCGACCGCAATGGGCAGTATTGCAGAACAGTTGATACAGACACCTGCACCCACGTCATTCGATATTGGAACCAGACGCTTTGGTCTGCTCATCATGCGACTGACAATCCTGCTGGTTCTGTTCGTGTTGCTGGTCAATGCATTTTTCAGTCGACCCTGGCTTGAATCCTTTCTATTTGCCATCGCTCTGGCCGTAGGTCTGACACCAGAATTATTACCCATGGTGGTTTCAGTGACACTGGCACGCGGCGCTCTGCGTCTTGCAGATCAGGGTGTGATCGTCAAACGTCTTGCCGCCATCCAGAATCTGGGTGCCATGGACATGTTCTGTACAGATAAAACTGGCACCCTGACGCAGGCGAGCATAGAACTCGTACAACATCTGGATACACAGGGCCGTGACAGCGAACATGTACTGCAACTTGCCTACCTGAACAGTTTTTTTGAAAGCGGCCTGAAAAGCCCACTCGATAACGCCATATTGAGTCATAAGAATATTGAAATTAATGACTGGATAAAACTTGATGAAGTGCCATTCGACTTCGAACGCAGGCGTATATCTGTACTACTGGAACACGACAACAGGCGGATTCTGATACTCAAAGGGGCACCGGAAGATGTGCTAGCCGTTTGTCGCCGCTTTGAAGATGCTGACGGGCACTCTATCAAGGACATTGATGCCGATTCCTTGCAGAAAATCAAAGCACACTACGACGATCTGTCACGCAATGGTATGCGGGTACTTGGCATTGCCTGGCGGGAAGTAGAGAAGGACCATCCTCACGCCGTTGTCTCAGATGAAACAGACCTTGTCTTTGCCGGCTATGCAGTATTCCTTGATCCGGCAAAGGACAGCGCTGCTGCCGCACTGCGCTCGCTGCAAAACAGCGGAGTAACCATCAAGATTGTCACAGGTGACAGCGAACTGGTAACGCAGCATCTGTGCCTGCAACTGGGGATGCCGGTAACGGGAATACTGACGGGCTCTGAAATCATGCATCTGGATGATTCCGCACTACGTGCACGGGTTGATCAGGTCAATCTTTTTTGTCGGGTAAATCCCGCCCAGAAACAGCGCATCATTCTGGCGCTGCGCGCCCGGGGACATGTAGTTGGCTATCTGGGAGACGGTATCAATGATGCTCCTTCACTGCATTCGGCTGATGTAGGCTTGTCAGTGGACTCGGCCGTAGATGTTGCAAAGGCTGCTGCCGATATGATCCTGCTCAGGAATGATCTGCAGGTGCTGTCTGCCGGCGTGGCCGAAGGGCGTCGCACCTTTACCAATGTGATGAAGTACATGCTGATGGGCACCAGCTCGAGCTTCGGCAATATGTTCAGCATGGCAGGTGCAACTCTGTTCCTGCCATTCTTGCCGATGCTGCCGACACAAATCCTGCTCAACAACATGCTTTATGACCTTTCCGAAATCACCATTCCACTGGATCGGGTCGATGCTGCAGCACTGAATCTGCCTTGCGCATGGGATATGCGCTTCCTGCGAAATTTCATGCTCACTATGGGGCCGGTAAGTTCACTATTTGATTTCCTGACCTTCTTTCTGCTGATAAAAGTACTGCATGCCGATGAGCCCCTGTTCCACACCGGCTGGTTTATAGAATCACTGGCTACGCAGGTGCTGGTTATATTTGTGATACGCACACGCGGCAATCCACTGACCAGTCGTCCACATCCCTTACTGACCATTACCTCACTTTCCATCGTTGGAATTGGAATGCTGCTGCCATTCATGCCATTTGCAACATTGCTTGGATTTACCACACCACCCTTGATGTTTTATCTGCTGCTACTGGTGACCACGGCGGCCTATCTGCTGCTGGCAGAACAGATCAAGCGGATATTCTTTCGACACTACAAGCTGATTCCAGCTGCAACCTGAGTGGAGCCCGCAAACAGAAATGACATTCCCCGGAATCGCAGGATCGCTTCAACATCAATGATGTTGCACCGCCATCCTGATCGTCCACATTCCGAAACCCACCATGAGTACACCGGACATCACCTTCCATCCATAAAAACCGAAAATGCGCTGCATCTGAGCCATCAGGAGACTACTGCTCATCATCATGGGCAGTGTCCCCAGACCAAACACCAGCATCAACAACGCACCATGCAGAGCACTGCCACCAAGCACTCCGAGCAACAACATGGAGTACACCAGACCACAGGGCAACCAGCCCCATAGCGCGCCCAGTAACAATGCCTGTGATATTCCGGATCTGGGGATTTTCTGACTGAGTGGTGCCAGCGTTCGCCACACCATCGCCCCGCTCTTTTCAATCGCAGTCAGCAGCCGCAAGGAAAATAAGATCTGACAGCCCATCAGCACGATCAGAATACCGGCAGTCAGCCGCAGATAAAGCATGAGGCCAGGTAATGCCACCAGGCGCAACATCACTCCGCCCACACCACCACCTAATGCACCGGCCATGGCGTAGCTCAGCAATCTTCCCAGCTGATAAATGGCCGTGTGAGCAAAGGCACCTGCAGCGGTCTTACCTGCAGCACGCGCACGCACACCCAGAGCACCGGACAGGCCACCGCACATGGCCATACAATGCAAACTTCCTGATACACCCGCAATAAATGCAGCTGCATAACTCAGCTCACCGTTCATGTACCAGCCGCATCATACTTGTTGCTGTCATCAGACTCGGGCTGGCTCAATATGTCCCACGCGGGTGTTTCCAGATCATCAAACTGACCGGAACCCACCGCCCAGATAAAAGCCCATACCGCTATTCCGATCAGCACCAGACTCAGCGGTATCAGGATCAGCAACATACTCATACGGGATTGATCGCTGTATGCAATGTACGCTGCAACACTGTATCTCCAGCATCCTGCCGGCTATCCCGTAGCAACCGTGCGGCGTTTAATACAACCAGAACGGAACTGAGTGACATCCCAATAGCAGCCAGCCATGGCGGAATCAGACCCAAGGCTGCCAGGGGAATGGAAGTAATATTGTAGAAGGCTGCCCAGTAAAGATTTTGCCGCATGATTTTACGAGCACGCCGGGCTATCAGAATGACGCATGGCAGGGATGACAATTGATTGCTCAGTAATACCGCATCGGCGCTGGCATGTGCCAAACCACTGCCCGCCCCCATTGCTATCGAAACTCCGGCAGCACTCAGCACCGGTGCGTCATTGATGCCATCCCCCACCATCGCCACTTCTCCCTTAGACTGTAATTGCTGTATGGCTTTTAATTTATCTTCCGGCTTACATCGGGATTGATACTGATTGATACCGCAGACAGCTGCGACGGATTCAACGACCTGCCCAGCGTCTCCACTAAGAATAGACGTGCTGATTCCAGCGTCATTAAGTTGTCTGACACACTGAATCGCATCAGACCTGAGAGGATCGGTGAGCTCGAATCGTGCCAGCACTTTTTCGTCACCACTCAAAACTACCGATGCATCGTCAGGATCATACGAATGTTTATTAGCAGCAGCAAAAGCTGGACTGCCCAGGCGATAAGTAATTCCTTCAATCACTCCCTGCACACCCCCACCGGGAACGATGTGCAGGTCATTTACAGTCCATCGAGCAATCCCCCGCGCCTGGAAAGCCCGAGCGACCGGATGCTCAGCACCGATTTCAAGTGAAGCAGCAATATCATGGCATTGCACGACACTGAGACATGACATGACCTGAGTTCGGCCAATACTGACAATACCGGTACTGAGAGTACCAGTCTTGTCGAACACTACATGACTGATACTTGCCAGTTTTTCAATTGCATCACCATGCGTAATCAACAGCCCTCTTCTTGCCATTGCGGCGCTGGCCGCAGCTATCACTGCGGGTGTTGCCAATGACAACGCACAAGGACAACTGACCACCAGCACAGCCAGAATAGCTTCAAAAGCACGCTCAGGATTGAAATGCCACCAGACAATACCGACCAATATGCTTAGCACGATCAGAATCTGCAAAAAATATCTGGCCACTCTATCCGCTGCCAGAGCAAGGTGCGGCTTGTCGGCCTGAGCGCGCTCCAGCAATCTGATCACACCGGAAAGAGCGGTTTTTCCACCCACTGCGGATATTCTAACTCGTATTGGTGATTCAACATTCACGGTACCAGCCAGCACACTGGAACGCACAGTGCGTTTCTGCGGCATTGCCTCACCCGTCAACATCGATTCATCCACTGTTGAGCAACCAACCGTCACCTCACCATCAGCAGGCAATACAGCCCCCGCACGTATCAATACATCATCACCAACCTGTAACAGCGAAACAGGTATTTCCTGAATAATCTCATTACCTTCACTATCACGTGAGTAACGCTGCGCACTGACGGGTTGCAAGCTTGCCAGGGCATCGCCACGGCTGGCGCTTCGATGCCGTAAAACCATCTCAACATAGCGACCAAGACTCAGAAGAAATACAAACATGGTGACTGAATCAAAGTAGGTATCCCCTGCACCGAGGAGCGTATGGTAAACACTGGTAAGGTATGCCATGAGCAAGGCCAGCGTCACCGGTACATCCATATTGATAGTCCTGTTGCCAAGCGCACGCACAGCACCATATAAAAACGGCCACCCGGAATAGAACATGACTGGAGTGGTCAGCAGCATGGAAATCAGCTGCAGATAATGCTGGACCGGAACTGCCATATGCGTCTGGTCACGCAGATACAGGGGCAATACATACATCATCACCTGCATCATGCCAATGCCAGCCACACCGATTCTACGTAACGCATTGCGCCGCTCCGTCTCCTTGTGATGCCGGACAGAGTCGGCTGTCACAGGCTGCGCCTGATAGCCCAAGCCACTCAGTGCGCGCAACAGATCTGCCATTTGCAATCGATTGTGATCCCACTCGACCCGAACCCGGGCAGTTGCGACACTCACTCCGACTTTGGTGACTCCCGGAAGACGACCCAGCCCGCGTTCGATCAACCAGCCACATGCAGCACAACGGAAACCCTCAACAAGCAAGTTCACCTCACAATATCCAGCCGTATCAGTATGTACATACTGAGCAGCTATTTCAGGTCGAGCGAAAAACTGCAACTTGTCATCGTGATTCTGTCCGGACTGCTGCGCGGGTTGACTGCGAAACCGGTAGTAGTCAGTCAGCCCCATCCCTGCAATCAACTCAGCCACAGCCCGGCAACCCTCGCAGCACATGGTTGCAGGCCCATCCGGAAGCTGGGCAAATACTTTAGTTCCAGCGGGAACGGGTTCTGCACAGTGATAGCAGAGTGACGAAGATCGGGTATTCACAGACTATTTAAGTGGTGGAGTTACCGAGTTGACTACGTGCTGGTGAGCTCCAGTTTGTGTAGAGAGTGATTCTACTGGGTCAATCGACAACGCCTGATCAGGGTACTGCCACACCAGATAAAGAGTTATTAAACCACCTATAACGGCTAACGCAGGCGGCACGAGCAGCAACCATGCAGCGCGGTTACCACTTTTTTCAATTGTGCTGGTCGACATACATTGCCTTACATTGGTGAGAAAAAACGGGACTCAGAAGCAGACTGCAAGTGTTGCTGGTCAGTACTGATGACATTGAACCTGACCGGATGTGATCCGCCTTTATCAGGAGCAGGCGCGGCTACGCGCAGGGTGACACTCAGCACTTCGCTGGCTGGCACCTGCAAATCAGCGTTGCTCAAGACAATCCTGGCATCCTGTATACCAGTTACACTGAGTTTGTATGAGTGAGATTTGCTGTCCTTGTTGATAAGGCGAATTGTATACACGTTCTCAATCAGTCCATCCTCGGTTTCGTGGTACATGGCGGTTCTGTCCCTCAGTACATCCAGCACAACCAGACTGCGATGCGTCACTGCATAGGCATACCCCACCACCAGCAACCCAAGCAGCAGCCCATAGATCATGGTCCGCGGTCTCAGGACATGCGGTGAGTTACCGTCAATGGCCGACTGCGTTGAATAGTGAACCAGTCCACGTGGATAATTCATCTTGTCCATAACCGAGTCACAGGCATCAATGCACGCAGCGCATGCAATGCACTCGTATTGCAGCCCTTTGCGGATATCAATTCCGGTAGGGCAGGCCTGTACGCATAACGTACAGTCGATGCAATCCCCCAGCCCTTCAGACTTGTACGCCATCCCTCTACCGCGCGAACCACGCGGTTCACCACGTACAGCGTCATAACTGATGATCAGCGTGTCCTTATCAAACATCGCGCTCTGGAAGCGCGCATAGGGGCACATGTATTTGCATACCTGCTCACGCATGTAGCCGGCATTGCCATATGTTGCAAATCCATAAAACAACACCCAGAAAGTTTCCCACGGGCCGGTTGAGAAACCGTTCAGCTCATGAAACAGTGTTCGCACCGGTGTAAAGTAACCAACAAAGGTAAACCCGGTGTACAGACCGAAACTCACCCACAGAACCTGCTTGGCTCCCTTACGCCATAACTTGTTCAGATTCCATGGCGCCTTATCCAGCTTTATCCGCTGCTGACGATTGCCCTCAGTCAGACGCTCCATCCACACAAATGCATCAGTCCATACGGTCTGGGGACAGGCATAACCACACCACAAGCGTCCAGCCACAGCCGTGAAAAAAAACAGAGAAAGCGCAGCAATGATCAACAACCAGGTCAGGAAGAAGAAATCCTGCGGTAGAAAGATCATATTAAATATATAGAACCTGCGTGCCGGCAGATCGAAAAGCACCGCCTGCCGCCCGTCCCATTTAAGCCATACCAGTCCGTAGAAAATCCCCAGCAGGACCAGTGTTGCCAGTGTGCGCAGGTTGCGATACCGACCCGGTACTTCTCGCGGATAGATTTTTTGCTGTGCAGCGTAAAGCGCTTCACTCTGACCAGACGGCTGCGTTAAAGCCGGTTCACGTTGCGGTCTGTCACTCACAATTATCCCTGCTTGCCCTGCTCTTTCCCGTGCGATACCGGCTGGACAAAATGTTCATGAGATGTATCCAGCATGTAAGCAGTGAGACTTGCAGCGCTCGCAGCAACAAACCAGAACCCGAAAAAGCCGAGTGCATATGTGGTCATGTCATTAGGCAACCACCATGGATAATTGAGTATCGCGCTCAGATCCTCTGGATCAACAAAGGCAAAAAAAAGCATGGTAGATACACTTGCAACCAGAAATGATATCCAGATGACCACCGCAACATCTTCACGCAGACGCGACCAGTGAACTTCATCTGGATTGTCACTCACGAGCTCACCCCGCTACAGGATTCGTTATGGATGAGACAAGCCATACACATAAGCAGCCAGCAACCGGACTTTAGTTTCACCCAGCAGCGGCAGGTGTGCGGGCATCTCGTTACTTCGGCCATTGGTTACCGTTTCACGCAATACATTCATTGAGCTGCCGTACAGCCATACCTTGTCGGTGAGATTGGGCGCACCTACTGCCTGATTGCCTCTTGCATCAACACCATGGCATGCAACACAGATGGTAGCGAATCGTTGCTTGCCGGGTTCAATCCATTCTTCAGGCACCTTGCGGCCACTCAAGCTGAGCACATAAGCAGATACTTCTTCTACGCCCTGCTTGCCCAGAATTGCCACCCAACCGGGCATCACTCCTTTGCGGCCATGCGCTATCGTTTCGTATATGGTTTCCGGATTGCCGCCCCATAGCCAGTCGTTGTCGGTCAGATTGGGAAATCCGCTATTTCCCCGTGCATCGGCGCCGTGGCAGGCCGCACAGTTATTGGCAAACAGATTTCTGGCAGCAGACATGGCCTCGGCATTTTTCGACAGACTCACCAAGTCCATTTTTGCAAATTGTCCGTATCGAGCTTCAAATACCGCCTGAGTCTGTGCCTGCTCCTGAGCCAGCTGGGCGCTCGATGTCCATCCTCTTGTCCCTGCATAATTTCCCAGACCCGGATACAGGGACAGATAAATAAACCCGAACAGGATGGTGAGTATGAACAGCCAAAGCCACCAGCGTGGCAGGGGATTGTTGTACTCCTCGATTCCATCCCATGAGTGACCTGTAGTATTGCTCTCGGTATTAGCCGTCCGGCGTCTGGCAGTCCACCAGATCAACCACAGGCAGGCAAGCATGTTTGCCACAGACATCACTATCACGAACCAGGCCGCAGGCGACGACATCAAGGAACTCATGCTTGCTTGCTCCTGCCACTGAGCTCATTCTCTTTCACATTCACCCCGGAATGAAATTCCTCATCCTTTTCAAGAGGCAGTCGTGCTGCATAGTCATAGACATGCTTGTTACGCTTGCCATACAGCCACACCACCAGCATGATGAATGACAGCATCAGGCACAGAGTCAGAATTCCACGAACAATGCTCACTGCGCAACGCTCCCGTGGTACTTCAGAGTTTGCAGATAGACGATCACTGCTTCCAGCTCGCTCCTGCCTTTAACCTCACCTTCAGCGGCAGCGATCTCAGCATCGCTGTAAGGCGCACCCAGTATGCGTAACACACGCATCTTCCCGGAGGTATCCGCACCATCAAGCTTGTTCTCAGCCAGCCACGGAAATCCGGGCATGTTGGATTCCGGTACCACATCGCGTGGATTGATCAGGTGGATACGATGCCATTCATCTGAATAACGACCACCGACGCGAGCCAGATCAGGCCCGGTGCGTTTGGATCCAAACTGGAACGGGTGGTCGTATACTGACTCACCCGCCAGTGAATAATGTCCATATCGATCCGTATCTCCCTTGAGCGTGCGCACCATTTGCGAATGGCAGTTGTAACAGCCTTCACGCACATAGATATCACGCCCTTCAAGCGCCAGCGCACTGTACGGCCTGACTCCCGGCGATGCTTGCACTACTGAACTCTGGAAATACAGCGGTACAATCTCTACCAGACCACCAATACTGATCACGATGGCAATCAGTACGCCCATCAAGGCTGCTTTCTTCTCAACAATTTCATGGCTCATGTGTACGTACTCAATTATGCAGCAGCAGCCTGTACCGCCACTGCCTCATTGGCAGCGCGTGGCTCAGGTGTTCTGAGCGTTCTGATGACGTTGTAAACCATGATCAACATACCAGTCAGATACAGCACGCCGCCCAGCAGTCGTACGGCGTAGTATGGATAAGTGAACTTGAGCGACTCGACAAAGGTATAGGTCAGCGAGCCATCGGTATTGGTAGCGCGCCACATCAGACCCTGCATCACACCGGCAATCCACATCGAAGTGATGTAAAGCACAACACCGATGGTGGCGATCCAGAAATGCCAGTCAATCAGGCGGGTACTCCACATTCCGGGCTTGTTAAACACTTTTGGCAGCAATGAATACATGGTGCCTATAGTGATGAAGGCCACCCATCCAAGCGCACCGGAATGCACATGGCCGATGGTCCAGTCAGTGTAATGTGATAAAGCATTGACCGTTTTAATCGACATCATTGGTCCTTCAAACGTGGACATGCCGTAAAACGACAGCGATACCACCATGAACTTCAGTACCGGATCAGTACGCAATTTGTGCCATGCGCCCGACAAGGTCATCATGCCATTGATCATGCCACCCCAGCTTGGCGCGAGCAGAATCAGGGAAAACACGACGCCCAGAGACTGAGCCCAATCCGGCAGACTGGTGTATTGCAGATGATGTGGCCCAGCCCACATGTACACAGAGATCAAGGCCCAGAAGTGCACGATAGACAGGCGATAGGAATAGATTGGACGTTCAGCCTGCTTGGGAACGAAGTAATACATCATGCCCAGGAACCCAGCGGTGAGGAAAAATCCTACAGCGTTGTGGCCATACCACCACTGCACCATCGCATCTACAGTGCCTGAGTAGATGATGTAGGACTTGGTCAGCGAAACTGGAATCGCGATATTGTTAACGATGTGTAACACTGCAATAGTGATGATGTACGAAGCAAAGAACCAGTTAGCAACAAAGATGTGCTTCATCTTTCGTCTGGCCAAAGTGCCAAAGAAAACTATGCCATAGCATACCCAGACAATTGCGATCAGCAGATCTATCGGCCATTCCAGTTCTGCATATTCCTTGCCCTGGGTAATCCCCATCGGCAGAGTAATCGCAGCCAGTACAATCACCAGCTGCCAGCCCCAGAAAGTAAAGGCTGCAAGCCCATCCGAAAACAGACGGACATGGGAAGTTCGCTGTACCACGTAATAGGAAGCGGCAAACAATCCCGACCCACCGAACGCAAAAATCACGGCATTGGTGTGCAAGGGTCGCAACCGACTGAAAGTCAGCCAGGGAATATCGAAGTTCAATGCTGGCCAGAGCAACTCAGCAGCAATCCATACACCCACCAGCATACCAACCACACCCCATACGACGGTCATGATGGTGAACTGACGCACTATTTTATCGTTGTAGACCGGACTGATTGATGGATTGGTTCTGGCAGTCTCGGTGTCGTGACTCATGCTTGCACTCTAGGAAAACTGCATATCGCAGTCATCTGAGATTATAGATACCTTAATCAGATCTACCCAATACGGATTGGCAAGGCATGTATAAGTAGAAGTCACTATGTACCAGAGTAAACCAGCCGGAAACGCTTTGATAGAATTGCCGCATCACCTGAACAGCATGCTGCACATTAACGAATCTCAATGGTCAGCAAACTGAATTCAGTACTACGCTACAATCGCCCTGCAACTTAAACTCAAATAAGTGAGCTCATCATGTCTAACAAGCTAACCGCAGCCATCACCCTGTCCGCCCTGTCATTAGCAGCCTGTGCAAAAAAAGAAGCAGCACCAGCTCCTGCCGCTCCTGCGCCAACTGCGTTGATGCAACCTGTCGCAAACGTAAAGCAGGTCATGCTTGGCATCGTCATTCCCGCTTCAGACATTTTGTTCGGGGTGGCTGCTACCGCACCCGCCGATGACACAGCCTGGGCAAAAGTACAGGCGAATGCCGTTGCCCTCGCTGAGGCCGCCAAATTACTGACAGACAGCTCACGGAAAAGGGATGATGCTGAGTGGATAACCAAAGCACAGGCACTGTATGACACCGCAAACGCAGCAGCAGCAGCAGCAGCTGAAAAGAATGCGGAAAAAACCTCGGATGCTGGCAATGCAGTGTATGACGCCTGCGACGGATGTCACATGAAGTACATGCCAGCACGTCAGGGAGAAAGCAGCAACCCCGCTCAGTAAACCCCCGCGAACAATTAAAATACCGGAGTGAGCGGCGCTCAGTTGCCAGAACATTCAGCAGGAAGCGAAATAAAAAAGCGAGTGGATACCTGTATCCACTCGCTTTTTGATATAGATAAGTAATTCTTATAGCAGTTTCGGATTCTGTTTTCGTGCCTTGATCGTATACGAATCGGCAACCATGCCGTCCTTATGCGTCGCATCTTCCTCTTTAGGAAGATATGTCTGCACGTAATCTACCTTCACATCTTCAGGTGATACACGAACACGGATGTAGCCGCTGCCACCCAGCACCGTACCATGCAGGTAATTGTAGGATTTTGATGTCGGCCCAGCATCGAAGCGACCTTCACGGGCAGGCATTGGCCCTTCCTGATACACCATGCCATCCAGATCCTGCTTCGCATACAGGTGGTCATGACCATGAAACCAGATAGTTGCATTGTTGGCTACCAGCATAGGATGAATTGGCATAGCCCAGCCCGGACGCGCCTTATCAAAGCCCCAGGTACCATCAAGGTTATAGCCACCCATCTCCAGATATTTAACTGTTTCGATCCCTCCGCGCATCATGCCCCGCATGTCCAGACCGCCGATGAGGTTATGCGAGAACAGAAATTTGTAGCTAGCCTTGCTGGTTTCAAGAGTCTTTTTCAGCCATTCATACTGTTCCTTGCCCAGTGTGGTCCACCAGTCGCCCGCCTGTTCCGGTGCAATGGGTTTGTACCAGTAAGGATCAAGCACGATGAACTGCGCATCACCCCACTGCCATGAATAGTAAGATTGACGCAGACCAACAATCGGCTCTGCAGTAGCACCACCCGAGTAAAAGCCATTTGGCTCAGGATTCGGGAAATACTGCTTACGAGCTACTGTGCCCCAGATCGCCAGGTTTTCGGGCGTGCCGTCGTTGTTCCTCGCCCACTCACCTTCATGATTTCCAATCGCCAGATATAGCGGTACTGAATGATTGATGAGATCGTAGTAGGAACGCAGCAGCTGCACTCGATCCACTACACCAGGTTTGGTTGGTGGACGCATTCTGTCGCTCTGAAAGTTGTCGCCCAGGTCGAACATGAAGTCCGGCTTGTCGGCCAGCATTTTCTTGAGTGTCAGACGATAAGCGTCCATGTTGCTGTCACCGCCCAGATGAGGATCAAACTGGGCAACGAAGGTGAACGTACTACCCGGTGGTCGTGCGGTGTGGAAGGTATGCTCGGCACGTGCAATGTACTTTGCATCCGTTACACCTAATTCCCGATATTGCATGCGGTAAAAATATTGCATATTCGGTTTGAGCTGAGTCAGTCGGACATTGAACGGTTCACCTGCACGGTACTTGCCGGGGCTGGTCTTATCAGTATACGTACCCTGCTTGGTACCGTATTCATAGTAGGCCTCGACGTCCTTGGCGGGTGCAGCATTGATGGTGATGGTTGTATCAGTCGGTCGCCCGAGTAATTCCAGCGCAGCAAATGCAGGATCATTCACACCGTGTGGGTACACCGATGAACCCATTCCACCGCTACCCCCACCTTCGCCACCGCCGCCTCCACCCGGGGGACTCAAACTACCGGCCCCCTGATAGGACTCCACCACGAGCTTCGGATCCGCCGCTTCCTTGTAGGGAAACATTGTCTTGTTCTGTGGCTGCACTGTCAGTGCGCCCAGTGAAGCAGTCGCCAGCAAGACCCCCGCGACCAGCATCAACTTCTGACCATTTTTCATGTTTATTGCTCCGTGATGTATCTGATATTAGTTGTCATGCAAAAACTTGATATCACTTGCGTGACTTGATCGTGTATGAATCACCCAGCATTGCGTTCTTGAGTGTCGCAGTCTCCTGTTGCGGTAACCAGGTTTGTACGTAGTCCACTTTCACATCATCTGGCGACACACGAACCCGCAGGTAGCCGGTCCCACCCACTACAGTACCGGTATATTTGTAGGGATTTCTTGCGTTAGTTCCCGCATTCTTGCTGCCGGGCATCGGGCCTTCCTGATACACAATGCCGTCCATTTCTTCCTTGGCATACAAGTGATCATGGCCATGGAAAAAGATAGTTGCCTTGTTATCAATTAACAACTGATGAATTGGCTTGCCCCAACCCGGACGCGCCTTGTCAAAGCCCCAGGTGCCATCGAGGTTGTAACCACCCCATTCCAGGTTTTTCACGGCCGATATGCCACCGCGCATCAGTCCATTCATATCTGCACCACCAATCAGGTTGTGTGCGAACACAAACTTGTAGTTGGCCTTGCTGGTTTCAAGCGTCTTCTTCAGCCAGTCGTATTGCTCACGACCCAGCGTCAGGAACCAGTCGCCACTTAATTCAGGTGCAACAGGCTGATGCCAGTAAGGGTCCAGCACGATGAACAGCGCATCACCCCACTGCCACGCATAGTTCGCCTGTCGCAAGCCTATAAATGGCTCCTGTGTAGTGCTGCCAGTATAGAAACCATTGGCCTCCGGACCCGGCGCATAGCGCTTGCGCGCCAGCGTGTTGTAAACGGCTACGTTATTAGGTGTACCGTTGAGATACTTCCCCCACTCGCCCTCATGGTTACCGACCGCCATGAACAATGCCGCAGAATGAGTCAGCAGATCGTAGTAGGGACGGATCAGCTGAAACCGATCTTCAACGCCTTCCTTTGTCGCAGGCCTCAGCTTCTCTACAAATGAGTTATCACCCACATCAATAAGAAAATCCGGCTTATCAGCCAGCATATTCTTTAGCGTAAGTTTGTACGCATCTTCGTTGGTGTTTTCATCCATATGCGGATCAAACTGAGCGACGAAGGTAAAGGTACTGCCAGGTGGACGCGCTGTGTGGAAGGTATGCTCTGCCCTAGCGATATATTCAGCCGCACCGGGTTCGCGATAACGCATGCGGTAAAAGTACTGCGTATCCGGCTTGAGCTTGTCGATCAGCACATTAACGGGTTCATTGGCCGGTAAAGTTGTCATGGCGGTCTTGCCGGTATAGACACCAGATTTGGTGCCGTACTCGTAATAGGCTTCCAGCTTCTTGATCGCGCCGGCATTCACCGTAATCGCGGTGTCGGTAGGCCTCGCCAGTAACTCCTGAGCAAAAAACAGTGGATCAGTTACCCAGTGCTGGTGAGTACCCAGACCGGCATTCGATGCAGAAAATGCAACGTTAGCGGTCATCAATAAAGCCACTGAAGCGGCCATGTAACGAACAAATTTCATGATTTCTTCCCCGTTGATACTTAAAACTCATTAACCACCGGCATATTCCGGTGGTTATACCTCGTGATTAAAAACCACCTCAACGCGGCTTCAATGTGTAGGAATCTATAACCATTCCATTTTTATGCGCAGCCGTTTCCTTGGAAGGCAGCCAGGTTTCAACGTATTCGACTTTTACGTTCTCGGGTGACACGGTAACGCGTGCATAGCCGGTACCCCCAAGAATCGTACCCTGCGAATAGTTGTAGACCTTGGCGCGATCATTAAGCTCGGTATTGCCTGCGCTGGGTTGCGGCCCGGTCTGATAAATCACGCCATCCAGCTCCTGCTTGACGTAGGTGTGGTCATGACCCTTGAAGTAAATAGTGGCCTTGTTGTCGGCCAGAATATTGTGGATGGGCTTTGGCCAACCCGGACGCATCTTGTCCCATCCCCAGGTACCGTCGTAATTGTACCCGCCCATCTCCAGGAACTTGACTCCCTCAACACCACCACGTGCTCCGCCACCAGAAGTTCGCTGACCACCGATGAGACTGTGTGCGAACACGAACTTGTACTTGGCCTTGCTGGTTTCCAGAGTCTTTTTCAGCCAGTCATACTGTTCACGGCCCAGCGTCATACCCCAGTCGCCACCGCCCTGTTCCGGTTTGTTCCAGTAGGGATCGAGCACAATGAAGAGTGCATCACCCCAGACCCACGAATAATTTGCCTGACGCAGCCCCATGAAAGGCTCAGGCTTGCCGCTCGCGGTATAAAAACCGTTTGGCTCCGGATTCGGAATATATTTCTTGCGGAAGACCGTATCCCAAACCGCAAGATTGTTAGGGGTACCGTCAAGATGGCCCGGGTTCTCACCTTCATGACCACCCAGAGCAAGGAACATCGACGTTGAGTGATTCAGGAGGTTGTAGTACGAACGCAACAGTTGCACGCGATCTTCAACCCCTTCTTTGGTAGGCGGACGTAATTTGTCGGTGAAGAAGTTATCGCCAAGAGAAATATAGAAGTCCGGCTTTTCTGCCGCGATGTTCTTCATGGATAGCTTGAAGGTCTCATCATCCGTGTTGTCATCCAGATGGTCATCGAAAGTCACCACAAATGAATAGGTGCTGCCGGGAGCGCGCTGCGTGTAGAACGAATGTTCCGCACGACTGTTGAAAGTAGTCGACCCGGGCTCACGATACCGCATGCGGTAAAAATATTGAGTGTTAGGTTTCAGCTTGTCGATCAGCACATTGACGCCTGCATTGGCCTGAAAAAGCGTGATATCCGTCTTGCCTGTATACGCCCCCGGCTTGGTGCCGTACTCGTAGTACACCTCCAGATTTTTTGTGGCGGAAGCATTAACAGTGATTGAGGTATCAGTGGGCCGACCCAGCATTTCCTGTGCAACAAACAGGGGATCATTGGTCGCTCGCACATGATTACCCAATGCATTCTGCGCCTGCGCGCCGACACTGGCTAAAGCCAGGGCAGCAGCGATGCTGTAACTCAGTACTTTATTCATGGTTCAATTCCTGCCTGTTTTCCAGATCAATGGGTAGCGATAAAAACAATCAACTTGATGAATCTGATATTCATAACTTGCGAGCCTTGATCGTATAGCTGTCACCGATCATGCCGTCCTTGTGTGTAGCGTCTTCTTCCGACGGCAGATAAGTCTGTACGAAATCTACCTTGACGTCGTCGGGCGATACCCGAACCCGCAGATAGCCACTGCCGCCAACCACCGTTCCATGCGTGTAATTGTAGTCCTTGGCTGCCGTGGTTGCGTCGTACTTGCCGATGCGCGCAGGCACCGGACCTTCCTGATAAACCAGGCCATCCAGATCCTGCTTCACGTACAGATGGTCATGACCATGAAAGTAAATTGTCGCATTGTTGGCGACGAGCAACTGGTGTATTGGCATTGCCCAGCCGGGACGAGCCTTGTCGAAGCCCCAAGTACCATCCAGATTGTAGCCACCCATTTCCAGATACTTTACGGTTTCAATTCCGCCCCGCATCAGGCCTTTCATGTCCAGGCCACCGATCAGGTTGTGTGAGAACACAAACTTGTATTTTGCTTTACTGCTCTCCAGCGTCTTCTTCAGCCAGTCATATTGCTCCTTGCCAAGTGTAGTCCACCAGTCACCGGCCAATTCAGGAGCGACCGGCTGATTCCAGTAAGGGTCCAGTGCAATGAATAATGCGTCGCCCCACTGCCATGCATAGTTCGACTGGCGAAGGCCAACATATGCCTCATTACGAGTGCTGCCGGTATAAAACCCATTCGGCTCAGGATTCGGATAATACTTTTTACGCGTCAGCGTATGCATGACTGCGATATTGTTGGGCGTGCCGTCCAGGTTACGCGCCCACTCACCCTCATGATTACCCAATACGAGGTACAGCGGGACTGAATGATTGATCAGATCAAAATAGGAACGCGTCAACAGATTACGGTTTGTCAGATGCGCCTGAAATTTTTCTATTCCCATTGATTTTGGGTTTTCCCTGTCCACAAACGCCGTATCACCAAGGTCAATCATGAAATCAGGGTTGTCGGCAGCCATCTTCTTGAGAGTCAGTTTGTAGGCATCCATGTTGTTGCCTTCCATCAGATGCGGGTCAAACTGAACCACATAGGTGAAAGTACTACCCGGCGAACGCTGCGTCATGAAGGCGTGTTCGGCACGCGCTGTGAAAGTTGCTGCACCAGCTTCCTTGTAGCGCATACGGTAGTAATAACGGGTATCAGGCTTGAGGTTATCAATCAGAACATTGGCTGGCACACCGCTGGTGTACTTCACCACTTCCGTCTTGCCACTGTACGAGCCGGACTTTGTTCCATATTCAAAGTAGGCGTCCAGATTTTTCAGTGCTGCCACGTTGACGGTAACCGACTTATCGGTGGGACGACCCAGCAGCTCCTGGCCAATGAACAGAGGATCAGTGGTGCCACGCGGATGATCGACATATCCGGAAGTCGACGGCTGCGATACCGTCACTGACTTGGTATCCTTCACCGCCTCCTTGAATTCGAAGCTGCGCGGATCACGGTACTGCTGCTGAGCGATTGCCACTGCAACCAGCGAAGCCAACGAGCCTGCAATCAGGATCATTCTGGTGTTCATTTCATTACCCCCTAAAAGAAAGCAAGCACCTGTATTTAACGAGCTTCCTGACTGCTCAGACTTGCTGAATGAAGTTGCGTTCCGCAAGGAATTCCATCGATTCCCGACACGACCTTGCCAAAACAGCTTGCCTGCTGAATTTGCACCAAATCAGCGCCAGTGGGAAGAGGCCGGCAGGGAGTGAAGAGCCTACTTTTTGTATTTTATTGTCAAGTGTGTGTAGAGCCATGAATCCTCAGCAGACACGGTTTGCACACAAGGATTGCCACAACTTGACGATTTGACTGAGCGACATGGTATTGATGATTTATTTCATCTCACCCGCATCGAGTCAGCAGCTATCGAATCCCATCAATTCAACAAGAACGCATGGCGAATCCAATCTGTCTCCAGCATCACCAACATGAATAAAACACGGAAAATCATGATTAATGTTAATATCTTGCGCCCCTGAGGCGGTCACCCTATAGTGCAGACAGAATGATTTTTCCGGGTCAACCGCCTGTAAAACTCGATAGGGCTTCTGAATTTTCACTTCCAGCTGCTTACACGGCCGGCCGGAACCTCAAACCATGTGTTATACGACGAGCAACAGGTCATGCGACAGCATGGCTCCGTAAGGGTTGCGGCTGATGCCCGTCAGATTCTTTTCCTGCATGCCACTTGATAGATAGCGAATTAAGCGAAGAGGAAATGCAAAGATGCTTACCATTGCGATTGCCTGCGCCGCATTCTGCGCCACTCTTGCAGGTGGTTTGTTCGCGCTATGGCTCAAGGACAAGCTCCATCTGATACTGGGATTCAGCGCGGGTGCAGTAATCGCAGTTGCCTTCTTCGATCTGCTCCCCGAAGCCGTAGAACTGGGCGGCAAATTCCATTCCCCGGATGTACTGATGTCCTGTGCAGCCCTGGGCTTTCTGATCTACCTTGCCCTGGATCGAATTCAGTTCTTCCACGCCCAGCGTCACCATCATCGCCATGACCATGACCATGACCACGAACACGACCATGGTCATCACCATGTTTCAGCAGGCCACCCTGCCGAACATCTCCTGCCCAACAAACTTCGCGGCACGCTCAGTGCCGGCAGTTTTTCAGCCCACAGTTTTCTTGACGGCGTAGTGATCGGTCTGGCATTTCAGGCCTCACATACGGCAGGCATTATTGTCACCATTGGTGTCCTGACGCATGATTTCTCTGACGGCATCAACACCATGAATGTGGTGCTGAAAAACCATGGCAGCCGGCGTGATGCACTGCGCTGGCTGGCAACCGATGCAATTGCACCCGGGCTGGGTATGGCATCCACCCTGTTCTTCACCCTGCCCGAAAGCACTCTGGGCATCTTTCTGGCAATGTTCGCCGGCTTTTTTCTGTACATCGGCGCCAGCGATCTCATTCCGGAAAGTCATCATGCCCATCCGAAATTCCTGACTACTGCAATGACAATTACGGGTGCGGCCGTGCTCTATATGGCGGTAAGATTCGCCAGCTAAGAAAGCTTGAAAACAGTGCATCAGGCACAGGTACCACCTGACCAGACTGCGGAGTAAAGATGCTGATCGATCTGGAAAATGAAGAGACCAATCTGAGTGAAATGCCGCGCATACAACGCGCGCCTTTTCATGCACGACGCCTGTTGACTCTATCGACCTGCCTGACGCTGGCAGGAATTATCAGCCTTTTCATTGCCTGGAAAATGCTGCCGTCGCTGTGGCGAACGCTTCTTGGCAATAACGCTGCCGCACTGCTGGTACTCGCGGCCGGGCTGGAGTCTGCCTATGTGATTGCCCGCTGGCGCTGCAGGGCCATCGGCGTGAACAGCAAACCAGCCTGGGCCAGATGGCGACGTTCTCCAGTCAAGGAGACCACTGATGAAACCTCCGCAGTTTCCAGCAACGAGGATGTCACTACCCCACCCTCCCGATTCAGCAAATACAGAAAATACTTCCTCTGGATCCGGACATTGGACGAACGTTTCATCCAGAAAATCAGCAGCGAATTTATTGAGGCACTCTGGCTGGGCGGCCTATCAGCACTGGCCTGGTTTGCAGTTCGAACAAGCTGGAACCTGACCTTGAGCGGTTCTGATCTCGGTCAGGTGGGCAGCATCGCTGGCGGATCTGCCTTATTGCTGGCATTCGGCATGCTGGTACTTGAGCGTGCCTTCGCAAGCACTCACGCCGCCGAATGGCCCGAGTCCATGCGCATGGCACAGTTAACCCGTGTCACAATCACAACGCTACTGCTTACTTCTCTGGTGCTGTTTTTCAGCGCCTGGTCCCGCGTCTGGCCGGCACGGCTGGCTGCCTTCATCGGCATTCTCCCTGCAGCCGTTGCAGGCGAACTGATTCTGCGCGCCATTTTTTCTACTTTCAGCAAACGCACGGAGCATATTGAACCCCGCCTGCTTGCTGACAGTTTTCTGGCCGGCTTTTTCCATTGGCCACTGCGCCCCTTCCATACCCTGCAGGATGAACTCAAGACGCGTTTTGGCATCAACCTGAAACAGAACTGGGCCTTCGCCTTCATCCGTCGCCGCTCCCTACCGGTGCTAAGCGTGATCGCAGTGATTGCCTGGCTACTCACCGGCATCAGCGAAATCCGAATAGATGGCCGTGGTATTTATGAACGATTCGGTAAGCCGGTAGAAGTAGTAGGTCCGGGCTTGCATGCCGGTTTGCCATGGCCCTTCTCCAGAGTGATTCCGGTTGAAAATGGAGTCATACATGAACTGGCCACGTCGGTTTCTGAAGGCGATACTTCCGCTCCGCCAGATGACAGCACTGCGGACAGTCAGGCGCCCGACAGCGCCAACCGGCTCTGGGATGCTTCACATGCTGCTGAAAAAACCCAGGTCATCGCCAGCGTCGCCAATGACAAGCAGAGTTTTCAGGTCGTCAACATGGATGTGCGCTTTATCTACCGCATTGGCCTGACGAATGAAGCCGCTCTGGCCGCCACCTATAACAGTGCGGATGTCCCCGCATTGATCCGCAGCACCGCCAACCGGATTCTGGTTCAGGACTTTGCTTCACGGTCGCTGGATCGCCTGCTGGGTGACGCGCGGACACAGCTGGCAGATGACATCGGCACAGCAGTACAAAGCGAACTGATTCGTCTGAATAGCGGTGTCGAACTGCTCGCCACCATACTTGAAGCGATCCATCCACCCGCCGGTGCTGCCAATGCCTATCATTCCGTACAGGCCGCACAGATTACCGCCATCGCATCTGTGGCACGCGAACGCGGCAATGCCGCCCAGCAGATCAATGATGCACAGATGAGCGCCAGTCTTTCACACGACAAAGTGACTGCCACTGCAAGTGAAACCAAAGCCAATGCTCAAGTGACCAACCTGCGCTTCGCCGCTGAACAAAAAGCCTATCGCAGTGCGGGCAAAGCCTTCCTGCTTGAACAGTACTACACCCAGCTCGGCAAAGGATTGTCTAACGGTTCATTGATCATTATGGATCATCGTATTGGCGGTGCCGTTACCCCAACGATTGATCTGCGAACCTTTGCACTGCCTTCCGAATAGCAGCAAACCTTACACAGAATGACTTACCTTAAATTTTTAAGGAGCGAACTTTGACTACTGAACACAAAGACCACGATCATCATGATCACAGCAGTCATGATCACGACCACGACCATGACTATGACCATGACCAAGGACATGAACACAGCGCAGGTCATAGCCATATCGGTCATCATCACCATCATCATGGTGACCGCGAAGACGTACCCTTCCCGCGCCGACGGGTATTGATTGCAATTCTGCTGGTCGCATTCGCCATTGCAACTGCAAGCCTTGTGCAGGTGCGCTCCGGTGAAGCTACTGTCGTAACCCGCTTTGGCAATCCTTCGCGTGTGTTGTTACAACCAGGCCTTGCATGGCGCTGGCCGATTCCATTTGAATCCACCATCCCTGTCGATCTGCGTCTGCGCACCACCTCCAGCGGTCTGCAGGATGTGGGTACGCGCGACGGCCTGCGTATTATTGTTCAGGCCTATGTGGCTTGGCAGGTTCAGCCGGATGCGGCAAATGTACAGCGCTTCATGCGTGCAGTGCAGAATCAGCCCGATGAAGCGGCAAGACAGATACGGACTTTTGTCGGCTCCGCACTGGAAACCACTGCCAGCGCGTACGACCTTTCAAGTCTGGTCAATACCGATGGCTCAAAAGTTCTCATCAATGACTTTGAATCACGCCTGCGTGAACAGATCGAAAAGCAATTGCTGACAACTTACGGTGTGCGTGTGGCACAGGTTGGACTGGAACGACTCACCTTGCCTGCGGTAACTCTGGCAGCCACAGTGGATCGCATGCGGGCAGAACGTGAAACCATTGCCGCCGAAAGAACCGCAGTGGGTAATCGTCAGGCAGCAGAAATTCGTTCTGCGGCAGAACGCGATGGCCGTATTATTCAGGCAGAAGCCACCGTAAAAGCCGCCGATATCGAAGCGCAATCCCGTGTTCAGGCCGCTGCCATCTATGGCAAGGCATATGCGCAGGCACCACAGCTTTATAACCTGCTGCGTTCGCTTGATACGCTCAATACCATTATCAATCCGGGCACCAAGGTGATACTGCGCACTGATGCAGCTCCGTTCCGTGCACTGGTTGACGGCCCACCGGGTCTGGACCGGAGCAAGTAATGTCGAATATCGAGAGTGACAAGCAGGGCAGCCCGTGGATGCAGGCGGGGCGACTGGTGTTCGTCGCGCTGTATGGCGTGACGCTGCTGGCCGCATGGCGCTGGGGTGTAACCAATATTCAGCAGGTCAGCCCGGACAAGCGAGCAGTTGTATTGCGCATGGGCGCGATATCACGCGTGCAGAATGCCGGACTGCTGCTGGCCTGGCCACAGCCTTTTGAACAGGTCGTGATGCTGCCTTCCGCCGAGAGTGTGATTGAACGTCGCGTGGAAACTCTGCTGCGTTCGGCACGTGCGACACAGGCTGATATATCAGGCGTCGATGAAGAAGATCCATCCGGCTCCAGTGCGGATACCTTTGCAGGTTCCGGCTTTCTGCTGACCGGTGATGCGGGCATCGTACAACTGGATGTCAGGGTATTTTATAAAGTCTCGAATCCCACTGACTTCGTTCTGCAGGGCGATCATGTCCTGCCTGCACTGGATCGCATCGTGACCCGCAGTGCTGTGGCAGTATGTGCAGCTCGTGACCTGGACACTATTCTGGTGGCGCGCCCTGAACTGATGGGCAACGACAGCAACATCGCTGAGCAACGCGAACGGTTGCGAGGCGAACTGGTTCAAAGCATCAACAAAGCATTGAATGCATTACAGACTGAAGGCATTGGTATCGGCATCGAAGTTGTACGGGCTGACGTACAGTCTTCCCTGCCCGCCACGACCGTCAATGCATTCAACGCCGTACTGACCGCCAGCCAGCAGGCAGAAAAAGGTATTGCGGATGCCCGCACCGGTGCCGCATGGGAACTTCAGAACGCAACCCAGAACGCTGACCGCCTGTTGCAGGTTGCTCAGGCTCAGGCATCGGAACGGCTGGCCAAGGCGCAATCCGATACCGCGAGCATGCTGAAGCTGGCTGATTCGATCAAGGACAAGACCGATCCCGGATTGATGATGCGTATTTACCGTGAACGCATGCCGGCGATTCTCTCCAAAGCTGGAACGCTGACCATGGTCAACCCCAAAGATGATTCTCACCTGATCATTCAAGGAACAGGAAAATGAGCGCTGTTCATACCGAAGTACATGCCAGCATGTTGTCCGGCGAAGAGCAGCGCACCGCTGCCCGTCAGCTCACGGTGGCGATGGTTGCGCTTGGCCTGTTTGCGCTGGGTCTGCTCTGGACCTGGCTGGCACCTCAACAATCCGGGGTCGGTCAGTTGCTGCTCGGCGCCGCAGCATTGCTGGTGGCCATTCCCGTGGTGCGTTCGGGCTGGTACAGCCTGCGTTATCCGGATCTGCATGGCATCACGGATCTGCTGATCGCACTGGCTATGCTGGGTGCATGGGCCAGTGGTGATCTGATGACTGCCGTGCTGCTGCCTGTGATCATGATCTTCGGCCATGTGCTGGAAGAACGCAGCGTGATCGGCTCACAGGAAGCCATTACAGCATTGGGTCGCCTGACCCGCAGCCGCGCCCGCGTCATCAACAACGATGGCAGCATCACTGAAGTGGACAACGCGAAGCTGCGTCCCGGTGATCGTGTGGAAATCCGTGCGGGTGATCGTGTACCTGCTGATGGTCGTGTACTGGAAGGCAGAGCCAGTCTTGATACTGCGCCTATCACGGGCGAATCTGTGCCACTCGAAGCCGGTGTGGGTATGGAAGTATTCGGCGGTGCAATCAGCCTTGACGGCTTGCTGCGAATCGAAGTAACACGTACAGGACATGAATCGACACTGGGCAAAGTGATCAGCCTTATGCAGAGTGCCGAGCGCTCCAAACCCCCTATTACACGGTTGCTGGAACGCTATGCCGGTCAGTATCTGGTGCTGGTACTGCTGATTGCTGCGGTCACCTGGTTCATTACCAACAATGCTCAAGCCATGCTCGCGGTACTTGTGGCTGCGTGCCCCTGTGCACTGGCGCTGGCAGCACCGGCCACCGCCATTGCCGGCATCGCCGTGGCTGCACGGCACGGCATCCTGATTCGCGGCTCTGCGTTTCTTGAAGAACTCGCCGACACCACTTCACTGGTTGTAGATAAAACCGGCACGCTGACATTTGGCACCTTGCACCTGCATGAGATTCGCGTACAGCCGCACATTGATCGTGATGTGGTGCTGAGAATTGCTTCCAGCCTTGGCTCAGCCAGCAGCCATCCCATCAGCCGTGCTCTTGCAGGACTCATGAGCAGTGAACAGCACCTGCCACTCACAGATGTACGCGAACGTCATGGCATGGGTGTGATTGCTCGTACCGAACATGGCGAAGCCGCGCTGGGACGCCCTGAACTGTTCGAAACCACCGGTATTACAGCACCGTCACCGCCCGCACATGATGGCCCGATTGCCGGTGTGGCACTCGACGGGCGCTTCCTCGCCTGGCTGCTGCTCTCCGATACGCTCAGACCGGAAGCCTCGGTTGCATTGGCAGAATTGCGCACACTGGGTCTGAACCGGCAACTGCTGCTGACCGGTGACCGCCGCAGCGTGGCCGAAACACTGGCGAAAGAAGTGGGCATCACTCAGGTACAGGCACAAGCCTTTCCGGAAGACAAACTCAACTGTGTCACCACCGAAGCGAAAAATGGATTCCGTCCGATGGTGGTCGGTGATGGCATCAATGACTCACTCGCATTGAAAGCAGGTGTGGTCGGTGTGGCAATGGGTAAAGGCGGTTCTGATATTGCCCTGGCTTCCGCAGACATCGTGCTGATCGGCAGCGACCTGCGACGACTGGGTACCTGCATCCGACTGAGCAGACGCTGCCGTCAGATTCTGAACGTCAACGTCATTATCGGACTGGGGTGGACACTGGCCATCGTAGCTGCTGCTGCGTTTGGTCTGTTAGGTGTTGCAGGCGCAATGATCGCAGCGGTGCTACACAACCTCAGCACTCTACTGGTATTAGCTAACGCAGGTCGCCTGCTGCGATTCCAGGAATCACTGCCCAAGCTCAAGCCGGCGCGTCATGATTTCAAAGGCACACTGGGTACCTAAACAGGAGCAACAAGGGTTGCCGGATGAAGGCTGATTGCCTTTTCTGCAACCAATTTACAAGCTTTCGACAAATTACAGCCAACTCGATCACGTGACCATCCTCAGTGCATTTACCCGCTATCCTGATGAAGCAGCGCTTATCGGACGCATGTTGGCGGGGTATGCTGACTTAGAGATTGGCCTCATGCACTGCGCCAAACAAGTGCGTGGAGATTTAGACCTCGCTCTAAAGACGATGTTTAATGGACGTGGCAATAGCCAGCGAATCGATCTGGCAGTCGCCATTGCCAAACGCCCATACGATGAATTAGGACTTGGCCATGAATTCGACTCCGCCATCGCCGCGATGCGCTATTGTCTCCGCATAAGAAATCTATACGCTCACTGCACATGGTGGGCTGACAACACGGGTGAACTCGCTTTTGCAAATCTGGAAGATCTCGCAAAGCTGAATGTTGTAGTGAACGAAAACGACCTGCATAACCTAACAGTCAATCATGTCAACGTGACACACCTTCAGGCTCAGTTCAATTATTTTGAGTACACGGACGACTTGCTTATGGGCGTCCTTCAAGAAGGAAATCGCAAATCTGGCAAACAAGATATTCCATCTGTAGTTGTACCCGCTGCGTTGGCAACGCCACCGCTGAAAATGTGAACAATACTGAAGACTGCTGACCACAGATTGCAGTCAACATTTACCAGAATATCGTCATCCCCGCTGTTGCCCACAGCGTAACCATCATCAATATCAAGCCCGCCACGACGCGCAGGCCGAACGCCCTGCCGCCGCTGATGAAAGCGACGATTGCTTTCGAGAAGGTATTGGCGCTGACTGCCAGCAGAATGGTGAATATCGCTGTGCTGCTGGACATGGTGCCGTGAGCCGCAAGCGTGGCTGCAGATGCAGTAGAAGCATGTGCATCGGCGAACCCTACCAGCGCTACGCCGATGCTGGCACCCATTGATCCGTAACGATCAGCAAGAAATGCCGAAACATACATGACAGCGGTCACCAGCAAGGCAAACCCGAAAGAATGTTTCAACTCGAAGGCGCGCCCGGACAGGTCATTACTGATCTGTGATTGCTCGGCATCTCGTGCAAGCCATACACCATAGGAAACCGCAACCACACCGACGACCAGTAAAGCAGGCAACATGGAATTGGCCAGCACCGGATTGGCCAGATACAGAATCATGATCAACTGCAACACTGTTGACACAGAGGACAGCGCTGCGCCCGCTGATGCTGCCCGCATCCATGCCGGTGTGATGCGCGTATGAGCCGCCATTGAGGCAATGGTGGCAGTGCTGGAAACAAAGCCGCCACAGAATCCCGCCAGTGCAAGACCATGGCTGTTTTTGAAGGCGCGCATGGCGATATAGCCTGCGGCATTGATCAGCAGCACCAGCACTGTGATACGCCAGATCAGACGTGGATTCACCACACCATACGGATCAAGTGCATGATCAGGCAGCAAAGGCAACACGATCAGCGCCGCAGCCGCAAGCAACATGCCATCGAGCACTTCGCGATCCGAGAGTCGTCGCTTGATCAGCTCGTGTAACCAGCTGCGTGATGCAAGCAGCAATGCGACGATAACGCCCAGTGCAGCTGTAACTTTCGGATGTGGCACTGCCAGCACACCCAATGCATAGGCGACCAGCAAGGCGACTTCCGTTGTTAACCCCGGATCACCATTGCGGGTACGCCAGTAAGATACCGCCGCAAGCAGCGTGATACCCACCCCGAACACTGCAACGAGCACAGACATGCTTGCGGTTGCAGCGATGGCGCCGAGCAACGCAACCAGCACGAAAGTACGCACACCTGCTGCGCCACGAGTGGGTCCGGTGCCCTTGTTACGCTCACGTTCAGCACCAATCAGCAGACCCACGCCCAATGCCACTACAAAACCACTGAGTATGGGCGACCAGATAGCGATGAATGTGTTCATGGGAGTATCAAAAGGGTAAACAACCCGTCCCGCAGAAACCAGCGTGGGAACCCCTGATCTGAAATCACCACATCCATGTGAACATTGTGTGCGTCAATGCTTCTTCTTCGGGATATACAGATCCGTAAGCGTGCCTTCAAAAGCTTCCGCAGAGAATGCCACGGTTTCAGCCAGTGTGGGATGCGCATGAATGGTGGCGCCGATATCAGCGGCATCGCAGCCCATTTCGATGGCAAGAGCAATCTCCGCAATGAGTTCACCGGCATTGGTACCCACCACTCCACCACCTACCACCCGATGCGTTTCCGTGTCGAATAGCAGCTTGGTCATGCCTTCATCCCTACCCAGCGCCAGTGATCGACCACTTGCAGCCCAGGGGAAACTGGCTTTTTCGTAGGCAATGCCTTTGGCCTTGGCTTCAGTTTCGGTCAGCCCCACCCAGGCGATTTCCGGATCAGTGTAGGCCACTGCCGGAATGATCCGCGCATCAAAGTACCGCTTCTCGCCAAACGCCACTTCAGCCGCGAGCTTGCCTTCATGGGTAGCCTTATGTGCCAGCATCGGCTGTCCCACAATGTCACCAATGGCAAATATATGCGGCACATTAGTACGTTGCTGTTTATCTACTGGAATAAAGCCACGTTCATTGACGACCACACCCGCCGCTTCAGCATTCACTTTCCTGCCGTTGGGCGCACGCCCTACTGCCAGCAGCACTTTGTCGTAAAGCTGTGGTTCGATGGCCGCTGCGCCATCAGTAGCACCTTCAAAGCTGACACGGATTCCTTCCTTCAGTGCTTCCACCTTGGTGACTTTGGTTTTCACCATGATTTTTTCATATCGCCTGGCTATTCGCTTTTCAAGCGGCTTGACCAGATCACGATCGCAGCCTGTTACCAGTCCGTCCATCAATTCGACAACGCTGACTTTCACTCCCAGCGCTTCATAGACCGTAGCCATTTCCAGTCCAATGATGCCACCGCCTACTACCAGCATGCGTTTGGGCAGATTGAGCTCAAGCGCACCTGTTGAGTCAATGATGCGTGGATCATCAGGATAACCCGGCAGTTTCACAGGTTCCGATCCTGCAGCAATAATGCAGTTCCTGAAGCTGACGCGACGTTGTTCGTTACCGTTTTTCACATCAAGTTCATGGGGCGATGCAAACTGACCTGTGCCATGGATGACTTCCACCTTGCGCTGTTTTGCCAGCCCGGTTAACCCGGAAGTCAGCTTGCTGATAACACTGTTTTTCCAATGCCGTAGCTTGTCGATATCAATGGTCGGTTTGCCGAATGTAATTCCGTGCTCTGCCATTTCCCGCGCTTCATCTATCACCTTGGCGGCATGCAGCAGCGCTTTGGAAGGAATGCACCCGACGTTCAGACAAACTCCGCCCAGCGTGGGCCAGCGCTCAATCAACGCCACTTTCATACCAAGATCAGCCGCACGGAAGGCAGCGGTATACCCACCGGGTCCTGCACCTAGCACCACCACATCAAAATCATATTGTTCTAAGGGGGCAACAGCACTGGAGGAATCAGCCTCAGGCGCAAACATCGGTGTAACAACGGGTGCGGAAGCAGGAGCGGGAGCTGTTGCCGCAGCGGGTTGAGTTGCATTATCTCTGGCGACTGCCGCAACCGATTCTGCAACTTCGACACTCAGCACGAGGGTGCCCCTGGATACACGCGTACCCTTGTTCACTGCCAGTGAGTGCACCACACCGGCAACAGTACTGGGTACATCAATGCTGGCTTTTTCGGTCTCAACGGTGATGAGCGGGGTATCCACCTCCACGCGATCACCAACTTTTACCAGAACGTCAATGACTTCAACATTCTTGAAGTCACCCATATCAGGAACCAGGATTTGCTGAATCATGTAAGCAGCTCTTGCAGAATGCGCTTGTTCAAATGGCTCAATTCGTTTGTTCGTGAGAGCAGGCAGATTGGCTGCACTCCCTGTGATGTCAGCCTATCGTGTCAGGAACTGACTGCCAGCAGGCCGGCTGCATTGGCCAACTGTCTGGCAAGGTAAGTTGTGAAGCGCGCGCCCAGCGCACCATCCACAACACGATGATCATATGCCAGCGTAAAGGGCAGTATCAGGCGCGCATCAAAGCCATGCGTGACCGGGTTGTACACAGATTTCATGGATGATCTTGATACCCCCAGGATGGCCACCTCAGGTGCATTGATAATCGGCGTAAACGCCGTACCACCGATGCCACCCAGACTGGAAATGGTGAAACAGCCTCCCTGCATGTCAGCGGCACCCAGCTTGCCTTCGCGTGCTTTCTCGGACAATGCTGCCAGATCGCTGGCAATGCCGAAAACAGTTTTCTGATCAGCATTACGAATCACCGGCACCACCAGACCATTAGGCGTATCTGCTGCGAAGCCGATATTCACATACGACTTGAACACCAGATTCTGGCCACTGGCATCCAGTGAAGAATTGAATACCGGAAACTCTTTCAGCGTCTTGACCACGGCAAGTATGACGAAAGCGAGCGGCGTCAACTTGATGTTGCGCGCCTCCGCTTCTGACTTGAGCTGTTTGCGCATGGACTCAAGATCGGTGATGTCTGCCTCATCCATCTGCCAAACATGCGGCACATTCACCCAGCTGGCATGCAAACGTGAACCGGATATTTTCTGTATACGACCCAACGGCCTGACTTCGACGGCACCAAACTTTGCGAAGTCCACTTCCGGCACTTTCGGTAAGGCGGCACCACTGCCACCACCTGCAAGCGCCTGCTTCACCCAGCTCTTTACGTCTTCCGGTGTAATGCGACCCTTGATGCCCGAGCCAGTTACGCGCGAAAGATCCACTCCCAGTTCACGCGCAAAACGCCGTACGGACGGACTGGCATGCGCCCGGGCAAAACCGGCTTCATTTATAACCGGCAGATTCGAGGCAACGACAGGGGCAACCACGGGTGCAACAGCGACTGCTACTGGCTTGACTGGTGGACGCTGGGCCTCTACCACTGTTGCAGTCGAAGGAGCCGTTACAGCAGGCGCTGCACTGGCCGGTGCCGCACTCACTTCGAGTTTCAGAATCAAACCACCTTTGGAGATGCGGTCGCCTTTCCTGATAGCAAGCGACTGCACCACACCCGCCGCTGTACTCGGCACATCCATGGTTGCCTTTTCAGTTTCAATGGTAATCAGTGCGGTATCAATTTCGACATGATCACCGGGATTGACCAGCACGTCGATCACTTCAACTTCCTTGAAGTCACCAATATCAGGAACGTATATGTCTTGTGCCATGACGGTTCAACTGTGAATCTGATTTGAATCTGTTTGTGAGCAGGTGATATGCAACATGCACGGCATTTTCAGGTACTGCACATGTTCAGACCTGATTACAGCGACGCAGGATTAGGTTTGCTGGCATCAATGTGCCTGGCGACGTAATCCTGTGCAATTTGCTTGTCCAGCTTACCTTCATCCGCCAGCGCCTTGAGCGACGCAGCCACTATGTAGTGCCTGTCCACTTCAAAATGACGCCGCAATGCAGCACGGCCATCCGAACGGCCATAACCGTCTGTGCCCAGCACCACATAACGACCGGGCACCCACTGACGGATCTGATCTGCTACTACCTTCATGTAATCGGTTGAAGCAATGAAAGGTCCTTTGGAACCGGACAGTGTCTGTGTGATGTAGCTGTCACGCTGCCTGTCGGCAGGATGCAGCAGATTCCAGCGTTCAACATCCAGTGCTTCGCGACGCAATTCAGAGAAGCTGGTACAGCTGTAGATGTCAGAGCTGATCTTGAATTCCTGCTCCAGAATAACCGCAGCGGCCTCGACCTCACGCAGGATGGTACCTGAACCCAGCAATGTCACCTTGCTGGTGGTTTTACCTACAGACTTCAGCAGATACATGCCTTTGAGAATGCCCGCTTCGGTGCCGGTCGGCATGGCCGGGTGAGCATAGTTTTCATTCATGCAGGTCAGGTAGTAGAAAATATTTTCCCGTTCCTGATACATGCGACGCATGCCGTCCTGAATGATAACTGCCAGTTCGTAAGAGTAGGTCGGATCGTACGCGACGCAATTTGGAATCGTGGAAGCAGCCAGCAGGCTATGTCCGTCCTGATGCTGCAACCCTTCACCGGCAAGCGTTGTACGTCCGGCTGTGGCACCGAGCAGGAACCCTCGCGCCTGCATATCTCCTGCTGCCCACAGATAATCTCCCACGCGCTGGAAACCGAACATTGAGTAATAGATGTAGAACGGAATCATGTTCACGCCATGATTGGCGTAGGCAGTTGCAGCAGCGATCCATGAAGAAACAGCACCACCTTCATTGATACCCTCTTCAAGAATCTGTCCCTTCTTGTCTTCCTTGTAGAACATCAGCTGATCCGCATCCTGCGGTGTATAGAGCTGACCCTTGGATGAATAAATGCCTACCTGACGGAACAGACCTTCCATACCGAAGGTGCGTGCTTCATCGGGAACAATCGGTACCACGTACTTGCTGATTTCCTTGTCTTTCAGCAAAACCTGCAGGATGCGCACAAACACCATGGTAGTGGATATATCTCGATCCCCTGTGCTCTGCAGCAGGGAATCAAAGGCTGAGAGCGCGGGCACCTTGAGTGCAGGCGCAACGTCCTGTCGCTTCGGCAGGTAGCCACCGAGTTTCTGACGCCGTTCATGCAGATACTTCATCTCCGGACTGTTTTCCGGCAGACGCTGGAATGGTGCATTGAGAATCTGTTCGTCAGTGATATCAACACCGATCCGGTCACGCACTTCGCGCAGCGCCTGATCATCCAGTTTTTTCTGCTGATGGGTGATGTTCTGGCTCTCGCCATAACGGCCCATCTTGAAGCCCTTGACGGTCTTCGCAAGAATTACAGTTGGCTGACCCTTGTGCGCCATTGCAGCGGCATAGGCGTTGTAGACTTTCTGCGAATCGTGGCCACCGCGATTCAGGTGCCATATGTCTTCGTCAGACATATTGGCTACCATTTCTTTCAGCTCAGGATATTTGCCAAAGAAATTTTCGCGGGTATAGGCCCCACCCTTCGCCTTGAAATTCTGATATTCGCCGTCGACACATTCTTCCATCACCCGGCGCAGTAACCCCTTGGTATCTTTCGCAAGCAGCGGATCCCAGCGTGATCCCCAGACCACCTTGATTACATTCCAGCCGGCACCAAGGAAAGCCGCTTCTAGCTCCTGAATGATCTTGCCATTACCGCGCACTGGGCCATCAAGTCGCTGCAGGTTGCAGTTGATGACAAACACCAGGTTATCGAGCCCTTCACGCACCGGCAGCGTCAGTGCGCCCATTGATTCGGGCTCATCCATTTCACCATCACCGAGGAAAGCCCACACCTTGCGATCAGTGGTAGGCACGATGCTGCGATTTTCCAGATAACGCTGAAAACGCGCCTGATAGATTGCCATCATCGGGCCCAGACCCATCGACACGGTAGGGAACTGCCAGAACTGTGGCATGAGCTTCGGGTGTGGGTAGGAACTCAGACCTTTATCGCTCTCCACTTCTTTACGGAAGAACTTGAGATTTTCCTCAGTAAGGCGCCCTTCCATGAAAGCGCGCGAGTAGATGCCGGGCGAGGCATGACCTTGAACAAAAATCATATCACCGGGATGCTGCTCTGAAGCAGCACGCCAGAAATGGTTAAAGCCCACCTCATACAAGGTAGCGGCCGAAGCGTAGGTGGCAATGTGCCCACCGTATTCGGAACTCTCACGATTTGCTTTGACGACCGTTGCCAATGCATTCCAGCGAATGTAGGCCTCGATCCGGCGCTCCAGCGCCCGATCGCCGGGATAGGGTCTTTCCTGTCCGACCGCTATGCTGTTTACATAAGCCGTATTTGGTTTGAAGGGCAGGTAGACGCCCGAACGGCGGGTTTGATCGACCAATTGCTCCAGCAGGTAATGGGCGCGTTCAGCACCATGAACCTTGATGACCGCGTCAAGTGACTCCAGCCATTCCTGGGTTTCTTGCGGGTCGACATCTTGGGGAATCGGATTTTCCGTCATTTGGCTTTACTCGGCACGGCATTGCGTGGGCAGGTATCATCGTGATTTGCCTAAAAGGGGTCAAGAAACGATGGACTCGCTCCTGCCGCCCAAATATTCGCCCAAAATTAAATACATAGATGAACCTCTGTCGGATGACACACTGGCGAAGCACAAACTGAACTTGGTGATTGCCAACAGAAAGAGTGAGAAAACCCTGCTAAGGCAGTGTCCACGCGGCCCGGAGCTCCTTTTGCAGTACCAGGAGAGCGAGGAGTCCGGGCAGGCATCTGCCCCTCCATTACTGCATTTAAGCCCCACCAAACAGAGTGGAGCGCTTTTGTTAATTTTTGTTAACACCCGGCGAAGCCGCTTTGAGATGCTGCAAACAGCAGCAAAACTGTGGAAAGAAGCTGCAAAACACCAAGCCAGCAGCATCGCATTAAGCACATTGGGATTTGAACCGGAGGAATCCCATGCTTTGCTTGATGCATTACTGGCAGCGGTACTGGCCGGTAACGCCCAGTTACCCAGCTTCAAAAGCAAAGCAGACAAGCATCCGCTGAAATCACTCACCCTGCTGCACGGATCGGCATCGCGCTATGCAACCACACTGGCCACGCAGGCGGGGAATCATCTGGCTCGCTGGCTCACCACACTGCCACCCAACAAGCTTGATTGCGTCCGTTATCGCCAGGCACTGCAAGAGCTGGCCGGTCATCACGGCTGGCAGAGCGAGTTTCTCGATATCTCTAACCTGAAAAAACAGAAAGCCGGCGCCTTCCTTGCTGTATCACGCGCCAACGCACACAGCCAAGCGGGCATCATGCGCCTGAGTTATCGCGGCCAAAGCCACAAGAACAAGCAGCGTTACAAAGTGACCCTTATAGGCAAAGGTATCTGCTTTGATACCGGTGGAATAAATCTCAAATCACATAAAGGCATGTACGACATGCACACCGACATGCAGGGTTCTGCCGTTGCGGTGGGGACTTTGCTGGCGTTATCGCAACTCAAGGTACCGTTTGATATTGAGTGCTGGCTTGCCCTGACTGAAAATGAAATCGGACCCAACGCCTATCGACCCCAGGAAGTCATCACTGCAGCCAATGGAGTCACGATTCAGGTAGTACACAGTGATGCCGAAGGCCGGATGGTGCTGGCAGACACACTGGCTCTTGCTGCCAGAAACAAACCGGATCTGATGATCGACTTTGCCACCCTGACCGGAGCCTGTGTCAGTGCATTAACTGAACGCATGAGCGGAGCCTTCAGTAATCGATTCCAGTTACGTGACAGCATTGAAGCTGCCGGACGCAATAGTGGCGAGCGCGTGTGGAGCTTCCCGATGGATAGCGACTTCGATACGGAACTCGACAGTCCACTGGCTGACATCATGCAATGTACAATGGACAACAAGGGCGATCACATACTGGCCGCACGTTTCCTGAATCGATTTGTGCCCGAGGACATTCCCTGGGTGCACATTGATTTGTCCTCTGCCAGCAAGACAGGAGGTCTTGCGCATATTCCGACTGAAATCACCGGCTTTGGCATTCGCTGGGCTGTGGAATTCATTACCCGACATACATTCAACTGATTCTGAGCAGCCCACGCATGAATGAACTCAAGACCCTTACCCTGCGTCGACCTGATGACTTTCACCTGCACCTGCGCGATGGTGAGTATCTTGCGGCTGTTCTGCCTTTTACAGCGCGACAATTTGCACGTGCAGTTGTTATGCCCAATCTTAAGCCGCCCGTCACAACGGTAGAGCTGGCCGGTGCGTATCGCCAGCGCATCCTTGCAGCACTACCCGGCGCACAGCACTTTGAACCGCTGATGACGTTGTACCTCACCAACAACACGACACCTGCAGAAGTACGTAAAGCCAGAGACTGCGGATTCATTGTTGGCTGCAAGCTCTATCCTGCCGGTGCCACAACACACTCTGATGCTGGAGTGACAGCGATCGAAAAGATTTCTCCGGCACTGGAAGCCATGCAGGAATGCGACCTGGTATTACAGGTGCATGGTGAAGCCACACAGAGCGATGTTGACGTATTTGATCGCGAAGCCATCTTCATCGACAGAACACTGAGCATTTTGACAGAGCGCTTTCCAGCTCTGAAAATCGTCTTTGAACATGTCACCACCCGTCAGGCAGTTGAATTTGTGCAACAGGCACGTGCTGGAGTGGCCGCAACCATCACCCCGCAACATCTTCTGCACAACCGTAATGCCATTTTCCAGAATGGCATCCGCCCGCATTACTACTGCCTGCCTGTTCTGAAGCGTGAGGCTGATCGTCAGGCACTGCTGACAGCGGCCACCAGTGATAATCCTCGCTTCTTCCTTGGCACTGACAGCGCACCACACGCACAGCACACCAAGGAAACCGAATGCGGTTGTGCCGGCATGTTCTCGGCTCATGCCGCGCTTGAGTTGTATGCAGAAGCATTCGAGCAGGCTGGCAGGCTGGATCGGCTTGAAGCATTTGCCTCGGAACGTGGCGCTGATTTTTATGGTTTACCCCGCAATGCGGGTCATGTTGAGCTGGAGCGCGTAAACTGGGTTCCACCAAAACACTATCAATTCGGCAAGGATCAGCTTGTTCCCATGCGTGCCGGAGAAACCATCAGCTGGCGGTTTCGCAGTGAGCAACCCGCATGAGTAATTCCAGGAAAGAGAAATCACCCATTGCCAACCGCTTTCGCGGTTTCCTGCCGGTCGTGGTTGATGTTGAAACAGGCGGTTTCAACCCAAATACCGATGCCCTGCTTGAGATTGCAGGCGTAGTCATCGAAATGCAGGAAGACGGTAATCTGATACGAGGTGAGACCTGGCGTTACCATGTGCAACCCTTTGCTGGGGCAAACATGGAAGCAGCATCACTGGCCGTCAATGGCATTGATCCATTCCACCCGCTACGCCCCGCTCTTCCTGAATCCGAAGCACTCACGCGCTTGCTAGGCGATATCAGACGTGCCGTCAAGGACAGTGGCTGCAACCGTGCGGTACTGGTCGGACACAACGCTTACTTTGATCTGAATTTCCTCAACGCAGCCGTGACCCGCTGTGATATCAAGCGCAATCCGTTCCATCCCTTTTCCTGTTTTGATACCGCCACACTGGGTGGCGTGGCATTTGGTCAGACTGTACTGGCCAAGCTCGCATTGGCTGCGGGTGTACAGTGGGATTCCAGCGAAGCACACTCCGCTGCTTACGATGCAGAGATCACCGCTGATCTGTTCTGCATGATCTGCAACCGTTTCAGGGGAATCTACGAAACGTCCCTGCTGACAGAATGATTGAAGCGGGTGTGACTGCCACACACCCGTACCGGTCAACCCTGAGCTGAAACTGAACTGATTACTTTCTTCAGTTCACCACTGTTGTACATCTCAACGATGATGTCGCAACCGCCGATCAACTCACCATTCACATACAGCTGCGGATATGTAGGCCAGTTCGAATACTGCTTGAGCGCTTCACGCAACTCAGGTTCCTCGAAGATATTGACCGATTCGAACCTGGCATCTACTGCATTAAGTGCCCGAACAGCAGTTGCGGAAAACCCGCACTGCGGAAAATCTGGTGTACCTTTCATGTACAGCAGAACCGGATTACTGGAAAGCTGGGATTTGATACGTTCAATAACGTCCATTGCGATCACCTGAATATATACATTGCTCGATTTTCAAGCCGTTGAATTATGGAGGCCATACGTCTATTCTTCAACGGCTTTCAGCCAGACTGCCACCCGGTCACGCAGTATCCGGGTACAAAACTGAACTTTCAGCAGGGCAGTCTTCTTATTTTTTTTCGCGTTTTCGCAGCTTTCGCTCTTGGGAGATTACTCAATCATGAATCCACTCAACTCTGTATTGGGCGCCATTACGACCGGCATTGTGCTGGTTATTTTGCTGGCGTTGATTCTGACCGGACAAAGTGTGGCGATTTCGCAGCTGCATCTTGATCGCTGGTTGCATATCGTATCCGGCATCACTTGGATCGGTCTGCTGTATTACTTCAACGTGGTACAGGTTCCAGGACTGGCTGCAGCGGCGGCTGACAAAGGCGGCCCGGGCGGCGCCGGAGTCAGCAAGTACATTGCACCACGTGCACTACTGTGGTTTCGCTGGGCAGCTGTCGCCACCTGGCTCACCGGTGCTTACTACCTGATGATCGGTTACGGCAGCGCTGCCACCCTGCATATGGCCTTCACGCTCCAGCCGGGTTTCCGCACTATCGGCATCGGCGCCTGGCTGGGCACCATCATGCTGTTCAACGTCTGGGTATTTATCTGGCCGAACCAGAAAAAAGTTCTGGGTCTGGTAGCAGCATCTGATGAAGAAAAAGCCAAGTCACGCAAAGTTGCACTGATTGCATCGCGCACCAACTTTGCCTTGTCACTGCCGATGCTGCTGTGCATGGCAGGTCAGGGGCATGGCCTGGCCTTCTGATCATGCTGTGATGAACCAGACTATTATCATCACCCTGAAAATTACGCACATGATGGAAACCCGGCACTCGCCGGGTTTCTGTTTTCAGAAATCCGCTTAGCCGATATGTCGAATTTCAATCTTGCCACTGAGATACAGCGATCTGTCACGCGAGCGCTCGCGGAAGATGTCGGCTCAGGTGATCTGACAGCGGCACTGGTCCCGTCATCATCAACGGCATCAGCAACTGTCATTACACGTGAGCCGGCGATTCTGTGCGGTCGAGCCTGGTTTGACGAGGTCTTTCTGCGTCTGGACCCCGCTATCGCGATCGAGTGGAACTACATGGACGGCGAACGCGTAGCGGCCAACTCTGTTCTGTGTTCACTTCAAGGCTCAGCCCGACCATTGCTGACTGGTGAACGCACTGCACTGAATTTCCTGCAGACGCTATCCGGGACAGCAACTGAAACACGCCGCTATGTCGATGCCATTACCGGCCTGGGCTGCAAGGTGCTCGACACCCGCAAAACCATTCCAGGACTACGTCGCGCACAGAAATATGCCGTGATTTGTGGCGGGGGCACCAATCATCGTGTTGGTTTATTTGATGCAATCCTGGTCAAGGAAAACCACATCATCGCAGCCGGTTCGATCACCGCAGCCGTGGCACAGGCACGCGCCACAGCCGGTGAATGCATGGTAGAGGTTGAAGTTGAAGATCTGCATGAACTGGAAGAAGCGCTGAGCACTGACATTGATCGCGTGCTTCTGGATAACTTCACCAATGAACAGCTGATTGAAGCGGTAAAGCTGAAAGTAGCCCGGAAGGGTTACCACGTACAGCTGGAAGCCTCAGGCAATGTCACACTGGAAACCATTCGTGATATTGCCAGAACAGGTGTCGATTTCATCAGCATCGGCGGTCTGACTAAACACCTGCACGCAATCGACCTGTCAATGCGCTTTCAATTCAGCAATCAATAACACAATTGCAGCAGCAAGCATTGACTGCAGAACTTTCTTATTTCTTTTAGCTGCTACCTGGGCGATGGCAACTTGCCTTCGTGCCTCTCTTCACCCTGAATTTTCAGAACTCGCTGCGGCATGGATATCCCATAGCCCTGCGCATAATCAACGCCCAGACTGCGTAACATGTCGATGATTTCCTGGTTCTCAGCAAACTCGGCAATGGTGCGTTTGCCGGTGAGGTGTCCGATTTCGTTGATGGAGCGGACCATTTCCCGGTCGATTGGATCATGCAGCAGATCTTTCACAAAACTGCCGTCGATCTTGAGGAAATCCACCGGGAAGTGTTTGAGATATCCGAATGAAGACAGCCCTGTACCGAAATCATCCAGAGCAAAGCGGCAACCGATGTCTTTCAATGCCTGAATAAACCGGTTTGCCTGCGAGAAACTGGCTACTGCAGCAGTTTCGGTAATCTCGAAACATATCTTGGAACCGTCAATTCCGCTGCGATGCAGCTGGTCTATTACAAAAGGCAGGAACTTGTCATCACTCAGACTCTGCCCTGACAGATTTATTGAGCACATAGCCAGCTTCTCACGCTCATCTGCCTCGGATACCAGCCAGCGCAATGCGTGCTCGATGACCCAGCGATCTATGGCTGGAGTGATGTTGTAGCGCTCGGCGGCAGATATAAACTGATCTGGCGCGATGATCTTGCCCTGCTCGTCACGCATACGCAGCAACAGCTCGTAATGCAAACCGGCTTCATTGCCATGCAGTGGCAGAATTATTTGCCTGAAAATTTCAAAACGCCCTTCTTCCAGAGCATTGTTGATACGCGCCGCCCATTGCATCTCACGACGCCGGCGCATCAGATCCAGATCGTTTTCCTGGAAACTGTAGATCCGGTTACGACCCGCTTCCTTGGCAGCCGCACAGGCCGCTTCAGCAGCAGAAATGATTCCAGCAACGCCATCGTTATCAGCTGTGATCGGCACCACACCGATACTGGCGCCCATGCGGAAAGTACGCTCCTCCCAGTTGAACTTGTAATTGCGCACAGCCTCGCGCAGCGAGTCTGCCAGACGCATAGCTTCATCCATCGTGAACGCTTCCAGCAGGATGCCGAATTCATCACCACCCAGACGCGATACCGTATCACGCCAGCGAACCTTGGACTTCAGCAAGGCACCTACCTGCCCGAGTAATGCATCTCCTGCATTGTGACCGCAGCTGTCATTAACAATCTTGAACTGATCGAGATCCAGATAGCAGATGGCGTATGACTCTTCGCGCGCCCTTGCACTCTTCAATGCATGCTCCACACGCTGCTCGAATTCATGACGATTAACGAGGCCAGTCAGAATGTCATGACTGGCGTGATAGGAAAGCTTGCGATTGAGCTCACGACTTTCGCTGACATCATGGAACACCAGCACCCCGCCAGACACCGCGCCCGCCCCATCACGAATGGGTGAGGCACAGCTTTCAATATACAGTTCATTGCCATCGCGACGAATAAGCAGGGTTGGCCGGACGGACTTGATACTATGTGTGCGACGTATGGCCACCATAAGCGGATTTTCCAGCGGCTCGCAGGTCTCTTCATGAAAACCACGGAATACGTCATCAATTGACCGGCCCATGGCATCTGCCACTCGCCAGCCAGTCAGATTTTCAGCAATCGGGTTCAGATATTCGACCTGCCCCAGCGCATCTGTAGTAATCACGCCATCGCCAATGGATTGCAGAGTAATCTGTGCAGACTCCTTTTCGCGAAACAGCGCTTCTTCGTAGAGCTTGTTTTCGGTGATATCCAGTTCTACGCCCACCAGTCGCAGCAACTTGCCTTCATCATTGGTAAGCGCCTTGGCCCGCGATGTCACCCAGCGCCAGTCACCGGAACGATGTCTTACCCGGTGGGTGCTTTCAAAGTATTCACTGCTGCCGGAAAGGTGCTCGCGCAACAGGCTTTCCACTGATTCAAGATCGTCACCATGTACAAACTGACGCCAGTCCCTGACATCAATCAGCTCATCATCTGCATACCCCAGCATGGCTTTCCAGCGTGGTGACAGATACAGGGTGCCCCGCTCATAATCCAGATCCCACAAGCCGTCGTGCGCACTTTGCATGGCCAGATCATCACGCACCTGCACATACGACAGCTCATTTCTGACGCGATACCGCTCCAGACCCGCTGCATAGCTGGAAGCGACCAGCTTGAGCAGCAAATGTACTTCTGCATCCCATGACTCACGCGGATGAGTGGCGCACAGGCACACATAACCAATGCTGTGTCCCTGCACAACCACCCCGGCCATCAGCGCGGAACTGATCTGCATCTCTGAAAATCGTAGTGCGAGTTCGGATAACCCGGCTGTATCTACAGTATTTCGCAACTCAAGCAGGCGCTGACTATCCAGCCGCTCACACAGAGCCGCACCGGAGGCAATGCTTTCACCGGTCAGGACATCAGGATGGCAAACGATATAAACACTGCAGGCACTCAGTACTTTGTCGATGTGTTGCCGCTCTGTATCAAACAGGGCGATAAACATCGCATCAGCAGCGGCCAGTTCGCGCACATTCTGCAGAACAGCGCAGACCCCGGCATCATCACCATGCAGCTCGGCAGATTGCAGCTGAACTATCAGACGGGTAAGCGATGCATCCATGGCAACGGGAGGGATTGATCGGGAACGACTTCTGGTACCCGCAGCTAGTTTACTGTTCTGATCTGTTTGTGACACTGATATGCCGGTCTGTTTGTTGCTCATTTCCCGCACTCAGCCTGTAGAAACAAGGTCATGCTGAAACATTCCAGACAACCCAATTCATAATCACAGCTTATTGTCTCAAATTTATTAGTGAACAAGCCAGCTCTGTTAGCAGCCAGAATAACTCTTCAAGCCTTGCTTAACTCAGCTTGCGCCTGCAGATAGGTATCATGCAACCGTTCGGCCAGCTGCTGTTGCAGGGCCTCCATTTCCTCTGCTGTGACTTTACGCGGCGGCAAATACGGCTCGCCGATGGCGATCACAATGCGTGAAAACGGGAATGGCAGTACAAATTTGTCCCAGGTACCAAAGATTTTTGCCCTGCGGGCTGCATAGGCAAGAGATACGATCGGTACACCACATAGCTGTGCGACCGTGATGGCACCTCCCTTGAATATGAAGCGAGGACCACGTGGCCCGTCAGGCGTAATAAGTGGCGACAGCCTCTCAACCTTCACTTGCTTGTAGAGCACCCGAACTGCCTGTGCACCCGTATACGTACCCGAGCCGCGAATCACCTGTGCACCGTACGCCCGGGCCAGCATACTGGGCGCTTCACCATCCAGCGACGGACTGATCAGAAAACCAATGCGCAAACCCTTGATGCGTCGTGCCGCCACATACCGCGCGCACAACAACAGGTGCTGATGCCAGCATACCGGTACCACCGCCCCATGTTCACTGATCGCAGACTGCAGACGGTCCTCGCCCACGAAGCGTATCCGGCCCGTTCGCCACAGCACTTCCAGTAAGATCACGCTCAATCCTACTGCCAGCCGATAAGCCATCATCCGCCAGAATGTCATTGTGCGAGCAGAACGACTCTTGCGTGTAGCGCGGTTTGCTGAGTTTCCCTCAGAAGGTTGATTCGGGATGCCGGTCATTGAGTATCTTGTTGCTATTGGATGTCTTGCTGCCAGGTACTACAAGCACCGGCATATTAACCGAGATGACCTGACTCAATGCAGACTGCGCCAGATCATGCGACCCGCGGTCAGCAGCAGGAAAATCCCGAATGCCGAATGAAGCTGCCTTCTGCTCATAGTGTGCGCCCATTGTGCGCCCAGAGGAGCAGTCAGCCAGGTGGCCGGGGCAATCAGTGCAAAGCCAAGCCAGTTGACATAGCCGATGCCAAACGGCGGCATGGCAAGCCCGCTGGTGTCGGCCAGCAGGTATCCGATAGTGGCGGGCAATGCGATCCATAAACCAATCAACGATGCCGTGCCTACCGCACGCTGAATTGAGTAATTGCACAAGGTCATGGCCGGTACGCTTAATGATCCGCCGCCAATGCCCATCAGGGTTGATATCAAACCGATCAGGAAAGGCAACCAGTGGGCGCGCCAGCCGTGCGGCAACGTATCGCGCAGAACCACAACCTCTACCGGCAGAAACATTTTCAGCGCAACCAGTGTGGCCACTACTGCAAAAATCATCCTGAGCACACCCGCATCCAGCCGGGTCGCCAGTATCACACCTGAAAACGCGCCTATCACAACTGGTACTGCCCACGCCTGAATGACGGCATCATCAATTGCATCACGACGCCGGTGCGCACGTGATGAAGCGATGGCCGTAGGGATGATGGTCGCCAGCGAAGTTGCTACTGCAATTTTTATACTGAGTGAAGAGTCTGTACCGCACAGGGTCAACACCCACTCCAGCACCGGTACCAGCACAATGCCGCCACCCACCCCCAGCAGTCCGGCAATGACACCCGATACTGCTCCTGCCGCAAGCAGTGACAGCACAAATAACAATGCCATTGATGCATTTAGATGGACCACTGGATGCTCATCAATTGATTGCTGAATTTACGAATCAATTTGCAGATAAACAGTCAGCAGATTCAGGCTGCTTAACTGGCAGCATGTGCCGCTCTGGTTCTGGCATGCAACTCCCGCAACACGCTGAGCTCAGCCGCATCTGGCGATGGCGTGCTCTGAACATGCGAAGCATAGCGAACATTCCAGCCTGTATTGTCCTGAATCTGTTCACGACTGACGCCAGGATGAATTGACATCACAGTCATTTCGCGCGTTTCCGGATCAGGCTCGAATATGCACAGGTCAGTAATCAGGCGTGTCGGCCCTCTGGTTTTAACACTCTGTCGTTGCCGATGACCTCCGCCTTCACCATGACCCAGCGATGTCATGAAATCCAGCTTGTCCACAAACGATCGTCTGGAATGCTGCATGATGATGAACACTTCACCACAATGCGTAGCAATCTCCGGCGCACCGCCGCCGCCCGGCAGTCGTACTTTGGGATGCTGGTAATCACCCATCACCGTTGTATTGAGGTTGGCGAACCGGTCAATCTGCGCGCCACCCAGAAAACCCACAGTGATGCGTCCGCCTTGTAACCAGTATCGAAACATCTCTGGTACGTCCACCGTGGTCAGCGCTGTATCACACAGCTCACCATCACCAATCGACAGCGGTAATACCGACGGTCTGGTTTCTATCGTGCCGGATTCATAGATCAGGGTGATATCAGGTGCATGTGTCAGTCGCGCAAGATTTGCCGCAGCTGAAGGCGCACCAATACCGACGAAACAGATGTCCTCATTGCGCAACGAGCGGGCTGCTGCAATGGTCATCATTTCATTCTGGGAATATTCATTCATATAAGTTAGCGGGCAGTCATTGACTATGCTGTAGATGACTTATCTCCTGTCCAGCACATGCGTCTGCATCCACGCCAGGAAACCATCACGATCACGAGCAATCTTGTCCCAGGCAATATAAAAATTATTGTCCCTCGGGTAATAGCCATGTGCGTAGGAAGGGTGGGCACCTTTGGGCACACAGGCAATTACAGTCACCGTCCAGGATGGCAGGATCACCGCATTGCTGCTTCGTGGCCCGAGGTCGTCAACAATTTCCTCTACCGTCACAATGGAGCGTCTGGCAGCCAGCACGGCCTGCTTCTGCACGCCTACAATGCCTTCAAACATCACGTTACCGCGGCGGTCTGCTTTCTGCGCATGGACGATGGCCACGTCGGGACGTATTGCCGGTACTGCCGCCAGCTGTTCACCCGTAAACGGACACTCGATGGTTTTTATATTGGCATTCACGCGGCGCAGCTCTGCACCCACATAGCCTCGGAATACCGCACAGGGAAGCCCAGCTGCACCTGCATCATAGGCATTGGCCATGGCTGCATGAGAATGTTCTTCAAGTATCAGCGGCTGTGGCCAGCTGTGCTCCACCGCATCACGAAACCGATGCAGTGAACCGACCCCGGGATTACCACCCCACGAGAACATCAGTTTGTCGGCACAACCCATACCGATCAGCTGGTCGTAGAGAATATCCGGCGTCATGCGGATCAAAGTCAGATGCTTGCGTTGCTGACGAATCACTTCATGACCTGCCGCGTAAGGAATGAGATGCGTAAAGCCTTCCATTGCGACCACATCGCCATCGCGCACACACTGCGCCACCGCCTCGTGCAGTGAAACAATCCGGGCACGGCCACTCACCGTCATTTGCTTTTCAGACAGCTGATCCAGTCCAGTTGCCATCGATCAAACCCTTTCCAGCAATAGTGCGATGCCCTGACCGACACCGATACACATAATGCACAAGGCATAGCGGCCCTGCGTACGCTGCAACTGATACATCGCAGTTGTAGCCAGACGTGCACCGCTGGCACCCAGCGGATGTCCCACCGCAATAGCGCCCCCATTGGGGTTAACCTGGGGCGCATCATCAGGCAGACCCAGTTGCCTTAATACCGCCAGTGCCTGTGCCGCAAAGGCTTCATTCAGTTCAATCACATCCATCTGCTGGATATTCATACCGGCTCTGTCCAGCAGCTTTTTAACTGCCGGCACCGGTCCCATGCCCATGATGCGAGGCTCAATACCCGCACTGACCGACGTGATAATCCTTGCCCGTGGTGTCAATGCATGACGTTTGATCGCATCGGCACTGGCTATCAACAGAGCACAGCTGCCGTCGTTAATTCCTGAGGCATTACCCGCCGTGACCGTGCCATCCGCCCGCACTACAGGCGACAACTTCTGCAAGGCAGCCAGCGTCGTATTTGCACGTGGATGTTCATCCACGCTAACGATTCTTGGTTCACCTTGACGTTTCGGGATAGTCACCGGAACGATCTCATCTGCAAACAGCCCTGCTGCGAGTGCGTTCGCATAACGCTGCTGACTGCGCAGAGCGAACAGATCCTGATCTGCTCGAGCGATGTTGTATTCAGCTGCCACATGCTCAGCCGTCTCCGGCATGGCATCGACACCATAGAGTTTTTTCATAGCCGGATTGATGAAACGCCAGCCGAGAGTGGTGTCTTCAAGTTTCGCTGAGCGTGAAAATGCACCTTCTGCCTTGTTCATGACGAACGGCGCCCGGGTCATGCTTTCCACTCCACCGGCAATCACCAGCTCAGCATCCCCTGCACCGAGTGCACGTGCAGCCTGCGCCACCGCCTCCAGTCCCGAGCCGCACAAACGATTCACCGTCACACCGGGCACGGTGACCGGCAACCCTGCCAGCAGCAGTGACATACGGCCAACATTCCGATTGTCCTCACCCGCCTGATTGGCACAGCCGTAAATCACATCATCCAGCGCTGTCCAGTCCACTCCCGGATTGCGCGCAATCAATGCACGCAGCGGCACGGCTCCCAGATCATCCGGGCGGACTTCAGCCAGCGCGCCCCCATAGCGACCAAACGGGGTGCGGACGGCATCGCAGATAAACGCATCTTTAAGCACTGATCACCTGACAAGCTCTGACAATATCCGGAAGACAAGGCTCGCCAGTATTCCGATGGCCGGCTTGCGTTGCAAGCCAGACAGTGCATTCCCTGCCATAATCATGGTTCTTCCATGCCAGCCACTCCATCATGAAATTCTGCTCCAGCTGTGGACACACAATTGAAGTCAAAGTCCCACCGGGTGACCACCTGCCCCGCCACACCTGCCCGGCTTGCGGCATCATTCACTACCAGAATCCGCGCATCATTGCCGGCTGTCTGCCGGTCTGGGAAGACCGGATTCTGATCTGTCGCCGTGCCATAGAACCGCGTCATGGCTTCTGGACTTTGCCGGCCGGTTTTATGGAAAACAACGAAACCGTTGCCCAGGGAGCCGCCCGGGAAGCCCAGGAAGAAGTACTGGCCGACGTCGAAATTGGCTCGTTGCTGGCGGTGGTCAATGTGCTGCACACCCACCAGGTACATATGATGTTCCGCGCCCGGCTGCGCAATCTCGACTTTGGAGTCGGACCAGAAAGCCTGGAGGTCAAGCTGGTTCGCGAACATGAAATCCCCTGGCACGAACTGGCGTTCCAGAGCATCCACTTCAGCCTGCAAAGGTTTCTGGAAGACCGTGCCGCCGGACAGGAATTGCTGCACATGCACACCCTGCCCTGATACAGGACGTAAAACCTTGCTTGCGCTCTGCCCACGCTTTGGCAGAATAGCGACCCCTCGCGCCCCCGCACGGCGGAATTCTGGAGCTGATCTCAATGACTTTTGTTGTCACCGAAAACTGTATCAAGTGCAAGTACATGGACTGTGTGGAAGTCTGCCCGGTGGACTGCTTCCATGAAGGCCCCAACTTTCTGGTGATTGATCCCGATGAATGCATCGACTGCACTCTGTGCGAACCTGAGTGTCCGGCTGAAGCCATTCACTCCGAAGAAGAAGTTCCTAAAGGGCAGGAACATTTCCTGAAGCTGAATGCCGAGCTGGCCAAGAACTGGCCGGTGATTACCGAGCGCAAGACCCCTCCAGCCGACGCCAAGGACTGGGATGGCAAGCCTGACAAACTGAAACTGCTGGAACGTTGATAGCCGCTTTTTCATGCTCAAACAAAAAGGCCCGCAATGCGGGCCTTTTTTCATCGTTAGCTTCAGGACCGGCTATTCATCCACGCGGATGATGCTGTGCATGCAGTTCCTTCATGCGTTCGCGTGCCACGTGTGTGTAAATCTGTGTTGTTGACAGATCACTGTGTCCCAGCAACATCTGTACAACGCGCAGATCAGCTCCGTGATTCAGCAGGTGTGTCGCAAATGCGTGTCGCAAGGTGTGTGGTGATAATTCCTTGTTGATACCACCCTTCATGGCATATCGCTTGATGATGTGCCAGAACGCCTGACGGGTCATGTGGTCACCACGGCGGGTCGGGAACAGGTATTCGGACTGTCTTTCCAGCAGAATTTCCATGCGCGCACCCTGTGCAAACTGGGCAAGCCAGCGCACTGACTCCTCACCCAGTGGAATCAGACGTTCGCGGTTGCCTTTACCAACAATGCGCACCACACCCTGATTCAGATTTACCTGTGAAAGTTTGAGATTAACCAGCTCGGTTACACGCAAGCCTGTGGCGTACAGCACTTCAAGCATGGTGCGATCCCGGTTGCCCAGTGGATCCTTGATCACCGGTGCCTCCAGCAACGCATCCACCTCAGCTTCACTCAGCGACTTGGGCAGCGCACGACCAATCTTGGGCATGGCAATCTGCGAAGTCGGATCTTCTGTGACCATATTCTCGCTTAGCAGATAGCGATAGAAACGGCGGAAACTGGATAATTGCCTGGCGGATGAGCGGGGCCGGGCGCCTTCTTCGACGCGCCACGCCATGAATGACAGCAGATCAGCACGACTTGCCGTCTCAACCTGACTGCCGTGTTGCTTTAACCAGCGATCAAGGCCGACCAGATCTGCTCGATAAGCAGACAGCGTGTTAGGCGACAAACCACGTTCCATCCATACCGCATCAAGGAAGCGGTCGATGACTGAAGCATTTGCTGAAGTTCGTTTGCCTGACACAACCTGCTCTGACTTCGTGTAAACCGAGTTTTTAGGTAATGCGCTCATTTAAGGTTTTTCCAGACTGCATCCGCACTGTGGTTATCACTGCGGCAATGTTCATCCCGCCAAGCGGGGTATGACGCAGTATGCTCAGCGGAGAATTCATGGTTGTGATTACAGTCACAGAACATATTCTCGATTAACATAAAGAGAATCAGTTCACAGAAAATGCCCCGCTTAACACTTGTTTGGACACTATTCGCCTTGCATTCGTTCACGTCAGATGGCCCGGTTGCGCAATGACCACCCCCCTGAAAGCTGTTTTCCGGTTGATTTACGGTTTCTATGTCTGGCTGGGACTGGCTCTGCTGGGCAGCGTAACGCTGATTTTTCTGCTGATACTGCCCGGACTTAAACGCCGCCGTGTCCTGTCCAGATTCGCAGCGCGCTGCCTGTTGAGAATGGTCGGCGTCCGGTACGAATTGCGCCAGTCATCCCTGTTACCCGCTTCGCCCTGTGTCGTCGTTGCCAATCACAGCAGCTATCTGGACGGGGTCGTGATGAAAGCCGTCCTGCCGGCGCACTATTCCTTTGTAATCAAGAAGGAAATGGTACGTGTCCCCATGGCGGGGTTATTACTACGCCGGATCGGTTCGCTGTTTGTTGATCGCGCCAACCGCCATGCGGGCGGCATGGATACACGTCGCATCATGCGCGACGCACAGGCCGGCCAATCCATGGTTTTCTTTCCGGAAGGCACCTTCACGCACCGGGTCGGATTGCAGGCTTTTCATCTGGGTGCATTCGTCACCGCACAGCGTACACAATTGCCAGTAGTTCCCATCGCATTACATGGCACGCGCCGTATCCTGCGCCCGGGCAGTCCATGGCCACGGCCTGGCAAGGTGGTCATAGAAGTACTGGGCACCCTGCCGGCACATTCAGTACGCAAGGATCGCAGTCAGACAGAAGCCCTGCGCGATCAGGCACGCGCTCGTATATTGATGGCACTGGGAGATCCAGATCTGTCAAGCGATGCAGAACGCGATACCCAGGAAACATCCGGTGTTGAGTGACCTGCGTGAAGTACACTATAAGGCTGAAATTGCATGATCAGATTCAGCCAGCCCAGACTGAGCAGGATTTGACGATCCACTTACCGTTCAGCAGCTGAACGCTTTATCCGGACCGGTTACACTCAATAATGCTTATTCTGATTGTTGGCCTCATTCTGTTTTTCACATTGCATTCACTAGCCATCTACGCGCCACGCTGGCGTGAAAAGAAACGGCAGCAGCTGGGATCAGTTAGCTGGCGCTGGATCATTTCACTGTGTTCATTACTGTGTCTGGGCCTGATTGCCTGGGGTCTTTTCAGCGCACGCCAGACTCCCATCGTGCTTTACGTGCCGCCAGCCTGGGCAAAACAGACCACCGACCTTTTGATGCTGGCCGTATTCCCGATGCTGTATGCCACCTTCCTGCCCTGCCGAATTCGCAGTGCACTGAAGTATCCCGATCTCGTTGCCATTAAGACCTGGGCGCTTGCGCACCTGCTGGTCAATGGCATGCTGCACGAAGTACTGTTGTTTGGCAGCTTTATGGCCTGGGCCGTAGTCAATCGCATATCTCTCAAGCGCAGAATACGCCTGCTGCCGCTAGGCGCACGCTCAGAGTTCAATGACCTCGTGTGCATCATCGCCGGACTGGTCACTTACATCGTGATTGCCTTCTTCCTGCACTACAGAATCATCGGCGTCATGCCCCTGTAACCTGCAAGAGGAAGTCAGCTGGCAACGTACACTGGATAATCGGTATATCCCTTTGCGCCGGGTGTATAGAACGTAGCGAAATCTGGCGCATTAACTGGTGCACCGGCCTTCCAGCGCGCAACCAGATCAGGATTAGCCAGGAACGGTTTACCCACTGCGATCAGATCAGCTCTGCCTGCGGCCAGATCACTCTCTGCGCGCTGGGCATCGTAACCACCAGAAAGAATCAGCGTCCCTTTGAATTCGCTGCGGAACATCGCTTTTATGGCATCGGGCACTTCAGGTGCGCCCATCGGCGAATGATCGACCAGATGTATATAGAGCAGCCCGCGCGCATTAAGCTGCTGAGCCAGATAGGTGTAATCAGCTCCCATAGCGTCATAAATCGGCATGTCGTTGAACACACCATATGGAGACAATCGAATAGCGACTTTATCCTTGCCAATCGCCTTGATAGCCGCATCTGCCACTTCAAGCACAAAGCGGGCACGGTTCTCTATCGAACCACCATAAGGATCAGTACGCTGATTGGAGTTTGGACGGATGAACTGCTCCAGCAGGTAGCCATTGGCACTATGCAGCTCGATACCATCGAAGCCTGCCGCAATAGCATTACGCGCACCCTGAGCAAACTCTTCAACGGTTGACTTGATATCCGCCTCGGACATCGCCTGCGGCGTACCGTTCGGCTTCATGCCTTCAGCATCCGTGTAAATCTCACCTGCCGCTGCAATGGCTGATGGACCAAGCAAGCGCGCACCCGCCGGCAGATTGAGTGTATGGCCTATGCGACCGCAATGCATGAACTGCATGACCATCTTGCCGCCCTTGGCATGCACCGCATCGGCAATCTTCTTCCAGCCTGCAATCTGTTCAGCAGAAAAAATACCGGGAATTCGTGGATACCCCAGCCCATTTGGTGAAGGCGAGACACCTTCAGTAATAATCATGCCGGCACTGGCACGCTGCGCGTAGTACTCCACCATCAACTCATTAGGCACATTACCGATGGCACGGTTACGTGTCATCGGGGACATGACCAGATGATTTTGAAGAGTGAGAGAACCCAAGGTGGCATTGGTGTATAATAGCATGACGACTCCTGACAAACCGTGACTATATAAACATGCGGGATGATAGCTTCAGATAAACTTCACCCGGAAAAACCCGATGCTTTCGCACCGGGCTTTCATTGATTAAGCTGGCAATTATCAGGTTAATTTAGCCAGCACCGAGTTAAGCGTGTCACTCGGCCGCATTGCAGCGGAACATTTAGCAGGAGATGGGTGGTAATAACCGCCAACGTCCATCTTCTTGCCCTGCGCACCGATCAGCTCACCCACAATCTTTTGCTCATTGGCAGTAAGCGCTTCGGCAACAGGTTTGAACAAGGCTTGCAATGCAGCATCCTTGGTCTGTGCAGCCAGTGCCTGAGCCCAGTAGAGTGACAGATAGAAGTGACTGCCGCGATTGTCGATTTCACCCACTTTGCGCGCCGGTGACTTGTCGTTCTCCAGAAACTTGGCATTGGCTGCATCCAATGTTTCAGCAAGGACAGCAGCTTTGGCATTACCCGTTTTGGCAGCCATATCTTCGATGGAAACTTGCAGCGCCAGGAATTCACCCAGCGAATCCCAGCGCAGATAGTTTTCTTCCAGAAACTGCTGTACATGTTTTGGTGCTGAACCACCGGCACCGGTTTCATACATGCCACCACCGGCCAGCAATGGCACGATGGAGAGCATCTTGGCACTGGTACCCAGTTCCAGAATCGGGAACAGGTCGGTCAGATAATCACGCAGCACATTGCCGGTAACGGAAATACTGTCCTTGCCCTGACGGATGCGTTGCAGGGACACCTTGATAGCTTCCACCGGTGACAGCACGCGAATATCCAGACCCTTGGTATCGTGATCTTTCAGGTACGCATTCACTTTGGTCATGACATTACGATCGTAAGCGCGCTGATCATCCAGCCAGAAAATCGTAGTGGCGCCGGTTGCACGTGCGCGATTGACCGCCAGCTTCACCCAGTCACGGATGGCGATATCCTTGGTCTGACACATACGCCAGATGTCGCCCTGCTGAACTTCATGCTGAGTCAATACCTTGCCGTCGGCATCAATCACTTTAACCACGCCGTCTGCGGCGATTTCAAAGGTCTTGTCATGTGAGCCGTATTCTTCAGCAGCCTGCGCCATCAGCCCCACGTTGCTGACGCTGCCCATGGTGGCAACATCATAGGCACCATGCTGTTTGCAGTCGTCAATGGTGGCCTGATAAATCCCTGCATAGCAACGATCCGGGATCATGGCCTTGGTGTCATGCAACTTGCCGTCAGTACCCCACATGCGACCTGAGGCGCGAATCGCGGCAGGCATTGATGCATCAACAATCACATCGCTGGGTACATGCAGGTTGGTGATGCCCTTATCAGAGTCCACCATCGCCAGCGCAGGACGTGTGCTGTAAACCGCCTTCAAGTCTGCTTCGATTTCGGCCTGCTTGTCAGCTGGTAGCGTCCTGATCTTGGCATACACATCGCCGATACCATTGCGCGGGTTCACACCCAGCTGCTTGAACACCTCAGCATGTTTGGCAAACACATCGCTGTAGTACACGCTCACTGCGTGACCGAACAGGATGGGATCAGAGACCTTCATCATGGTGGCTTTCAGGTGCAGGGACAGCAATACACCACTGGCTTTGGCATCGGCAATCTGCGCAGCATAGAACTCACGCAGCTTGCTGGCGCTGAGGAAGGTTGCGGCGATCAGCTCATCTGCCTGCACTTTCACTTCCTTCAGTACCGAAGCTGCGCCCTGCTTCGGCGTGTATTCAATCCGTACCGTGCCGGCCTTGCCGATCAGTGCGGATTGCTCGTTGGAGTAAAAATCGCCTGAAGTCATGTGCGCAACATGGCTCCTGGAATCAGCCGACCACACGCCCATCGAGTGGGGATGCTTTTTGGCGTACTGCTTCACTGCGTTGGCAACACGGCGGTCGGAGTTACCCTCACGCAGAACCGGGTTTACTGCGCTACCCAATACCTTCGCATAACGAGCCTTGATGGCTTTTTCTTCGTCAGTCTTCGGATCTTCAGGGAGATTCGGTACAGCATAACCCTGTGACTGCAACTCCTGAATCGCGGCCTTGAGCTGCGGCACCGAGGCACTGATGTTGGGCAACTTGATGATGTTGGCTTCCGGCGTCTTGGCCAACTCACCGAGCTCTGTCAGATCATCCTTCTGCTTCTGTGCGGCAGTGAGTGCATCAGGGAAGTTAGCCAGAATACGACCGGCCAGAGAAATGTCCCGCGTTTCCACCGAAATGGCCGCAGCCCGGGTGAATGCCTGGACGATCGGCAGAAACGAATACGTTGCCAGCGCCGGCGCTTCGTCAGTCAGGGTGTAGATAATCTTGGCGGTCATGACGTTCCTTTGGGCAGGGTCAGGTTCAGAGTGGGCCGACGCGGTCCGCGCGGCATGAAAGCCGCCAGTATATCAAGTCAGTTACCGAATCTGGGCACGCTGGCGACGTAACTGGCGAATCCGTCCCAAGGCGGGAACGGGTCCTTGCAGGTTTTACCCAAGCGCCTGCGCCAGGTCGGCCAGCAGATCTGCAATCTCCTCAATACCTATGGACAGGCGCACGGTTGTATCGCCAATACCCGCCCAGCTTTGCTGCTCAGCATTGAGGTCACGTGCCTGCAACATCATGGGCGGCAATACCAGTGACTCGGTGGAACCCAGACTTGCCGCCAGCTTGAACAGCTTGAGCTTGCGCACACAGTCATTCGCTGTATCGGTCGCTCCTCGCAATGAAAAGGTCACCACTCCGCCGCCATTTCCGGTCTGCTGCATAGCCAGCACATACTGCGGATGCGATGTCAGACCCGGATAATGCACAGTACTGACCGCCGGATGTTGCTCAAGGAATTGTGCAACGGCCAGGGCATTCTGACAGGCGCGTTCATAGCGCAAACCATAGGTCTTCAAGCCACGCTGAATCAGGAACGCTGCGTGAGGGTCGAGCATGGCACCCATCGCTATGAAGTCGGTACGCAGTTGCGCATGCAGTGATTCATTGGTGATGACCGCGCCCGCAAGCACATCTCCATGCCCGTTGGCATACTTGGTCAGGGAATGTACGTAGACATCAACCGGATATTGTCCATGCGCATGCAATCCAGCCAGTGTGTTATCCATGACGGTCAGACATCCATGCTGCTGAGCCAGCCTGCACAGAAAATCAACATCTGCAATTTTCAGCATCGGATTGGTAGGGCTTTCAAAGGTCATCAGGCGCGTTGGTGTGCTGCTTAATACCCGTTCGATGCCTGCGTGATCCTCAATGGATAACACCGTGTGCCTTACGCCGAATCTTGCCAGTACCCGCCGCACCATGACGCGCGTCGGACCATATCCTTCCGCAAACACGATGAGGTGATCACCCTGTTTGCAGAGCGATTGCAGCGTCAGACTGACCGCAGCCACTCCAGATGGCGCGAGCAGGCAATGCTCACGACCCTGCAAGGTTGCCAGCGTCTGTTGCAGCAACTGCAAGGTCGGATTGTCGATACGCGAATAAGCGTAACCCGCGCGTTCACCACGCCCATGACGTTCGGCCTCATGCAGATCATCGAAACTGAACTTCACCGACTGATAAATGGGAGCAACCAGTGGCGGATTGTCAGCTGCAACCTGAATGACCGGCGGATGATTGGTGAAGGTATTGGTTTTCATACGAGCAGACAGTGTCAGGAACCGATACTGATGATGGCACAAGACCGCTCATAATGATCGGGCAAGCAGGGATAGCTCCGCTATAATGCGGCAATATTGTCTGGTCATACTCCCGTGACCCGGCACGGAGGATATCGGTGAGCACAGCGGCCCAATTCGACATTCAGTACCGCCAGTACCTGGACCCGGAAGGCCGGTTTCTGCCCGAAGTCGATCCGGCCACCTTGCCTGAGTTCACCCGCGATCCAGCCGAACTGCTGAAGATGTACCGGATGATGGTGCTGGTGAGGGCCTTTGATACCAAGGCCATCAATCTGCAACGCACCGGCAAGCTCGGCACCTATCCCCCTGCTGCGGGTCACGAAGCGGCACAGGTTGGCGCAGCTGCTGCATTACACGCCGAAGACGTAATCGCACCGGTGTATCGCGAAATCGGTACCCAGATGTGGCGCGGCGTACGCATGGTGGAAATCCTGCGCTACTGGGGAGGGGATGAGGCAGGCAATGACTTCGTCAATACCCGTCATGACTTTCCGTGGTGTGTACCCATCGCAACGCAGACCCTGCATGCCGCCGGTGCTGCACTCGCCTTCAAGATTCGCAACCAGCCCCGTTGTGCGCTGGCCTACATAGGCGATGGCGGCACCTCCGAAGGTACCTTCTATGAAGCCATGAACGTGGCCGGCGTACTGAAACTGCCGGTTATCTTTTATGTGGTGAACAATCGCTGGGCAATTTCCACCCCACTCTGCCAGCAGACTGCCGCACAAACGCTCGCCCAGAAAGGCATTGCGGCAGGCATTCCCGGTATCCAGGTCGATGGCAATGATATCCTCGCGGTGCGCCATGTTCTGGAACAGGCGTTAGCCAGAGCCCGACATGGAGAGGGCCCCACAGTTGTGGAAGCACTGACCTACCGTCTGAGCGATCACACTACCGCAGATGATGCCAGTCGTTATCGGTCTGCCAGTGAAGTTGAACAGGGCTGGGCCGTTGAACCGATGAAACGCATGCGCGCCTTTCTGCAACATCTGAACTTATGGGATGAAGCACAGGAAGTCGCCTACAGGCAGGAATGCAATCTTCTCATTGAGGAAGGTGTGAACGAATACTTCGCAACAACTAAGCCGCCTGTCACCGCCATGTTCGATCATCTGTATGCCAACCCGCCGAAGCGTCTGCTCGATCAGCGTGATGAAGCCGTGCAACTGAGTGGAGCCAAATCCCTACATGGCTAAGGTTACGCTGGTTGAGGCCATCACCCTCGCACACAACTGGGAAATGTCACACGATCCTGATGTACTCGTACTGGGTCAGGATGTCGGCAGGAACGGCGGCGTGTTTCGCGCCACACAAGGATTGCAGGAAAAGTTCGGCAATCAGCGTGTCATCGATACACCGCTGGCAGAAGGCATGATTGCCGGCCTGTGTGTAGGCATGGCTGCACAAGGACTGAAACCGGTTGCCGAAATTCAGTTCATGGGTTTCATCTATCCGGCCATGGATCAGATCGTCAATCACATGACCCGGCTACGCAATCGCACACGAGGGCGGCTCACATGCCCGGTGGTCATACGCACACCGCATGGCGGCGGCATTCATTCACCGGAACATCATTCGGAATCAGTGGAATCGATGTTCTGCCATATTCCCGGACTGCGTGTGGTTTGCCCTTCGTCACCAGCACGTGCCTATGGCCTGCTGCTGGCCGCTATACGCGAACCTGATCCGGTGCTGTTTCTGGAACCGGTACGCATCTATCGCTACGCCCGTCAGGAAGTCGAGGACAACGGTCAGGCTTTACCGCTTGATGTCTGCTATGTCCTGCGTGAAGGCACCGATTGCACCATTGTTACCTGGGGTGCGATGACAGTCGAAAGCCTGAAAGCTGCTGAAGAGCTGGCCCGACAGGGCATCAGTGCGGAAGTTATTGATCTGGCTACAATCAGTCCGATTGATGCCGAGACCATTCTGGATTCAGTAGCCAGAACAGGCAGACTGGTGATCGTGCACGAGGCGGCACGTAATGTGGGTGTCGGTGCAGAGATTGCGGCCATTGTTGCCGAACATGGCCTTTACGATCTGGAAGCACCCATTCAACGCGTGACCGGATATGACACGATCGTACCGCTGGCACGACTGGAACATGACTATGCCCCAAGCGTGGCGCGCATCGTTGCCGCAGTCCGCGCTACTTTGAGCTAGAGGAAATACAGTGACCACATTTCATCTACCGGATCTGGGTGAAGGCCTGCAAGAAGCCGACATCGTTGCCTGGCATGTCAAGGAAGGCGATACCGTACAGGTTGATCAACTCATGGTCTCGGTAGAAACAGCAAAGGCTGTGGTTGAGATTCCCAGTCCGTTCAGCGGCAGAATTACCGGGTTACTGGCCAAAGCAGGTGACACTGTCGCCACTCATCAGGCCATCGTAGCTTTTGACCTCGGTGACAATGATCCCGCAATTGATCCTGCAGCAAGCAGCAAACAAGGCATTTGCACACCTGACTCGATGACAGTGGTCGGGCGCATGTCAGTCAGTGACCATGAACTGGTGGAACGTGCAGTTGCCGGCGGCTCAGCATCCAATGGTTCAACACGCACCAGTCGTTTGCGTGCCGCACCCGCTGTTCGCATGTTGGCCAAACGCCTGAAAATTGATCTGGCACAGATCAAGGCTACCGGACGGCATGGTTTGATCACGATTGATGATGTATTGAACAGCGCCAATCTGTCTCGCCAGGGATCAAGCATCAGCAGTTATCGTATGCCCGCACTGGGTGAACGACTGGCTGGCGAATTTCAGCAGATTACCGGTGCACGTCGTGCCATGGCTCAGTCTATGACGCTGTCGCGTGACGAGATAGCCATGGTCACCGTGTTTGATGATGCCGACATACATAACTGGAAAGGTCGCGTTGATATGACCGCGCGCATCATCCGGGCACTCTGTCGTGGCGTAATGGCCGAACCCTCCCTGAATGCGGTCTTCGATCCCAATGGCCCGGCCCGCCGTGTGTTCAATCATGTCGATCTGGGGATTGCCATAGATATAGGCGACAAACTTTTTGTGCCGGTCATCCGCGATGCACAGGACAAGTCACTGATCGAACTACGCGAAGAACTTAATCGATTGAAGCAGGCCACGCTGGATCGCACGCTGGCGCCTGAAGAAATGCGCGACTACACCATCACGCTCACCAATTTCGGTACCCTTGCCGGTCGTTATGCCACACCGATGGTTGTCCCGCCCACCGTAGCCATTCTTGGCACCGGCAAGGTTCACCGGGATGTGGTTGCCACTGAAGATGGTGGCATCGAAGTACATTCACGCATTCCCCTGTCACTTACATTCGATCATCGTTCCATCACAGGCGGGGAAGCCTGCCGATTCCTGGCGGCTGTCATCAAGGACATTGAATCAGCCAGCTGATTTCACTGGACGAGGCTTGTTTTTCCTGATCCGGATAGACCCGCAGCACGCAGCACATCTTCGACATTCACATTGTCCTCTGATGACTGACCCTGCACTTCATTGCTGAGCTGAACAGTGAATTCGACAATCAGCTCAACATCATTGGTGTAGTGCCCATAGGCAAAAATAAAAGCATTTTCCGGGGCACCACCGCCCATGTTTTTACTTGAACTGCGTTTCTCCCTGACGTTGGTCAGGTTGCGGGAACCCGATACTGAAAAATAACTGTACCCCAGATTTCTGGCTTCAATCGCCGCACGTAACAAGGTAGCTGCCTTCACCTGCTCAAATGCATTGAAAACCTTCGTCCCGTGAATATTTATTTCATTCAGATCGCCCGTGACATTCTTGCGAGTAGTGAGCAGAAAGCTGGACTGGTTGATAGTCTGCATCTCGCTGGAATATGAATTGCCAAGCAGGCCACCTTTGTCCTGTTTATCAGCCGCCTGAACCGATCCGGCCTCCAGAATCAGGATAGCTGTCAGCAATGCAGTGAAAACTGGCATTTTCATAATTCCCCTGACAGTCAGTTACATCTCAGTCAAGATATTGTTCAATACCCTGATACTAGCAGACGGGCTTTGCTATCAGGAATCATGGCACCGGTACATATTCAGCCCGGTCATCCAATCCGGACAGACGGGAATCATTACTGACAGCCGCCCTGTCGCTCTGGTATAAATCCCAGTTTATTCAACAACCTGAGCAGGGCACCGAAGTGATAGGCAAACTGGTACTGGTCCGTCACGGACAAAGCATATGGAATGTAGAAAATCTGTTTACCGGATGGACTGACGTCGACCTGACTGAACAGGGCCGCAATGAAGCCCACGAAGCAGGCCGCCTGCTGAAGGCAGAAGGCTTTACTTTCGATGTCGTGTACACCTCGGTGCTGAAACGCGCCATTCGTACCATGTGGACCGTGCTGGATGAGATGGATCTGATGTGGCTACCGGTAGAACGCAGCTGGCGCCTGAACGAACGCCATTATGGCGCGCTGCAAGGTCTGGATAAGGCACAAACCACCGCCAAACATGGTGCGGAACAAGTAAAAATCTGGCGTCGCAGCTATGACGTTCCACCACCACCGCTAAACACGGATGATTCACGTCATCCTGCTTTTGACCCCCGCTATGCCACGCTGCCACCGGAAGCGCTGCCCGCCACTGAATCACTTAAAGAAACCCTGGTGCGCGTGCTGCCTTTCTGGACCGACAAGATTGCGCCACAGCTCAAACAGGGACGCAACGTTCTGGTAGTAGCACACGGCAACAGCCTGCGGGCACTGGTAAAAATGCTGGATGGCATGTCAGATGCTGACATAATTGAGTTCAACATCCCTACCGGTGTGCCGATCGTGTATGAACTGGATACCGCCTTGAAGCCCAAAGTGCCAAGACGATTTCTGGGTGACCAAGCGGCGATTGCCGCAGCTGCAGCAGCCGTAGCCAATCAATCGGCGACCAGAAAGTAAAGCTGCCTTTTTCTTTCCGATGACCGGAATACATCGATTCCGGTCATCTGCTTCAACTGTCGATCAATCCATTATCAAGCTGGCGCACCTGCACCCACAGCGCCTTGATGTAGTCAAACAGCCAGCACATGCGCTGCAGACGTTGCAGCTCTGCATCCATCAGCCTGCCACGGTAAGCTCGCAGTAACTGAGCACGTAACTGGTCGTCATACTCGTGATAGCAGCATATTGAGGCAAGATCAAAGAGCGGATCGCCCAGCCCTGCGTATTCCCAGTCCAGCAACCACAACCTGCTCCCATCTGACATGAGATTCAGATGATGAACATCGTGATGACACAGACAGCACTCACCTGCCTGTACTGATTCAAGCGCATAGTCAGATGCCTGCGTACGAAGATATGCATCGCAGACTGTCTGACGTACATCCAGCGTTGCCCAGTATCCATGCAGCACTGAAAGCAAATTGACCGTTTGTACCGATGCAGGCACGCTCAACGTATGCAATGACCGCAAGAGTTCCGCCACCTTCTGAACGGTATCCGTTTCACGAAGATGCTCCATAGCCAGCGTTTGTGCTGGCAGACAGCGTGTCACCAGCAATCTCCTGTCAGGCGCACACAGCAGCACCTCCGCACCGATACCGGCCTGCTCAACCAGCTTCAGAACAATCGCTTCATTGGCACGATCCAGCTGTAGTGCATACTCATCCACAGTACTGATCCGCACTACGACAGTAGTCTCCGGCGAATCAATGCGCCAGCTCTCGTTGGTAAGGCCACCTTTTATTCGAGTCGCACGCAGCAGGGCCGCATCACAACCCAGTACCTCCGCTGCAACCCGCGCCGGATTCATGGCGTGACCTGTTCCGGGCATGAAATTCCGGCTTGATGCCTGCGCCAGACCCAGTATCCATGTATCACCATGATCACATACAGCACGAACAGACCCGCTGTAGCCACCAGACCGCGTGAGTAATACAGACACGCGGCAATCGAATCAATCACGATCCAGTACAACCAGTTGTCGATCACGCGACGGGCCACCATGAACGTAGTCACCACACTACCCCATGTGATCAACGAATCCAGCCACGGTGAGCGGGCCGTCTGCACGTGATGCTGCAAATAGAGAGCATTGATGACTGTGGCGCACGCAACTACCGCCAATGCCAGCAGATGCTGCGGCCAGCCCCAGCTCGTCATCAACATGCCCTTGTCGCGTGTGCCTCGCTTCCATTCGATATAGCCGTAAACCGCCATCACAACGTAAAACACATTGAGACAGGTTTCCATCACCAGCCCTGCGTCAAACATCAGCACCACATAGATAGCACTGCTGATGAACGCACACAGCCAGCACCACAGGCTGCGCCGCACAGCCAGCACCAGATAGACAAGCGCAAGCAATACTGCGGCCGCCTCCCAGATGGAAGTGCCCAGCAATTCGCGGCTGATGCCCTTCAACACTTCCATGACTACGACTGGCCGCCCAGCACTTTCATCACAAACACCTTGCGCCCTGTAGCCGCAAAGCTTCTGGCCGTCTCTATTCCCAGAATTTCGAACAGGCGTGCATGCTCGCCAGCAACCTGGGTGCTCATAGCATTGGTGACAGTCTGCAATTCCGGATATGTATTCAGTCGATCAATAAAAGCTTGTATAGATGGAATAAAGTCCGCATCCAGCGGATACAAACTGATTTCAATCATGGTACGCATTGCCATCTCCTCTTGTGATTTCGAACTGCTTCAATCACTGCCTGACAGAAACTGAAAACCGATATGAATTTTCAGAACTTCCAGCTGCCTGTCACACCAATCTGGCGTGGATCACCCTTCTGCAGATAGAGTGATTCATTGAAATCTGGCGGCTCATTGCCGAATTCAAAGCCACGAACAGAATAATTCTTGTCGAACAGATTGCTCACCCAGAGATAGGCATCCCAGCCTGTTCGCTCATAGCCCACCTTGATATTGGTGATGGAATAGGCTTTCGACTCATGCGTGTATGGCGCAGCACTGAAATAGAAATGATCCTTTGCCTGCACATCAACACGCGTCATCAACCCACCCGGCATACGCCATAACCCGTACACACCCGCTGTATACCCGGGCGCATGTGCCTGTTCACGCGATTCAATGAGAGTACCGTCATCCTGACTGTAAGTTCTGGTGCGGGCGCGCAACAACCCCAAGGAACCGCCCATCTCGAATGCAGAAGTGACTCTGAAGCGCACACTGCTTTCAAGCCCCGTATTAAATCCCGATCCGGCATTATCAGTAAAAATCTGGAATGAATTTGGATCACCGGCAACCAGTTGCCGGCTGTTGAGAACCTGCATGTTGTTACGTTTTTCATAGAACAGAGCAGCATCAAAGTACAACCGGCCCTGCAGCGCTGTACCCTTTGTACCGAATTCATAACTCAAAACGGATTCCTGACTGAAATTGGGTTTGGCCTGTGCTGCAAATCCAAGATTAAAACCACCGGCCTTGTAACCACGCGATACAGCCAGATACATGTTCTGCGCTTCGCTCACATCAAATCCGATGCTGGCCTGACCGCCCCACATCTTTTCGGCATGCGATGTATCCATCCGCGCTGAATAGTCATTAGCGCTATCAAGAAAGTCAGAATGTGAACGATTGTCCTTATAGTCGGCAGAACGTCGCTCGCTGCGCAGACCCGCAGACCAGTTCCAACGGGAGGCAAAACGTCCATCCAGCTGAGCATAAAGAGCGACATTAGTAGCATCATAACGGCTCTCCATCGTGTCATTGATGCTGCTGTCGTAAGTAGCGTCATAGGGATTGCGATAATCACCCTGACTCACTTCACGGATGTGCTCACGCAGATTCAAGGCATAGGCTCCTATCAGCCAGTTAATTGCATTACCGGCATTATCAGAAGCCAAACGTACATCCAGACTGCGTGTATCACGCTTATGGTTAGCACGATACACATAGTCATACACAAATCCCTGCCAGGCATTGCCACCCACTGCATTGGCCACACCCCACTCACGCATCAGGGTTTGCCAGCTCCGGGCATTTCCCCAATCACCATCGTAACTTTGCAGATAGTCTGAACTGGCGGCAGAGCCAGTCACGGTCAGCAATAAATCATTGCTCCATCTGTTATTGAATTTAAGTGAAGCGCCTGTGGATCGCTGCGTATCCTTGCCTGGTTTATCAGACAGGGAAGTCCGGGAGTTGTTGATAGCCCATGCGTCATAGCCATTATCGAGATTGGCATGCAGGAGTGTGAAATCGAGTGTCGCATGGTCGCTTAACTCAGAATGCCACTTGAACCGCCCGGACAACTCATCACGCCCATTCGTGTCTTTCCGGTCCAGATAGCTGTTATCCATAAAGCCGTCACTGTGATACTTCTGAATCGAAAGACGCCATGCAGAATGCATGGACTCTACCGGCGCAGTGGCCACAGCACCTGCAGAAAGCGTGTTGTAATTACCCACAGTGTTTTCAACACTGAAATAAGGCTCTTCGCCGGGATCATTACTGCGTATTGCGATCAGACCGGCGAGCGCATTCGCACCGTAGCGCGTCCCCTGTGGACCACGCAGCACTTCAATCTGTCTCACATCAAACAAGGTGGCAGGCATACCCAGGCCGCTGAAATCGATATCATCGATCAGAAAACCAACAGAAGGATTAGGTGCACCGGTGTACTGCTCGGTTTCACCGATACCACGCAACTGAAAGTAGCGCGGCCGTGATGAACCTGCCGCCCAATTCAGATTGGGCACAAGACCCAGCACATCTTCAAAGTGCTGCTGACCTGCATCTTTAAGTGTTTGCGAATCCAGCACCGTGACACTCTCGGGCACTTGGACCAATGATTGCGGTCTCAAGGCAGCAGTCACCACCACCTCTTCAAGTACTGCTTCATCAGTAGCATGCGCCAGCGCCGGGATAACTGTCAGACCGGCGAGCATCAAAGAAAATACAATAGACAACCGCATACAGATCCTCGATTGATATGAAGATCCGGCATCTGGCTTAGGTGGTGAGGAAACTCAGGCGAAGAACTTCGCCGACTATGACCTACTTCCTACGCCGGTACTAACCGGATCAGGTTCGAAGGGTTTGCCAATGTGTCACGCTTCAGCGCAACGGTTTGGCATCTCAGGTCATTCAGACCACCCCTTAGGTGGAGGCGATTGTAATATCAGCTGGTTGCCAAATGCCACATGAGATTGACGCCAGCGTATGATTCAGCGATAAAAGGTGTCTAGTTGGCTTGCAGCCACCTTATTCCCGTTGTGTAGCCTGGTTTCTCCGGAGCATTCATGTCCAAGCATTGCCGTCTGTTTCATGTTGACACTTTCACCCGCCAGCTATTCTGTGGTAACCCGGCGCGGGTCGTGCTTGATGCCGACAACCTGAGTGACGAACAGATGCAGACCATTGCTACCGAACTCAATGGTGAAACCGCATTCGTTCTGGCCGCCGAAGCAGCCGATCACGACATGCAGGTTCGTTTTTTCACTCCCGAGCATGAAGTTCCTTTTGTGGGCCACGTGACACTGGCTACGCACTATGTATTGGCCAGATGCGGTCTGCGCGGCAAGGGCTTGATCCGACAGTACAGCAATGCCGGTATCGCCGAAGTCGAAGTATCAGAAGTGGACGGCGACTACCGTATCAGTATGAGCATCAGCCCTGCCTCGCTGGGCCCGGCGCTGACTGAACATCATCGTACCCAGGTTCTGGATGCACTGGGCATTTCCAGCCCTTACCTGCATCATGACTGTCCGCTGCAGATTCTCACCAAAGGCGGTTCACGTCTGTTGATAGGCATGCGTTCGCCCGACCTGCTGCCATCCCTCAAACCCGATCTGAATGAACTGGCACGTCTGACACCTCATATCGGTGCTGAAGGTTATTTCGTGTTTGCTTTAAATGCCCCGGACAAGCATGGGCAGATCAGCACTGTGTCACGCATGTTCTGTCCTGCGATCGGCATTCCTGAAGATCCTGTAAGCGGAAATGCACACGGTATGCTGGGCGCATATCTGGTAGCCCATAACATTGTGACCACCAAGGACGGCGTATTCAGCTTCCTCGGTCATCAGGGCGAATCGGTAAAGCGCCAGGGCACGGTTGGCGTAAGCGTGACCTGCGCGGGAGCAGTCACGCAATCTGTCCGTATCACGGGTGATGCGGTCATTCTGTATGAATCGACTCTACCGCTGTAATTCCTGACATTTCGTAGAGACTTTCATCGCCGCTGCAACAGCACCCGGCCACCTTTGCCAATCTGAAATAAATTGGTTATTTCAGGAATCAGATCCGCAGTGTCATGCACGGCGATAATCAGCTGCACGTTCGCATCTGCCAGACGCTGTAATGCTGCCATCGCATAAGCGTGCAGCTGCGGATCAAGCCCGGTGAATGGCTCATCCAGTAGCAACAGTCGCGGCCTGTTCACCATGGCACGTGCCAGCAAGGCAAGCCGCAGCTGCCCGTATGAAACCTCCCGCGGACCACGATGACGCACTGATTCCAGATCAAAAAACTCGAGCCAGGGTTTTACCGCTCGCCGATCTGTCGCACTGAGAGGCTGATTCAGACCCACTGAGGCATAACGGCCAGAGGCGATGATGTGTTCGATGCTGGGTGCTCTGAAATAATCAGCCTGCAATTCAGGGGACAGGTAACCAACCTGTCGCTTCCATTCAGCAATAGCCATGCCGTTGCGCATGCCGGCTCGCTCAATCGTGCCGCCCAGTGCAGGATGCAGATCACCGTACAGCAACATCAGCAGCGAAGACTTGCCAGAACCATTCGCACCCATGATGGCCCAGTGCTCACCTGTTGCCACCTGCCAGTCAAAGCTGCGCAGTACATGGCGATAGTCGCGATATAGCTCAATATTTCTCAGGTTCAACAGGCTTTGCTTCTGTCTATCCTGCTTAACATCTGGAGAGGAAGCTAAGACGCTCCTGATCATTTTTCCTGCAACTTGCTGACGGGCCCTATCATGCTGCGACGGACTATCACGCCGAAGGGATTGCAGAATTTGCTGAGTAAGTGGGCCGGCATATAACAATCTGCCGGCTTCGAGTCGGGAAATGTGTGTTGCATTCTCAGGCACGTCTTCAATCGAATGCGCCGCCAGCACCCATGTCGAAGCAAGTCGTGAATCTTTCAGTATCTGCATCAACTGGCGACGGACACTGGCGTCCAGACCGTTGAATACTTCATCAAGCAATAATATTTTGGGTTGCCCGATCAGTAATCGCGCCAGCAATACCCGGCGTCGCTGCCCGTAAGACAGACTCAGGATGCGACGTTCACGCAACGACCATATCCGGAAGCGCCGCAGCAATCGCTGCACCCGCTGTCGCTGTGTCGCAGTGGGTTTGCTTAACGGAATATCTTCATCAAACAGTCCGGTCGTGACCACCTGCAGCACAGTGAGATTCCAGTCATAGCGCACATATCTGTCTTGCCGTTCAGGTGAAAGGCTGCCGATATAGCGTTTGTGGTGCAAGGGTTCGCTACTGGGATTTTCTGCCAGATTAAAACTGCGCCGCTCCCGCCCTGTCGGTGTGGGCCACATATCGCCGCACAGCAGCTTCAGCAATATTGACTTGCCAGCGCCGTTGGAACCCATCAACACCCAGCGCTCACCAGCGTGCACGCTGAAAGAAACATCGTTCAGCACAAACCGGCCGCCCAAGCGGACCGAACAATGGGTCAGTGAAATCAGCGCTCCTGCTTCAGGCACTCGGCACCACAGCGTGACCATATACCACTGACATCATGCTGATAGAGTCCATCACGATTTCATCAAGCAGTACACTTACGGAATCTCTTGCCTTACTGGCGCCCAGCACATACAGCAATGGCAGATAATGATCCGGCGTGGGAACGGATAGTCGCGCAGCCTCTCCTGCCTGCTGATAGCTCACAAGCGGCTGATGATCACCCCGTTCAAGAGCGGCACGTACATACTGATCAAACTCACGCGCCCACGGCAGGGTTTTCGCCGCCTCGCTCCACTGCAAATAACGCAGATTGTGAACTATGTTGCCGCTGCCCAGAATCAGCACCCCTTCCGTGCGCAGCACCGCAAGTCGTCGGCCCAGTTCATAATGCCAGTCAGCAGGTTTTGATCGATCAATACTCAACTGCAGCAAGGGCACATCACCCAGAGGATACATGTGCTTGAGCAGGGTCCAGCTGCCATGATCGAAGCCCCATTCCTGATCTGCAATCACCTCCATCGGTTTGAGTAGTTCAACAATACGCTGCGCCAGCAATGGTTCTCCTGAAGCAGGATAGTGATACTGATACAGCACATCGGGAAAGCCCTGAAAATCATGGATAGTTCGCGGCTGCTGCATCGCGGTAATGCGCGCTCCATGTACATACCAGTGAGCTGATACACATAGAATTGCTTTCGGTCTTGGTAACGTTTGACCTAAAGCAGCCCAGGTACGGGTAAAAACATTATCCTCGAACGCTGCCATCGGACTGCCATGTCCAATAAACACTACGGGCATTTGATCTGAAGTCAGATTATGCATGCTGGTATTTTTGCCATCGGACACAAGAAAAAATCCTGAGCGTATTGAATGTTTCGTGGAATCACTCGACCGGCTCCGTCACCAGCTCAGACACAGTGACCGCGACTGACACTTCATGGTCACCCCCTCCGACAATCACTCCTCGCACCGGTGATACATCACTGAAGTCACGCCCCCAGCCAAGAGTGATATGTTCCGTGCCAACCCGCAAATCATTGGTTGGATCCAGATCAATCCAGCCGAAGGGCGGTGCATACACTGATACCCATGCATGTGAAGCATCGGCACCCACGAGCATCTCCCCGCCCTCAGGTGGGCGCGTGCGCAGATAACCGCTCACATAGCGCGCCGATAATCCAAGAGAACGCAAGCAGGCAATCATCAGATGCGAAAAATCCTGACACACGCCACGACGGGTTTCGAGCACTGCCAGCAATGAAGTATTCACATGGGTTTCTCCGGGCGCATAGGATAGCTCAGTAAAAATCTTGTGCATCAATGCCTCTGCACCGGCTAGCACGGGACAATCTGCCGGAAAGCACTCAGCGGCAAAATCCGCGAAGGCATTCTTGACCCGTACGTGCGGCGACTCGGTTCGATAACACACGGATTCAAGCTCCAGTGCCGTTCGTGGCCGACTGAGGTACCCCAGCGTTTCCCGAACCTGTTCCCAGTTCAGGGATTCACCTGCTTGCCATAGAGGTCGCGGTGCTACCGACACTTCACTGTGCGCAATAATATTCAATTGCTGATGCGGACGATCCATCTCCAGCCGCTGTACTACATTGCCGAATGCATCCAGATCACGCCTGAGTTCGCCCGTGACCGGTTGCAGCTCCAGAAAATGCTGCAGGCAGCTTTGCCATTCATGATCGCGGGGGCTGAGATGCAACAGATGATGTGCATGTGCAACCGGAGCGCGATAGTCATAGCGAGTGACATGTTCAATGCGATAATGCCGGACGGCGGTGTCTGTGCTCATGCACTCACCACTTGCAGTACGTTTTCCACATGCGAGAAATAGCGCAGTGACAGATCATCCGATAACTGTCCCACAGCTTTACTCAAATCCTGCATTCGGGCTGCCAGCATCTGACGGGCATAACTTGCGCCCTGCCCAGACCCTTCAAGCACACCGAAGTCCATATCCAGCACACTGGCAACGGGTCGCACCAGAATGTATGGAACGGGTGCACCACCTGCCTCACTCAGCATACTAAGATCGTGACGAATCGAATCACGCTGGTAGGCCACCGTACGCGGATTACTTGCATCACGGAGAAACAGTTCCAGCAGTGGCGCCAGACGTGGCGCGGCAACATGACGGCTGCGATAGGTGATCGTGCAACTGTTCACATCCAGCAACCAGTCCAGTTCCCCCTGCTGCAAGGACAGACCGCTTTGCAATCTTCCGGACAGCAGATCACACAGGAATTGCAGCCGCTCCAGACGACGCCCCAGATTCAGCAGGCGCCAGCCATCATCCTGGGTCATATCATCCAGCGCAAAGCCACTCATGGCAGCCAGCGACAGCAGCAGCCAGTCAAGTGTTTCACGCAGCTCAACATCTCCGCTAACAGCGTTTCTAAGCTGACGACGCAACACATTCACAGTTCGCCAGTGTTCTGATGACAGTCGGCCACGCACCTGCGTGGCACACCAGTGCAACCGTTTGTAATCGGCATGCAGGGAACTGGGTCTGCTTTCAGAGAATATCGAGTTACGTAACGGGACATCCTCTTCATAAAGCCCGAACTGTTTACAACTGGCCAGTGATGATTCCCATAGTGCGGGCTCAACCCGTACAGCAAGACTGGCACGTAACAGGCGTACCTTGTTTTCGCATCGCTCGGTATAACGCCCCATCCAGAACAGGTTTTCGCCGAGTGAGGAAGGTACTTCAAACGGACGCTGCACAAACCTTGAAGTTGCACGCACAACACCCGGCTTAATTTCTGCCTGATCCACCCGGGATGAATTTACAGCAGCGCTGAGCACCCACACATCCTTGCTGCCGCCGCCTTGCTGGTTGGACACCACATCAGCGCTGGTTTCACCGGCAATACGGGCAAGCCCTCCGGGCAGCACACGATAACCCAGCGGCGTAGCGATGGCATATACGCGCAAGCTCACTGCACGGGCCGCCAGCCTCAATGGACCGCTGGTACGCCACACCGGCGCCTGTGAAAGTGCAAAGCGCTCCTGTGCAACAAAGGTATGCGGACGACGGCGCATGCGTTCAAACAATTCTTCTCTGGGGGCGCCCTGCAACTCTTTGCCAAACACCAGTTCACGACGCTGATTCGGAAATACTGATTTGATGACCAGTTCATCAAAATGCTCCTGCACGAATTCCAGCGCAGGCCGTTCGCCACACCACCAGGTTGCCACTGAAGGCAGCAACAGCTTTTCACCTAGCAGTCTTTCAGCAGCACCCGGCAGGAATCCCAGCCACGCCGCAGAATCCAGCACACCTGAGCCCAGCGGATTCACCACAGTCACGCGCTGCGCGCGTATCGCCTGCAGAAGTCCGGGGACGCCCAGTGCCGAATCGCTGCGCAACTCCACCGGATCACAATAGTCATCATCCAGTCGACGCAGAATGGCATGCACACGACGCAATCCCGACAATGTTTTCAGATAAACGGTGTCATTACGCACCGTAAGATCATGTCCCTGTACAAGCAACAAGCCCAGTTGACGCGCCAGATACGCATGTTCGAAATAGGTTTCATTGAACACACCGGCCGTAAGCACTACCGCGAGTGAATCATCTTCGGCATGACGCAATAGCTGTTCACGCAAGCTGGTATAAAAGCCATGTACATTACGCACACGCAACTCACGCAACACGTCCGGCAGTACCCGCGCCGTAATATGCCGATTCTCCAGAGCGTAACCGGCACCTGAAGGTGCTTGAGTACGATCACTCAGCGCCCACCAGCCACCATTCGGTGCGCGCGCCAGATCCACTGCATAGATCGGCAGCCAGTTATCATCAAGCGGCTTGATGCCATGACAGGGCCAGAGAAAATTGGGATGACCAAACACCAGTTCCGGCGGGACGATGCCTTCCGACAACATGCGCTGTGACCCATACAAATCCGCCAGCATGGCATTCAGCAACATGGCTCGCTGCTGCACACCCTGCTCTATCCCACGCCACTCATCAGCCGTCAGCACCAGCGGCAAGGCATCCAGTGCCCAGGGGCGATCCGTACCCGTGGGATCGGCATACACATTGTAGGTAACGCCATTTTCAGCAATGAGGGTACGCGCAAGATCAACACCCTGCTGCACTGAGACTGTTCCTGCATCGGACAGGTGCTGCAACAACGCCTGCCAGTGCGGTCGCACCTGCCCTGCGTTATCGCGCACCTCGTCATAGCGTCCGGCACGGGTTCGATAGGTTTTGAGCCAGTCAGCTGTCATTCGCTATTGTGGCATGAATGTGCAAAATTCAGCAGTAATGCAGCAGATTATCCTGTTTTACCCGCGTCGCAGATCCAGTGTGAAAGGGAACTCCGGATCAGGCTGCCCTGGCTGTATATTACCGATGCCCGTGCTGTGTCCCATCCGGAAGAATCGTGCAAGACGCCGGCTTTCCGCCTCAAACGAGTTGACCGGGAAGGTCGCATAATTGCGGCCACCCGGATGGGCCACATGGTACTGGCATCCGCCCATCGAACGGTTCGACCAGGTATCCACCAGATCGAAAGTCAGCGGTGAGTTCACGCCAATAGCAGGATGCAAAGCTGATGACGGCTGCCAAGCGCGATAGCGCACACCCGCCACAAACTCGCCCACTTTTCCGGTAGGTCGAAGCGGCATTACCCTGCCATTGCAACTGACAACATAACGATCCGGGGCCAGACCAGTCACTTTCACCTGCATACGTTCGACGGAAGAATCCACATAGCGCACGGTACCGGCCGCACCGCCTTCTTCTCCCATCACATGCCAGGGTTCCAGAGCATGGCGCAACTCCACGTCAATGCCACGTGTGGCGTAATCTCCATACTTTGGAAAGCGGAATTCAAAATGCGGTGCAAACCAGTCGAACTCGAATGGATAACCTGCTTCATTCATCTCGCGCATCACGTCATGGAAATCCTGCTCAACAAAGTACGGCAACATGAAACGGTCATGCAGCTCAGTACCCCAACGTGCCAGTCTTGCTGGCTCATATGGCTGCTTCCAGAATCGGGACAACATGGACCGGATCAACAACTGCTGCGCCAGACTCATCTGTGCATGTGGCGGCATTTCAAAGGCGCGCATTTCAACCAGACCAAGCCGACCCGTTGGACCATCCGGTGAAAACAGCTTGTCGATACAGAACTCGGCACGATGAGTGTTGCCGGTCACATCTATCAGCAGATTACGCAGGGCGCGATCCACCAGCCAGGGCGGGCATGCCTCACCTTTCTTTGGCAGCTGCTTGAACGCCAGCTCCAGCTCATACAATGAGTCATTGCGCGCTTCATCAACACGTGGTGCCTGTGAGGTAGGCCCGATAAACAGGCCTGAGAACAGGTATGAAAGCGACGGGTGGTTATGCCAGTACCCGATCAGGCTGCGCAACAGATCAGGTCGTCGCAGGAAGGGTGAATCCATTGATGTCGGGCCACCCAGGGTGAAGTGATTACCACCTCCCGTTCCTGTATGACGGCCATCCAGCATGAATTTTTCGGTACCCAAGCGTGACAGATGCGCCGCTTCATACAGATGCGTAGTGCGCTCAACCATGTCATCCCAGCTGTCAGAGGGATGCACATTCACTTCAATCACACCCGGGTCAGGTGTAACCCGGAAATTCTTCAGCCGCGAATCAGAAGGTGGTTCATATCCTTCAACGATCACCGGCAACTGCATGCTTTCAGCAGTTGCTTCCACCGCCGCCACCAGTTCCAGATAGTTTTCCAGTTGCGGCATCGGTGGCATGAAGATGTACAGCACGCCTTCGCGGGGTTCAGCTGAGATTGCCGTGCGCGTAATCCAGCCGGCTGATTCATGGCGCGCAGGCTGACGGGCAGAAGGATTCATCTGCCATGATGCATTTCGTGATCTGCCCTTAGCATGATCATCACGATCTGATTCATTTCCGAACTGATCACGAACCTGTTGCCGGATACTCGTATATGCAGACAACTCCGACTGACGGACGGACGGATCAACAATATGAAGATAAGGATAGTCACCCTTGCTTACCCAGGGCTGCGAGTCCATCGGCAGACGGTAGCCCAGTGCAGAATCACCCGGGATCAGATAGCAACGTTCCGAGCGCATGAACCACGGTCCGCTCTGCCAGCCCGTATTAGCCGGATTCCGGGCGACCGGCAGCACATGACCTACTGCCTTATCCAGACCATATTCGAACACTTTCATCAGACGGGCACGTTCCAGCGGATCTTCCAGACGTGAATCAAACGGATCAACATTGCCGGGCAACCGGCGTTCACGCCACAGGTAATAGAACACATCTTCATAAGCAGGAAACACATGGCTGCCCGCCAGTTTCAATCGCTGTGCAATTTCAATCAGGAATATTTTTGCCTTGAGTTCATCAGCGCCATAATTGCAACGCTCATCGGCATACCACTGCGGATCATTCCACAATGTCTCGCCATCCTTGCGCCAGAAACAATTCAGCGACCAGCGTGGCAACTGCTCCCCCGGATACCACTTGCCCTGACCGAAATGCATCAATCCATTGGGCGCATATTTAGTACGCATGCGATGAAAAAGATCGGCTGCCAGTTTGCGCTTGGTCGGTCCGAGCGCTGTGGTATTCCATTCAGCACCATCAGGATCATCTGCAGAAACAAAGGTCGGCTCGCCGCCCATCGTCAGGCGCATGTCTGCCGCCTTGATTTCGGCATCAATGGCATGACCCAGCTGTTCAATCTGCTGCCATTGTGTTTCGGTGTAAGGCTTAGTCACACGCGGCGCTTCCCAGATACGCTGCACGTGCATGTGATGTTCAAATTCCACTTCGCACTTGTCCGTCATGCCACTGACCGGCGCTGCCGATGAAGGCTCGGGGCTGCAGGCCAGCGGAATATGTCCCTCACCTGCCAGCAGACCTGAAGTTGGATCAAAACCAATCCAGCCTGCGCCGGGCAGATACACCTCACACCACGCATGCAGATCAGTGAAATCCCGCTCAGGACCGGAAGGGCCATCCAGAGATTTCACGTCCGCAGTGAGCTGGATCAGATAACCGGACACAAAACGCGCCGCAAAACCCAGATGACGCAGGAGATGTACCAGCAGCGCGGCGGAATCACGGCAGCTTCCTGATCGTTTTTGCAGAGTTTCATCGGGCGTCTGCACACCCGGCTCCATGCGGATGAGATAGCTGATGTCACGCGCCAGCCTGCCATTCAACTCCACCAGAAAGTCGATGGTGCGGCGCGAATCACGCGGAATTCTCGCCAGATATTCCGCAACAATGGGCGTCGCGGGCGGCTTGATCAGATTTGTAACCAGCTCCCGCTTCTCTGCAGCTTCATAATTGAATGGAAATTTTTCGGCGTAGGGCGCGAGAAAAAAATCGAAGGGATTGAGCACCGACATTTCAGCAACCAGATCCACTTCAACACGGAACAGATCTGTCTTGTCCGGAAAATTCAGGCGTGCCAGAAAGTTTGACTGTGCATCCTGCTGCCAGTTGATGAAGTGCTTTTCAGGTGTGACTTTCAATGAGTAGGAAAGAATACGCGTGCGACAGTGCGGAGCCGGACGCAGACGGACTACCTGTGGACCGAGGTTGATCAGACGGTCATAGCGATACTCCGTCACATGATTCAGCGCAACATGAATGGACACGGTTTTCCTTGGGCACCAGGCCGGTAAATTTCTACTGCAAACCGGTTACAACAATGCAAGAGACGCTCCACACACGCAAGTACTGGCTTGCAGCGTTGCCAGCGCACGGTGGAGGTGCAACGCTTAACGCTCATTGCACCAGCACCGCACAATATTGATTATGACAATCGGACCAGGACCAGGCTGTTTCAGGTTTGTACTGGCGTCAAAGCCGCAGTAGAGTTCAGGATTATTTTTGCGGCGCATATCTGCACCGCAGCATGAACTGCGATATGAACAAGTTTGACAACTACTCACCTGAATTCAACCAGGCGCTGGCTCAGGCCAGCAGCGAACTGGGCATGCCAGATTACTACATGCCCTGCGTGCGGCCGCTGTTTTCCATGCCCATGCAACAATGGCCGATGTGCTGCGGAGGGGGGTGTGAGCCCTGCGCGCAGACACTCATCAATGTCGCCTGCCGGATCTGCGAATTGCTGAAGTTCAATCCTGACCATCTTCCGGGCGACGGCCAGTCCTGACTCACTGGCCGAACAGCTGACGCTTACTTCTTCGCCAGTGCCTTGAGCAAGGCATCAGCAATCATGCCACTGCCGACATTGGCCACCGGCTCCGGCGCACGTTGCGGCTTTCGCGCCGGCTGATTACGGTCCTGACGACGATCAACAGGTGATGCAGTGCGGGCAGCTGCATCTCCGGATGGCGCACGTGAAACACTGTCATCCAGGCGCATGGTCAATGCAATGCGCTTACGCTGCACATCCACTTCCAGCACTTTGACCTTGACGACTTCTCCCGCCTTCACTACCTCACGCGGATCCTTGATGAATTTGCTGGACAGCATGGAGATATGCACCAGTCCGTCCTGATGAACGCCAATATCAACGAAGGCGCCGAAGTTGGTTACATTGGTAATCACGCCTTCCAGCACCATGCCGGGTTTGAGATCAGACACTTCTTCCACACCTTCCTTGAACTCTGCCGTCTTGAATTCAGGCCGTGGATCCCGACCGGGTTTTTCCAGTTCCCTGAGAATGTCGCGAACAGTCGGCAAACCAAATCTGTCATCGGTGTAACGGGCCGCATTGATCGCCTTCAGTGCCGTGACATTACCCATGACCTGTTTGATGGGCTTCTGAAGATCAACAAGGATGCGCTCTACCAGTGGATAGGCTTCTGGATGCACCGAAGAAGTATCAAGTGGATTGTCACCCCCGACTACGCGCAGAAAGCCTGCTGCCTGTTCATAGGTCTTGTTACCCAGACGTGGCACCTTCAGCAACTCCGCACGGGATTTGAATGCGCCATGCTGATTACGGAAATTAACAACGTTCTCCGCGATCGAGGCTGACAGACCCGAAATACGCGCCAGCAATGCCGGCGAGGCCGTATTCACATCCACACCGACAGCATTCACGCAATCTTCCACCACTGCGTCCAGTGATCTTGCCAGCTTTGTCTGACTGACATCATGTTGATACTGGCCGACGCCAATCGACTTGGGATCAATCTTGACCAGCTCGGCCAGCGGATCCTGCAGTCGACGCGCAATGGACACCGCACCACGCAGGCTTACATCCAGCTCCGGCAATTCCTTTGAGGCAAGCTCCGAAGCGGAATACACAGAAGCACCCGCTTCAGAAACGACCAGCTTGGTCAGCTTCATATCCGGCAGCTTCCTGATCAGCTCGGCAGCCAGCTTGTCAGTTTCACGCGAGGCAGTGCCATTACCGATGCTGATCAGATCCACCTTGTGCTTGATCACCAGCAATGCCAGCGCATGCAATGCACCGTCCCAGTCATTGCGTGGCTGATGCGGATACACCGTGCTGGTATCCAGCACTTTACCGGTATGATCCACCACCGCAACTTTCACTCCAGTACGAATACCGGGATCCAGTCCCATGGTGACATGCTGACCTGCCGGTGCAGCCAGCAACAGGTCATGCAGGTTGTGAGCAAATACCCGGATGGCTTCCTCTTCAGCAGCTTCACGCAGCGTGCTGAACAGCTCGCTTTCAATCTGCCACGACACTTTCACCTGCCACGTCCAGCGGACAGTCTGCGCCAGCCACGCATCAGCAGGCCGGGCCTGATCAGCAATCCCGAACCGCGCTGCAATCTTGCGCTCACAGGCATGTATGTCAGCAGGCTTGGCATCAGGTGCCAGCTCTTCCGGCAGTTTCACCGACAGGCGCAGAATTTCTTCGGTGCGACCACGAAACAACGCCAGGGCACGGTGAGAAGGGATGTCCTTAAGCGGCTCGCTGTAATCAAAGTAATCACGGAATTTTGCGCCTTCAGTTTCCTTGCCTTCGGCCAGCCTGGAAATCATGATGCCATTGGACTGCATGTATTCACGCAGATTGCCCAGCAGCGTTGCGTCTTCGGCAAACTGCTCCATCAGTATCTGCCGCGCACCATCGAGTGCTGCTTTCACATCAGGTGCACCGGGATTCTTGTCTCCGGCAGTCGTGACAAATTCGGGCTTGATGTATTTCGCTGCTTCAGTTTCCGGAGACAACGAAGGGTCAGCCAGCAAACTGGCAGCAAGCGCATCCAGTCCTGCTTCGCGGGCAATCTGCGCCTTGGTTCTGCGCTTTGGCTTGTAAGGCAGATACAGATCTTCCAGAGTTTGTTTGGTTTCGGCTGATTCGATGCTGGCCTGCAACTCTGGGGTCAGCTTCTCCTGTTCGGCAATGCTTTTCAGAATAGCTGTGCGCCGCTCCTCCAGTTCACGCAGATACAGCAGGCGCTCCTGCAGCGTGCGCAATTGCGCATCATCCAGCCCGTCGGTTACTTCCTTGCGATAGCGCGCAATAAAAGGCACGGTGGCGCCTTCATCCAGCAGCCCCACGGCAGCAGCAACCTGCGTGGGCTTGACTGACAGTTCCCTAGCGATACGCGCTTCTATTGATGGCAGCATGACAACCTTGAGTGCATCGGATAGTTGAAAGGCGCGCACTATGCAGAAAGGTTACTGCATCAACAAGACTTGCATTCCTGACGAATTACAGTCCGGAATTTGCCCGCTGCCAGAGACTTGTCCGGATTACCGGCGCCACACAAAAATACAAGCCCTGAGCACAGAATCAATGCGGCATTTCGATGCGGATATCCGTGGGCACGCAATAAATTTCAATCGATGTGCTGCGGCCCCGCAGAGTCAGGGGTGGCAAGGCGATCACAGGCACCGAACATTCACCCGCCGCATCCAGTGACAGCTTTAGCCCGTCGGAAAACAGCACTTCACCGGCACGCGCACGCTGACTGAGGCGCGCAGCGATATTCACCGTATCTCCAATCAGCGTGTAATTCATGTATTGGTCAGTGCCAATGTTACCGGCGAACACTTCACCATGATTGATACCAATGCCCAGCCCCGTTTCAATCCCGAAGCGCTGTAACCACTGCTGCGCCAGTGGCGCAAATCCCTTCAGCATTTCACATGCCGCGCGGATGGCACGAATGCCCGCATCCGGCTGCGCATTCGGCACACCGAAGCCTACCATCAGTGAATCACCCGCCATGCTAATCACCGTTCCTTCATGATGCACAGCAACCGACGTCAGCACTGCAAAGAACTGATTGAGAAGTTCAAAGACCAGAGCAGGTGACAACCGTTCGGCAAGACCGGTAAATCCACGCATATCAGCAAACAGCACAGCTGCCTGCAGACGTTGCCCGGCATCCAGCTGGGATGCATCCGCGGCCGATCCGGTCAGAATTCTATCCACCAGCTGCGGTGCAACATAGCGGCGAAATACATCATGAACCTGTTCACGCCCACGCTCTGAATCCTGTAGTTGCCGGGCCATGCATTGCTGAAAGAATTGTTTCTGACGCAACAGGGTTTGCAGACGCGCCAGAATTTCGTGATGCAAAGTGGAACGCAGAAATCCGGCATCAACACCCGCCTCATAAGCCGAAATTCGCCAGGTTTCGTTTTCTGCCAGGACCACCTGCGGGATCATTGCAGTGGCGGGACGTGCGCGCAATTCACGACAGGCCTGCAAAGTTTCATGATGCGCCAGATGCAGAAACAGCAACTGACAGCGCTCCAGCTCTGAATGCCCCAGCAACTGGCTTACATTGTCCGTCCAGATCACTTCGTGACCCAGTGACTGTAACCAGTTTTCAATGCGCTGACGCGTTGGCTTGCGTACAGCCAGCGCGAGACACTTGTTGTATTGCGTCATCGAGTCCGAACTTGCTGATAAACACTCTGAGCGCAGAGTGTGGCGGCATAGTGCGGGTTGTGCAAGCGCTGATCTATATGGCCAAGACCGCCTCAACAGATGCAGCGGCGCGATGTCATTCGCACACTGCCTATGGAAAGCCCGTATTCCTACTGAAACAGGCTTCTGGTACTTCCGGTGCGCAGTACCCCAACCACGACCCCTTCAATGATCAATGACTGCTCACGCATGTCTACTTTCAGTGGTTCAAAGTCTTCATTCTCAGGCATCAACCATACCACCGATCCCACCTGCTTATAGCGTTTGACGGTTACGTCCTCTTCCAGACGCGCCACCACCACCTGCCGATTGCGAACCTCAGGAGTACGGTGCACTGCAACCAGATCACCATCCATGATGCCGATGTTCTTCATGCTCATACCGCGTACTTTCAACAGATAGTGCGGGCGGGGCCGGAACAGTTTGGGATCGATCTGGTAATGCGCTTCGATGTTCTGTTCAGCCAGTATGGGTTTACCGGCTGCCACGCGCCCGATCAGCGGCAGTCCCACTTCTTCACGTAACTCGTCTTTCAGCTGAATGCCCCGCGAAGCGCCGGGCAATAGTTCGAGCACTCCCTTGCGGGCCATGGCACGCAGATGTTCTTCCGCCGCGTTCGCAGATTTGAACTTGAAAGCCTGGGCAATCTCGGCCCGTGTCGGCGGCATACCGGATTCACCCAGCGAGTCCTGGATGAAACGCAGTATCTGTGCCTGACGCGGTGTGAGTTCTTCTGACATGGCAACCCCGGACTTTATTGGGAAATGTAGTGCCAGCTCCTTGGCCAAGTGCGTGTCTATATAGACAGGCTGGCTTTTTATACAGGTATTCTTACTGCTTGGCAACCCGCACGCCACAGAATTGATTTGCGCCCCGATGTAGCCAGCTGCTTGACTAAATGCCGGCTGTCCTGCCGCTTATCGCCGTTCATTAGCCGTCAGTCGGCCAGTGCGGCACGCCCGGCTGGCTTTGCCTACAGTTACACCCATGAAAAAGGGCAACCCAATCCGAGCCACTTATTGCCAGCACGGCTTCACCATGATCGAAATGGTCATCACCATGACGATTGTGGCGGTGCTGGCCTCCATCGCCGTGCCCAGCATGCGCACCTATGTTCTGAACACCCGCCTGACCAGCGAATCGCAAGAACTGGTGCGATCATTTCAGACAGCGCGCAGCGAAGCCACCAAGCGGCAACGCAATGTGGTTGTTTGCGCATCAGCGAACCCTACGGCCGGCAGCAATGCAGCATGTACCACCGGCACACCTACCGGCTGGATTGTGTTTGAAGATACCAATGCCAATTGGGATCGCGATACCGGAACGGCATCTGAAAACCCGATTGAAGTACATGCCTTTGATTCCAGCAAAATGTACCTGCTGGCTGACAAGAGCAAACGTGTTGCATTTCTGGCTTCAGGTTTTGCCAGCCCGGCGGGCACAACAGCCGCGACACAGACCCCCAGTACCGTTGCCGTGATGTGTGACAGCCGGGGTAACAAGGACAGCAATGGCACCACTACAGGCACACAGTCTGTAGCAAGGGGAATTTTCATTGCCAGTACCGGCCGTGTACGCATCACCAAAGTGCTGAGCGACATCACCACCATGCTCGGCAGCAGCAACATCAACTCCAGTTGCCCGCCATGAAATCATCATTACAGCAAAGCAAAAACTACGATACCCCGCATCATATATCTGCACGCGGGCAGACCGGCGTCGGCATGGTTGAAGTGCTGGTCGCCCTCGTAGTAATGAGTGTGGGCATGCTGGGCATTGCCTCGCTCTACGTCACAACCCTGCAAGCCAAGACCACCTCGCTGTCGCGCATGAAGGCAGTGAATCTGGCCAGTGATATGGTCGATCGTATTCGCGCCAATCCCGGCGCAGTCGCCTCGTATGCGCTTGCCGCGAATGGCGCCACCACTGCAACCGCCTGCGAATCTGCAACCTGTACAGCGGCACAGATTGCCGCATACGACCTGAACAAATGGGACACCATGATCAAGGACGGAATCACAGGTCTGCCCGGCACTGTCAACCGCAATATAGCCATCACTGCCGCTACTGACACCACGCCTGCAATTGTTACTATCAACCTGAGCTGGACTGAAGTGAACAGCGGCACACTCACTTACGCATTGCAGGTGCAGATATGAACCGGATTCATTCAATGCGCCGCCCTGCTCTGCGTCATACGCAACGGGGTGTCAATCTGATCGAGATCATGGTCGCCATGGTCATCGGTCTGTTCCTGGTGATGGGCGCGACCACATTGTATGTCAGCACCCGTAAAAACTCTGACGTGGATGACTCCATTGCGCGTCTGCAGGAAACCGCACGCTACGCCATGAGTGTTATTGAATCCGATGTGCGCATGGCGAACTACTGGGGCATGATGAAAGATGGTGCAAACTTCGACAATAAGGACGGCAACACCAATGTCGCCGCCGGAGCCAACGCCGGAGCGCTCGGCGCCAGCACCAGCTCAAATTACTGTGGCGCGGCCTATGCCACTGCTACAGAAAACTACTTGGAAGCGACCAATAACAACTATGGCATTCCGAATTGCACCGCCAGATATGCAGCCTCCACCTCTGCAGACACGCTGACGATACGTCGCGCCGCCACCGCCACCAGCACAGCCAGCGCTACTCAACTACAAGTCTGTTCAACACACAAAGGTTCATCTGTAATTAAAAGCAGTACGGCAACCTGCCAGAACGGCGAGATACACAATCTGGTGACCAATGGTTACTACATTGATCAGCAATCAGATCAGGGAAACACAGTTCCCTCCCTGCGTCGTAAAACGCTGGGAGATGGCCCTTCGTTTGCTGATACTGAAATTATCCCCGGCGTGGAAGACATGCAGATTGAACTGGGCTGGGACGATGGCGATGGCCAGGCCGATACCGCAGGTGCAGTACGCTATGGTTCACCTGGTACTCTGCCTGCCGGTGGCCGCATCGTAGCGGTGCGCGTGTGGCTGCTGATCCGTGCCGAGCAAGCCGACTCCACCTTTACTGATACGCGCACCTACAGCTACGCAGACCGAACCGGCACAGCAGTCAACAATCTCAACAGCAGTGCAACGGGCGCAGATGGCAAGCAGTATGCACCTAACGATAACTTCCGCCGCCTGCTGGTTTCGCGCACCTTCTTCATCCGTAACGTCACCGGCACCTGAGCGAACCGATGAATAACTTCACAATGAAATACATGAAGCAACGTCAATCCGGTGCAGCGCTGGTAATCGCACTGATCCTGCTGGTTGCCCTGAGCTTGATGGCCATTTCCAGCATGAACACCGCCAGTCTGGATCTGATCATGGCAGGCAATGAGCAATATCGTGGACGTGCCTTTGCGGCCGCAGAAGCTGGCATTGCAAGTGCTTTCAAAAGTGGCACTTTCGACAGTGGCGCTGACTCCAGCCAGTCCTCTACCGCGACCGGCTCGGGTAATGATACCTACAGTTACACCATCACCCGACCGAACAGTGGCGCACTAGAACCGCCCCCATCGGGTAACAGCGAAGGAACATTCGGCACGGTTTATTTCCGGATTACTTCAACCGGCACTTCAGAAAGAGGCACCACTGCACAGAGCAGGCAGGAACTGTATGAAATTGTAAGGAGCTCCAACGAGGTGCCCTACAGCAAAAGCGTATGTGCCACCACCACGAATCTGGACTCAACCTGCTGACCCGACCTACAACCCATCCGCATCACGATGCGGATAAAGGTAATTGAGGATTGCAATCATGAAGCGTTTCAAGTTTTACAATTTCCTGCTGTGCACGGCCTTAACGCTGCTTAGCGGCATGAGCGCCTACGCCGATGATACCGAAGTGTTCTTTGGTGGCAGCTCCAACAGCAGCAGTTCCATCAATGCCAACATTCTGCTGATACTGGACACTTCGGGTAGCATGAACCTTACAGCAACTACCAAAACACAAATTGCACCATACGACCCCAGCACAACGTATGCAGATAACGGTGCCGGCTGTACCAGCACCAGTGTGTATTACTGGCCCAAGTCAAAGGGTAATGCGCCCACCTCTTGTGGTAGTTCCACAGGTATCCTCTCGTTTACAAGAAGTACTTATCTGTACTGTAAATCAGCGGTCACCGCACTGGATGGAGCGGCTGGCTACTACGGTACCACCGACTTTTTCATTCGTCTCAAGAAAACCGGGTCTAATTACACTTGGGTTAGCGACCTTAGTACTGCAGCCTACTATGTCGAATGTAAAGCAGACAACGGTGTGTATGGGCCAAGCATGACTACCGCCGATAACAAGTATCCTAAAACAGGAAACAATGGTAGCACTTCATCTTCATACACCACCTCCTCTGGCTTTCAATGGTGGAGCGCTTCGAACGCAGGTGGACAGTACTACCTATTCAATCCAAATTACATACGCTATCTGCATAGTCCCACAACCACAACCAGGATGTCACGATTGGATACAGTCAAGGCTGCCGTGTCCACACTGCTGAGCTCCATCTCCAATTCTAATGTCAATGTGGGTTTGATGCGATATGACGTTAATGCTCACGGCGGTATGGTTATCCAGCCCATCAAGACACTGGATGATACATACCTGAATACCCTGACCAATTCAGTGAATGCATTCCAACCTTATGGTGGCACGCCGTTGTCTGAGACGCTATATGAAGCCTATCAGTATCTGCGTGGTGGACCGGTCACATATGGCAATACTTCACAGGTCTGCAGCTCTATCTCAAATGCATCCGTCAATGACAATGGCAGTTGCAGTAGCTCTTTCAGTAACATGTTCAGTGTTCCAAGCTCTCGTGTGGGTGGTGTTGCAAGCAGCAACACCTATGACACACCCCTAGATAATACCGCAGTATGTGCTGCTAATAATCACATCATTTATCTGACGGACGGCCAACCTACCGTTGATACCGAATCAAACACAGCCATTAGTAGCTTGGTTGGCCATGCCTGTTCCGGTGGTACTGGTGATGGAGCCTGCCTGTCTGACCTTACCCAGTACATGTTCAAACACAACCTAGTCAGTGGAAACGTTTCTACCGTCGAAACTCACTTTATCGGGTTTGGCGCTGACATCGGCGGTGACCCCGCTGCACAGGCCTATCTTCAGGCAGCCGCCACTGCTGGCGGGGGGCAATATCATTCAGCCACTGATATCTCCTCCTTGAGTGATGCGTTTAACAGCATTCTTGCTGAAACCGTAGCGGATACTACCGCGACCTTTGTGTCACCCAGTGTCGCGGTTAATTCCTTCAATAAAACGCAGGTACTGGAAGATATGTACATTGCCATGTTCCAGCCCAATACCACAACACACTGGGATGGTAATCTCAAGAAATTCAAACTGCGAGAAATCACCGAGTCAGGCAACACACATCTTGCCGTTGTGGGAAAAGATACAGCGACTGGCCTTGCTGATGAAACCACCAGTGCCGTCGATCCATTGACAGGGTTTTTCAAATCCTCTGCAGCAGATTTCTGGCAGGCCGCCTCAGATTCCAATGAAGATATCACTACCAAGGGCGGCGCAGCCAATCTGCTGCCCAACCCGAACACCACTCCGGGACGCAATGTCTATACCTATATCGGCACCAACACACCCGGCAGTGGCGTGGCACTTTCCGGCCAACCGTTCAAGACCAGCAATGCTAACATCACCGATACCCTGCTGGGTACCAGCTCATCATCCTGCGACAGCACAACCGGTGGCACCAACCCATGCCGAAGTGTGCTAATTAATTGGACACGCGGTGATAACAATGGCAACGGCATTAATGACGGTACTACTGACGTTCGCTTATCGATGGGCGACCCAGTTCATTCCCAGCCCGCAGTCGTTATTTATGCCAACGCTTCCGGTGCAACCACAACCACCGACAAACTCAACGATGCGCTGGTATTCGTGGCTACCAATGACGGATTTCTTCATGCAATTGATGTGGTATCTGGCGTTGAACAGTGGTCATTCATTCCCCAGGAAGTGCTAAGCGACCTCAAAAATATTTATATAAATGACAACACGACTGCCAAACACTACTCCCTCGATGGCGATCTGCGTGTACTCAAATATGATGTCAATAATAATGGTGTCATCGATACGGCCGATGGTGACCGGGTCATTCTCTATTTTAGTCAGGGCCGAGGTGGCGATAGCTATTACGCTTTGGATGTCACCAGCAAGACCAACCCCAAATTCCTCTGGAGTCTGGATGGCAGTTCCGGCACCAACAATCTGTTCGGCGTCGTCAATCAGTCCTGGTCCACCCCCACACTAGGGCGTGTCAATGTTAATGGGGCAACGCAGAACTCACAGAAACTGGTACTGATCTTTGGCGGTGGTTACGACAGTGCAGAAGATGCACAGTCCTACAATGCCAGCGATACCTATGGCAGAGGTATCTTTATCGTGGATGCGATTCGCGGCACGGTACTCTGGCGTGCAGGGGCGAGCACGGATACCACGGCCAATCTGAGACTGACCGACATGACCCACGCCATACCCAGCAATGTCACCGTGCTTGATACCGATGCGGATGGTTACAGTGACCGTATGTATGTCGGCGATATGGCAGGACAGCTGTGGCGCTTTGACATTACCAATGGTAATTCCGCTGCATCCCTGGTGGCTGGTGGGGTCATCGCTTCACTGGGATCAAAAGCTGAATCCACACCTTCTGTGGCGAACAACCGCAACTTCTTTACTGCACCGGATGTTTCCAAGATTGTAGTGCCCGGTGGTGCCAACTATTTCAACATTGCCATCGGTTCGGGTGATCGTTCCCTGCCGAAATCCAATGTCACTACTCAGGATCGCTTTTACTCAATCCGTGATTATCAGATTGCACCCATGAGCCAGTCTGCATACAACAATTACACCAAGATTCTCGACTCCAATCTGACTTCCGTGACAGGCACTACTGCGCCGAGCAGTATTGACAGTCGAGGCTGGAAACTGCCTTTATCCTCAACAGAAAAGGTACTGGCACCGTCTATCACTCTTAGTGGAGTGATACTTTTCACCACCTTCCTTCCGGGCAGTACTCAGCTGGCTTGCCAACCGACAACGGGTAGTGCGCGTTCCTATGCCATGAACCTGACATCGGGTTACAAGTACTTCACTAACCTCTATGAAACCTTCAATACCACCGGCCTGCCGGCGCAGATCAGCGTGGTCAATGCTGACAACATTCTCCGCACCGATGGCACCACCGCTTCCAGCAGCTCCAGTGCTTCCAGCGGCTCAAGCAGCTCCAGCAGTTCCGGTACGCCGGCACCAAGCGGTACCTGCCTGTCAGGTGTGTCCATCCTTGGCAATTGCGTAGACTTCGGCACCCGGGTAAAAACCTTCTGGCAGGATGCGGGTGCAAACTGACATCGCCATCGTTTTTCTCAGGCAGACAACATTGTCATTACAAAGTAGAAATCATATGAACCACAAGCATCGCGGCGTTACCTTGATCGAACTGATGATCACAGTGGCAGTGGTGTCGATTCTTGCCGCTGTTGCCTATCCCAGCTATCGCAATCACACCTTGCGGGCGCACCGCGCCGAAGCCAAGGCAGCCTTGCTGCAGATACAGGTTGCCGAGGAGAAGTGGTTTCTGCAGAACAATGCCTATACCAGTTCACTCACCAACTTGAATAGTGTATCCCCTACGGTCAACGGCTATTACACAATCAGCGTGACGGTGGGCAACCCGGCAACAACATATACCGCGACTGCAACCGCAACATCAATACAGAATGCTGATACCAGCTGCCTGACATTCACTATTAAGGAAACTGGAACGCGAACACCTACAACGGGCTGCTGGTAACGCATCGCCCTAACTAGCGCACTGGTTGTCGCCGGTGCATCTGGATTCCCCTCTGGTATTCACGGCAAGTACGTAACCGTCTAGCCGTCTCTCACAGGCGACCAGGCATTACTAGCGCTACTTTGGTGACGATCATTCCTGTATCCTTTGCGGAACTCAGGCTCAGCTCAGGTGTCAACTTGATGCGAGCGTTCAAGGCAAGCCCTTGATCAGAGCTGCTGAATCTTTTTGTTTTACTGTCAAAAGAGGGAGAATCCCATGAAGAAAACTGTTTCAAATACATTGATGGCCGGCGCTGCTGCTCTGGTGCTGTTGACCGCCGCAGGCTGTCAGGACACCAAGGCACTCGATGAAGTGCGTGCGATGGCCAGCAAGGCAGGTCAGGATGCTGCTGCTGCGCAGAGCACTGCTAACTCTGCCAACACCTCAGCCACAGCCGCCAGCAAGGCCGCTGCCGCCGCTCAGGCTGCTGCTGACAAGGCACAGACCACTGCGAATCAGGCTTTGCAGGCTGCTAAAACCGCTCAGGCCGGTGTTGATGCAACCAACGAAAAGCTGGATCGCATGTTCAAGCAATCTGTATCGAAGTAATTACTTCAGATTCTGATGAACAAAAAGCCGCGGGATTCTGCGGCTTTTTTGTTTCAGCTGGAATAACTACTGCTGATCGTGAAGGACAGGCACGTAACTACTGAAGCAGCTTGACGCGTACCGGCAATCCGGTGGTATTGTGAAACACCTGTTCCGCATCGTTCCAGTCCAGTTGCGCCGGGTGCTGTGCAGTCGCTGCAACAAACATACGGGTAATACTGGTCAGACTTTGACTGGCTGCCCATTCACTGTCCGCACGCGGCGGATGCGTTTCCATATACAGCTCATTCCCTGACCAGCCCATCTTGTACGGCTGATCAATAATCAGCACTGATGTACCGACCGGCACTTCCTTGAAGAATTTTTCAATGTCTTCAGGAAACATGCGAATGCAGCCATGAGTAACGTCCATGCCAATCGCAGTGGGCTTGTTGGTGCCATGTATCAGATAGGAACCTCCCGCAATTCCTAGCCGCATGGCAAATTCCCCAAGCGGATTGTTCGGCCCGGGCGCAACTGCTGCAGGCAGCGGGTCGCCGCGATCAGCGTGCTCCTTGCGCACGGAAGCAGGCGGATACCAGGTGGGATTCATGCGCTTATCCACCACACGCGTTAATCCCAGCGGCGTTTTCCAGTCCATCTTGCCGATGCTGACCGGAAAAGTTTGCACCACCGGTGCTTCGCCTGATCTGGGTGACGGAAAATAATAAATTCGCTGCTCAGCCACGTTCACCACAATGCCCGTACGTGGCGCATCCGGCAGGATATAGCGGGATGGAATCACGATGCGCGTGCCCTCACCCGGCAACCAGACATTCACACCGGGATTGGCAGCGACGATTTCGTCATAGCCCACGCTGTATCGCCGCCCCAGTGACAGTAAGGTATCTTCATAGCGTGCCGTGATGATCTGCTCTTCACCGATCAAGGCATCGCCTGCGGCGGGCAAAGGATAAGTCACCGCATACGAGTGGACGGAATAAAAGAACAGAAGCAGGAGCGGGATACGGAAATTCATACGCTTAAACTGCATCGCAACCGGACGACTTGCAGCGTTGTTGTCGATCAGATTCTGACCAGCGCTGAACCCCAGGTAAATCCGCCGCCAAATGCTTCGAGCAACACCAGCGAACCGGGCTTGATGCGTCCGTCACGAATACCGGTATCCAGTGCCAGTGGCACTGAGGCAGCAGAGGTATTGCCCTGATCCTGAATGGTCACGATGACCCGTTCCATCGGCAGGTCCAGCTTCTTGGCGATGCCCTGAATAATGCGCATATTGGCCTGATGGGGAACCAGCCAGTCGATGTCACTCTTGTCCATGTGATTGGCAGCGAGAGTTTCATCCACTACATCACCCAGTTTATTGACCGCAACCTTGAACACTTCCTTGCCCTTCATCTGAATAACACACTGACTGGATTCAGGCACGTTCGGGTTATAGCGTTTTGCCGGGCCGGTCGGGTAATACAGCAGATCTGCATAATCACCGCTGGCATGCAGATGTGTGGACAGAATGCCGGGCTCTGTGGAGGCCTTGAGAATCACCGCCCCTGCACCATCGCCGAACAATACGCAGGTATTGCGATCATTCCAGTCCACTAGCCGGGTCAGGCATTCTGCACCTATGACCAATGCGCACTTGGCATCGCCTAGTCGCACAAATTTGTCTGCAACACTTAATGCATAAATGAAACTTGAGCACGCTGCTTCCAGCTGAATAGCAGGCGGCCCGAAAATACCAAGGCGCTGCTGCAAAAGGCAGCCGGTGTTAGGAAACTGCTGATCCGGCGTAGTAGTGCCGATCACGATGAGATCAACCTCTGCAGGCGTTACCCCGGCTGCCAGCATGGCACGCCGCGCAGCGTGTTCAGCCATGTCACAGGTGGTTTCATTTTCAGCTACAACATGGCGGCGCTCGATACCCGTGCGGGTGCGAATCCATTCATCGGTGGTATCTACCAGCTTTTCCATATCAGCATTGGTCAGAACTTTTTCAGGCAGGTAGGAACCCGTGCCAACAATCTTTGAATACGTGGTCATCTGATCTGTTCCTGCAATAACTGACTGACTTGTGAGGGCACGCCCTTGCGCGCCTCAACAATGGCAACGCGTATAGCGTTGGCAAACGAATCCGCATCGGCACTGCCGTGGCTTTTGATCACCACGCCATTCAGCCCCACCATGCTGGCACCGTTGTGCTGCCCCGGATCAAAGCGTTTCTTGATGGCCTTGAGAACGGGCATCGAAACCAGCGCACTCAAGCGACGCAATGGATTGCGAGTGTATTCGCTCTTGATGGTCGCGCCAATCATCCGGGCAGTACCTTCCATAGCCTTGAGCGCAACATTTCCGGTGAAGCCATCCGTTACCACCACATCGACATCACCACCAAAGATGTCATTCCCTTCAACGAAACCAATGTAATTCAGGGTACTGGCCTGCAGCAGTCTGGATGCTTCCTGCACCAGCTCATTACCCTTGATATCTTCGGAGCCGATATTGAGCAAGCCGACACGCGGCCGTGGCAGGTCATGCAGATCCGTGGCCACAACGCTACCCATCATTGCAAACTGCAATAAATGCTCAGGCGTACAATCCGCATTCGCGCCGAGATCCAGCATGTGGGTATGACCATGATGAGCCGGAATACGCGACAGAATCGCAGGCCGGTCAATCCCGGGAATGGTTTTAAGTACAAAGCGGGCGGTAGCCATCAAAGCGCCGGTATTGCCCGCACTGACACAGGCATTAGTCTCACCGGATTGCAGCAGATTCAAGGCAACCCGCATTGAAGAATCTTTTTTCTTGCGCAATGCGTCCTGAGGACGCTCACCCATTGCCACTACCTGGCTGGCATGATGAATGCGCAACCGGCCGGCTAATGCCTTACCAGCCTTTGCCAGCATAGGCGCAAGGGTTTCTTCCTTTCCTACCAGAACAATGGTTATATCCTGCTGTTCGGCGAGCACTTTAAGCGCCGCAGGAACAGTAACGGATGGCCCATGATCGCCACCCATAGCATCGATGGCGATGCTGAGCCGCTGGTCTGGCTGCATATTCAATTGAATGGAATCGACGACCTGAGCTGCGGCAGGAACCCAAACGCAATGAAGTATGTCATTGCGTCCGGTAACTTATTCAGCCTGCTTGTCTTCGCGTGTTTCAATAACCTTCTTGCCACGATAAAAACCATCAGGCGTGATGCGATGACGGGTGTGCGTCTCACCAGAGGTCTTGTCTACCGACAGAGTGGGCGCAGTCAGACCATCGTGTGAACGACGCATACCGCGGGTGGAAGGAGTTCTACGGCTTTTTTGAACAGGCATGATCTTCTCTCTACAAAATTCCAGACATTGTTCGACACTGCTGCTGGCAGTTCATTCATTTGCGCAACAAATCACGCAGGTTTCCAAAAGGTCGCTGCACCGCATCGCTCTGCGATTCCGCCTCCTGCTGCCGCTCTACAGCTTCATCTGCAGGCTCATTCGACAACAGGCCGGGTGCGATCCGCACACACTCTTCCTCATCTTCGTGCTTGGCGATCAAAGGCAATGCGAGTAACAACTGCTCTTCAATCAAATCAAACACATTCATTCGCTGTACATTCGAGAGCCAGGGTTCATAAGGCTCCGGCACCTGATCCAGTTCTGAATTGCTGCCAATCAGCATCAACTCAAACTGCTCATGCAAAGGGTAGCGCATAGCACCCATACAACGCTGACACACCAGCTCTACTTCAGTGCTCAACGTACCATGTACCACCGGCCGCCGGTCCAGCATGACAAACGCCAGCTTGACCGCCACCCGCGGAGTATCCGACAGTGCTACATCCTGCAGACGGGTGAAGCGGGTGCCGTTAAACTCACCTTCCCAGCCTAGCTGGCCGTGTGCCAGAACCTCAGCATCCACCACGGTCGATGTCGTGGTTATTCTGGATTCGGCGGGGGGGCGCGACATGGGGCGCGTATCATAGGTGCGAGCCCGTGCTCTGTCAAAATCTTCCAGGCCTTAAACCCTTGTTTTTTCTAAGGGATAAATTATGGATCAAACTCAGTGAATAACCACCGCAGAAGCCCGTCCAGCCTTACCCACGTGGTACTGGCCTCCACCTCCATTTACCGGCGTCAGTTGCTGGAACGCCTCAGACTGCCGTTTACCGTGCATTCCCCGGGAATTGACGAAGAACCGCTTGCCAACGAAGACGTGACCAGCCTGGTTTACCGGCTGGCCAAGCAGAAAGCCGAGGCGGTAGCCGCCCGCTATCCGGACAGCATCATTATCGGCTCCGACCAAGCGGCAGTCCGAGGCTCGCAGATTCTGGGCAAGCCGGGCACGGTCGAAGCAGCGGTTGCACAGCTGAAAGCCGCCAGCGGCAGTCAGGTGGTATTTCATACTGCCGTCCATGTGATTGACCACCACCACCAGCAGCACGAAGCGCATATTGATTCGACTATCGTCCGTTTCAGAACCCTGACTGATGAGGAAATCGGGCGTTACGTTGCAGCCGAAAACCCGCTTGACTGCGCGGGCTCCTTCAAGGCCGAATCACTGGGTATCACCCTGTTTGAGCGCATTGATTCACAGGACCCCACCGCGCTGACCGGACTGCCGCTGATCTGGTTATCAGGGGCTTTGCGCCGAGCCGGGCTGTCTCTGCCCTAGCCTTGGTTACAATTCCTGCTTATTCCGTCTGGTCGATACTTTTTTGAGATTGGCCAGTACGGAATTCAGTTCATCGCTCAGAGGAGCGGTAATGCTGAACGGCTCACCGGTGCCGGGACGGGCAAATTCCAGGGTATGTGCATGCAAGAACATGCGCTTCAGCCCGTATTCCCGCAGGGCTTCATTTCCGGACTTGTCGCCGTATTTCTCATCACCTGCCACGGGATGACCTGCATAGGCCGCGTGCACTCGAATCTGATGGGTACGGCCTGTACCAATTTCGATGGCCATCAGCGTGGCCAGTTTGCCAAACTTCTGCTGCGGCACAAAAATACTGAGCGCCGAGACCCCATCCGGATGCACCCGGACCATGCGCTCACCACCCTGTTTCTGATTGGTAAGCAGTGGCAGCTCTATGCGCTTGCTGCCTAACTCCCAGCGACCACAGACCAGCGCTAGGTAGCGTTTGGTCATTTCCCGTTCGCGAAATGCTGCATGCAATTCACGCAGGGCGGCCCGACGTTTGGCGATGAGCAGCACACCACTGGTATCCCGATCCAGCCGATGCACCAGTTCCAACTCGGTCAGTTCGGGTCGGGCGGCTCGCAAAGCCTCAATGACGCCAAATGCAAGACCGCTGCCACCATGAACGGCCACTCCGGCAGGTTTGTTGACGATCAGGATATCCTTGTCCTCGAACAGAATGGCATCGGTAATGAACTGCTGTAATGAATGCGAGGGTGTGGCCCGTACCGGCTTGTCCTCCATATGCAGCGGCGGGATACGCACCCGATCACCCAGTGCCAGCCGGGTTTCCGGCTTGGCGCGTTTGCCGTTTACCCGCACCTCTCCCTTGCGTACCACCCGGTAAACATGGCTTTTAGGTACAGTTTTCAGAACCCGCATCAGGTAATTGTCGAGCCGCTGCCCGACATCGCCCTCATTCGCTTCTACATAACTGACACCTTTGCCCGGGGTTACAGCAGCACTCGTTTCATGGGAAGCCGGGAGGGAACTGGAAGATTTACTCATCACACCTGCCACATAAGGGCATCAAGCGGGACACAGGCCCGATACTCAGATTAATTTAAACAAAGTTGCGACTTAGGCCACGTAAGCCATTGATTGCACAAAAATGCATGCTATAGTCGCAACGCTTTCGTTCTCCGGTGACTTGTTGGCCAGCGCCACCAAGCGCCGACTTGAACGATCATACGCGGCCACCAGCCGTTCCAGCCTGAATCCATAACAAATCATGGCCATGGCGGATCAACGGGAGCCGCATCTTAGTTGGTTCTGTCTTTACAGGCTATGTGCCAGTCAGAACCATCGCTCGGCCGATTGGAACACTGATGCCAAACCCGCAACTCGGGCGTTGGGTCGGTGACACAAGCGCACCGGGCGGGCCGCAAGATTCGGCAGGATTTCAAGGTGACAGGAATGCTCGTTGGCTGAAAAGCCCAGGCAATCCGGTCACGGCTGGCATGCCAGCACTGGAAACGCTATCAGTCAGATTGCGCATTGAGCCCAGCTCTTGCTGGTGACTTTCAGCCAATCCGCCCAAGCCGTTCCCATCCTTCCGCGCCTGCACTCGCCTCGCGCCTTCCACGGCCCCCCATATACAAACAAGTAGGGGCCCATGAAAAGAATGTTAGTAAATGCAACTCAAGATGAAGAGTTGCGCGTTGCTCTGGTAGACGGACAACGGATCTATGACCTCGCGATCGAACTTGCCTCCCGTGAACAGAAGAAAGCGAATATCTACAAAGGACGGATCACCCGGGTTGAAGCCAGCCTCGAAGCCTGCTTTGTCGATTACGGTGCTGACCGTCACGGCTTCCTGCCGCTGAAAGAAATCTCCAGGGAATATTTCAAGGAAGGCAGCAATGCCAGCAGTCGCAACATCCGTGATCTGGTCACCGAGGGCCAGGAAATCGTGGTGCAGGTGGAAAAAGAAGAACGTGGCAACAAGGGCGCTGCTCTGACCACCTTCATCAGCCTGGCCGGTCGCTTCCTGGTACTGATGCCGAATAATGCCCGCGCCGGCGGCGTCTCACGCCGCATTGAAGGCGAAGATCGTGACCAGCTGCGTGAAGCACTGGACAGCGTGCAGTTACCTGAAGGCATGGGCGCCATTGTCCGTACCGCAGGTGTCGGACGTTCCGCTGAGGAACTGCAGTGGGATGTGAACAACATGCAGGCTGTCTGGCAGGCCATTCAGGAAGCCGCCACCCGCCCTGCTCCTTTCCTGATCTATCAGGAATCCAAGCCGGTCATCCGTGCCTTACGCGACTACTTGAGCGACGACATCGGCGAAGTGCTGGTCGACAGCCCGAGCGTATTTGCCGAAGGCCAGGATTACATGCAGCGCTTCATGCCCACCAGCCTGCGCAAGCTGAAGCTGTACGAAGACGAAGTGCCGCTGTTCACCCGCTACCAGATTGAAAACCAGATCGAATCTGCGCACGCGCACGCGCTTACCCTGCCATCGGGCGGATCCATCGTCATTGACCAGACTGAAGCCCTGGTTTCCATCGACATCAACTCGGCACGCGCCACCCGTGGTAGCGACATTGAATCCACTGCCACCAACACCAATCTGGAAGCAGCCGATGAAATCGCCCGCCAGCTACGTCTGCGGGATATAGGCGGCCTGATTGTTATCGACTTCATCGATATGGAATCGAGCAAGAATCAGCGTGCTGTAGAAGATCGCCTGCGGGATGCCGTGAAGCAGGATCGCGCCCGCATCCAGCTGGGCCGCATTTCCCGCTTTGGTCTGCTGGAACTGTCACGTCAGCGCCTGCGACCTTCCATTGCCGAAGCCACCCACCACACCTGCCCGCGTTGCCAGGGTCAGGGCAAGATTCGCAGCGTCGAATCTCTGGCCCTGACGCTGCTGCGACTGATCGGTGAAGAAGCCCGTAAGGACCGCACGGCCAAGGTCATTGCCCAGTTGCCGGTCGATGTAGCGACCTATCTGATCAATGAAAAGCGCACCACGCTCCAGGAATTTGAGGCCAAAACAAAAACCGAAGTGATTCTGGTGCCTAACAAATACATGGAAACACCGGCGTATGAAATCCGCCGCATCCGTGAAGATGAAGTGCAACTTCCTGAATACACTGGTACCAGCTACAAGATGGCACAGCAGCCTTCCATTGACGTCGATGCAATTGCGAATCGCGCCGAACAGAAGCCTGTTGCAGCACAACCTGCAGTCACCACCATTGCCCCTCTGCCACCGGCACCGATACCACAGGCCGTAGCAGCGCCCGAACCGGAAAAAGTGGGGATATTCACCAGCATCTGGCGTGCGCTGTTTGGCAGTGGCGAAGCTGCACCCGCAACGCCTGCCACCGCCACCCAGCATCGACATGACCGCACTGATCGTCCATCCCGTGGCCGCAATGGGAATGATCGTCGCGGACCGCGCAATGGCCGTAACGATAACCGTGGCGAAGCTCGCGATACCAGACGCGACCCACGCCGTGAACAGACGCCAGAGCAACGCCAGCAACGCGACGAGCAGCGTCGTGAGCATCAGGCCCAGCGCCAGCGGGAGCAGCAGGAGCGCCAGCGCGAACGCGATGCGCAGCGTTCAATGGCCCCTGCCGGGGAAGGTGTAACAAACACTGCAGTAGCAACTCAAGGTGAGGCGCATTCCGATGCCTTCCCGGTGGAAAATCAGGTACAGGGTGAGCGTGGGCAAGGTCGTGGCCGCCGAAACCGCCGCCGCAGGGGCGGTCGTGGCAGAGGTGGAGAAGTACGGCAGTTCAACTCCGATGCCAACAACCAGGGGAATACCAGCACTGATGGCAACGGAGATGCCATGTCCGGCAATGGTGACGCAAGCAGCTCTGCTCAACCCGTTGCTAGCCATCAGGAACCACGTGAGGCACATTCATCTGTACCGAGCAGCGCCCCCAGCCATGAGCAAGGTGCCGCGTCTGGTAGTTGAGTAACCTGAAATTACGAATGGGTCTGAGTTATCCAGCCAAGCATCAGGAGGCGAGTAAATAAACCAGTAGGTTTAATCGTCTCCTGATGCACAATTTCCCCAAGCAAACACCACCAAAATTGAGGACTAAACCTGCCATATTCGATCAGGTGTTTTGCAGGCCAGAGTGAATAACTGCATTACGTCACACTTTTTCTACATAATGCGGCTTCATTATTAACACCGCACAATAGTGACCTTAACATTCCGGCCTGCATAAACACGTACTTGGCTAGCGACCGTGCAAAGTTAATATGCATTAACACTAGGGAACATGAAGTGACCCAGCCGATTTTTTTAAAGAACAGTTTGGTAGTAGCGGTTTTAACACTGGTGCAGATCGCTCTTTCCTGCATCATCTCAATTATCTGCCTCTACCTTGCAATCAGATTGACCGGACAGCAGATATCCAATGTCGCGGCCCCGATGGTGGTAGCAATTGCAATACTGTTTCTTGCACTCATCAGAGCCCCTGTAGATATACGTTCACAATTATCAGGACAATCTGCAGACGCAATCTCCGCAATCTGCATACGCTTTCTCCTGGCAGCCACAGTAATATTTTTAGTTTCAAAAGCGACGCATGTTGAACTATTAAATAGCAGACAATTTTTTTTGTGGACCCTCGCAACTTTATTCACAGTAGCACTTAGTTCATTGCTAATGCTTGTTGTAATTCAAAAATGTCTGGTGAAAGCCGCAAAAAACCGGAAAGCCGTATTTGCAGGATACAATGAAATAAGCACGGCCCTTGCAGAAAAACTCACAAACAATCCGAGCTATTGCATCGAAAAATTTGGTTTTTTTGACGATAGAAGCGCTGAAAGACTCGGTCTTGGCTCAGAAGGCATCATAAAGGGCAAATTGAGTGAGCTGGGCAGTTTTGTTCAAGTCAACCAGATAGATGTTATTTTCATTGCTCTACCCATACGTCATGTAAAGCGAGTGATGGATCTTCTTGATGAATTGAGAGATACAACTGCATCCATCTACTACATACCTGACATTTTTGTATTTGATCTGATACAGGCAAGATTTACGGAAATTGAAGGCATGCCCGTGGTCGCCATGTGTGAAACACCATTCTATGGGTATCGTGGCATTATCAAGCGCTTGATTGACATTGGGATTTCGTCGCTGGCGATATTGGCACTCTCTCCGGTGCTATTGATCGTGGCACTTGCCATCAAATCGACATCACCCGGACCCGTGATTTTCAGGCAGCGACGCTATGGTCTTGATGGTGGGGAAATTGCCGTCTACAAATTCCGTTCCATGAAAGTCACCGAAGATGGCGACAAAGTTGTACAGGTATCGAAATCCGACAGCCGCATCACGCCTGTAGGCAGCTTTTTGCGACGTTCGTCAATCGATGAATTGCCACAACTACTAAATGTACTGCAAGGAAAAATGAGCCTTGTTGGCCCGCGACCACATGCCGTGGCGCATAACGAGCAATACAGAAAGCTGATCAAGGGCTACATGGTAAGACACAAAGTGTTACCAGGAATTACAGGGCTTGCTCAAATCAGTGGTTGTCGTGGTGAAACCTCGCGGCTTGAAGACATGGAAGAGCGTGTGAAGTACGATCTTGAGTATCTGCGTCACTGGACCCCCCTGCTCGACATCAAGATTATTTTCCTGACTGCATTCAAGATTTTCCGTGACGATAAGGCCTACTGAGATCAAGACACTTTAAATAAGATCAGGTTAGCACCCCATTCTTTTACATACAATATCAAAAGAATTTGATCAATGAGCGAACATGTAGATGCCCTGGTTATTGGCGCAGGTGTAGTAGGCTTGGCGGTAGCAAGCGTACTCGCACGCAGAGGCCGCGAGGTTTTCGTTATCGAGCGGCATTCGGCATCTGGGCAGGAAACATCATCACGCAACTCCGGCGTCATCCATTCGGGAATTTACTACCCAACTGACAGCGCAAAAGCCCGATTGTGTATTGCCGGCAAAGATCAGCTCTATCGCTATTGCAATGAGCGAGGGATTAAACACAAACGCTGCGGTAAACTCATCGTCGCGCAGGAAATGCAATTGGAGCAGCTGCAGCAGCTACACAAGAAAGCCAGTGCAAATGGTGTAAATGATCTTGAGCTTCTAAGCCGTGACGAAGTAACTCAGCGCGAACCAGCTGTGCGTTGTGCAGCTGCGCTATTTTCGCCATCCACCGGCATTATCGATATTCATGACTATATGAACTGTCTTGAGGCCGACATTCAGGCTCACCATGGATTACTAATAACAAACACACGCTTCGTCTCAGCCACGGTAACTGACAATGGGTTCAATGTTGTTCTAAATACTGACAATGACAACACCGACTTGAGCTGCCGTCAGCTAGTGAACTGCGCGGGACTTAATGCACTAGAAACGCTGAAAAAAATTCACGGTTATCCAGTCATGCGCAACAGAGACGCCTTTTTTGCAAAAGGCAACTATTTTTCCTGTCAGGGCACAAAACCATTCAAGCACCTTGTATATCCCATGCCCAATGAGGCTGGACTAGGTGTCCATGCAACGCTGGATATGGATGGGACCACTCGCTTCGGACCTGATGTTGAATGGGTAAAACAAATCGACTACTCAGTTACCGAAGCTCGGGCTGAGCAGTTCTATTCAGCCATTCGCGAATATTGGCCATCATTACCTGATGGCTCCTTGCACGCAGCCTATTCTGGCATCCGACCCAAACTGGTCGGACCAGGACAGCCTGCCGCAGATTTCGAGATCGAAGGAACCGAGGTGCATGGTGTACCCGGACTGATTAATCTACTGGGAATAGAATCGCCGGGTTTGACAGCATCGCTGGCGATTGCCGAATTGGTATCAAAATTACTTTGCGTCACGCCCAACAGTCATTAGCACTAATATCCTGACCATAATCGATAAAAGCTGATTGTGACTCACGTATGAATACGATGGACTACTATGGAGTAAGCTTGGCCGCAAGGAGAATGTGCATTCCATGAACACTCACGCAACCCCCCTAAAGGAACAGCCTAAACCAGACGAACATATCCCGGTAGCCGGACCTTGGGTGTCAGACCTCGAGGTTGAGTACGTTGCGCAGGCTGCGGCAAATGACTGGTACAAGAATGCCGGCCAATCGGTCAAACGCTTCGAACAGGAATTTGCCGCGTATTTGGGCATCCGTCACGCGGCAGCCGTTCCTCATTGCACATCTGCACTGCATTTGGCAATGCTCTGTTTAAATATTGGACCGGGTGACGAAGTCATTGTTCCAGAGAGTACTTGGGTAGCCACCGCAGCGCCCATTGCCTATGTTGGTGCAGAGCCGGTCTTTGCCGATATCGACCCATCAACATGGCAGATATCAGCTGCTTCAGTAGAAAGATGCGTTGGTCCGCGCACCAAAGCCATTGTAACCGTTGATCTATATGGCGGCATGCCTGACATGGACGCAATCAACGCAATCGCAAAACCTAAAGGCATCGCCATCATTGAAGACGCAGCTCAGTCAATTGGCTCGAGCTACAAAGGCCATGCGGCCGGCACTCTTGGGGATATTTCCACTTTCAGCTTTCACGGCACAAAAACGCTAACCACTGGTGAAGGTGGTATGTTCGTAACCGACCGTGATGATTTATTTGAGCGCGCCGCGCGCATTCGCGACCACGGTCGCACTGCCGCAGATTTCAAGTATTTTGTGACCAGCGAAATTGGTCACAAGTACCGCATGGGAAGCCTGCCCGCAGCATTTGGCCGTGCACAGTTACAGCGCGTCAATGAACTGATTGAACGCAAACGGGAAATATTTTCCTGGTATGAAGCTCGCCTGTCAGGCATTCAAGGCATCCAGTTGAATGCCCGCGTGGCAGATGTCGGAAATACCTTCTGGATGGTCAATGCAGTACTGGACAGCAGCTATGACCTAACCACCCTGCAACTAATGCAACTTTTTGATGCGAAGGAAATCGATATCCGCCCCTTCTTCCCGCCACTCAGTTCGTTGCCTGCGTTCGCAAAATATCATAGCGTAGTAGACGCTTGTGTCCAGAACCCCGTGGCCTATGATCTGGCCAAAAGGGCCATCAACCTGCCCTCCGCCCTGATGCTGACCGAAGCTCAGGTTGACAGGGTATGCACCGTATTCCGATCGATACTGAACAACTCGAGGAACAAGAGCGTATGAAGGCAGTCATTCTCGCAGGTGGGCGCGGCACACGGATCAGCGAGGAATCGCAAGCACGCCCCAAACCGATGGTTGAAATCGGCGGCCGACCGGTTCTGTGGCACATTATGAAAATCTATGGAGCTGCCGGCATCACGGATTTCATCATATTGCTGGGCTATCGCGGCTACATGATCAAGGAATACTTCGCGAATTACTTCTTGCACATGTCCGATGTCACCATTGATCTGACAACCTCCTCAATTCAAGTACATCAATCAAAGTCTGAACCTTGGACAGTAACGTTGCTGGACACGGGCCCGGAAACCATGACAGGAGGGCGATTGCTGCGAGCAAAGCAGCACATTGGTAACGAGAACTTCCTGTTTACTTACGGTGACGGCGTCACTGATCTAGATATACGCAAAGTAATTAAACACCATGAACAAGGGAAAACACTTGCCACAGTTACTGCCGTCCAACCACCGGGGCGCTATGGCAGATTGGCCATTGCAAGCGGCAAAGTCGCGTTTCAGGAAAAACCACTGGGCGGTGGTGGCTGGGTTAGTGGCGGCTTTTTTGTAGCCTCACCGAAAATTCTCAACTACATCGATGGCGATGACACGATTTTTGAACGCAGCCCAATGGAACGCCTATCCAATGAAGGCCAGCTGGGCGCTTATCAACATGAAGGATTTTGGTATGGCATGGACACACTTTGGGATAAGATTTATCTAGATAGTCTCTGGGAAAAGGGTATTGCTCCGTGGAAAACATGGACAGAGTAATTCGATAATTATTGGTTAGCAGCACCACAAATAAAGTTAACAGCTTGCTGTGGCGCAATCAGCTAGCAGTACGATGCCACACACAAAGTTGGACAGGTACCGAGATGCAGATATGGGGCCTAAGTAAAACGCCAAGCCGGCCACAAGACCAGAAAAAAGAAACCAAGCGTGATATTCAACTCAATTGAGTACCTGTATTTTTTCTGCGCAGCCGCATTGCTGCTAGCCCTATGCCGTGGGCCACTTCGTCCCTACGCCCTACTATCATTGGAGCTATATTTCTACATGAGCTGGCGAGCACCTTACGTGCTCGTACTACTTGGAACATCGTGCGTTGACTATCTTGCAGCCTTGAAAATATCAGCATATGGAAACAAAAAACAGCTCTTCGAAATAAAGTATTTCTAGCCTGCAGCCTGTCTGCCAATCTTGGCGTTTTATTTTTCTTCAAGTACTACAACTTTTTTCACAGGAAATACTCGGTCCGGTTTTTGGCGAACGCTTCTCAACATTACATTTGATCCTGCCGCTGGGAATTTCCTTTTATACATTCCAGGCTATAAGCTACGTAATAGACGTGTACAGAGGAGAACAAGAACCCCAACGTCACTACATAAATTTTCTGGCCTATGTAACGCATTTCCCACAATTGATAGCCGGCCCGATCGAAAGGGCACGCCACTTGATGCCGCAACTTTTCGCGGTACCCCATCTTTCATCTGAAAAAGTCTATTCGGGATTACGGCTGATATTATGGGGGCTGTTCAAAAAATCTGTCATTGCGGATAGAGCAGCAATCTATGTCAGTTTCGTATTCGACAAAGGCCCACCTACAACCAGCTTACGTGCCGCATTCGCTACACTATTTTTTGCATACCAGATCTACTGTGACTTCTCTGGATATACCGACATAGCCCGGGGTAGCTCGCGTATTCTCGGCATAGAACTAATGCAGAACTTTAACTTCCCATATTGCTCGGTAATCCTCCCCTTTTTAACTGAGGTCAGAAGTGGAGAGATCAGGCGACCATAGCCAACTTCTGTATGGGGGTGATGCCGCCTATGGCCATGTTCGGTCTTTCGTGATTGTATGTCCAGAGCCAGCGGGTGACTGAGTCA